>JASGGF010000043.1:0-19508 GCA_047605145.1 Thermomicrobiales bacterium | reverse complement strand
GGCTGCCGCCGGCCGGCGAGGCGTCCCGGCCACTGGGGCTTCGCACTCGGTCGCGCAGGGAGGTGAGCCGTGGCGAGGCCGGCGGCGCGTCGTTGTACGCCGGTGGCGCGGATGGGGCCGGGCTGGGCTCCCAGTTGGCCGCTGGCGCCGCGCTTTGCGCCGCCGGCTCGCGGCCAGCCGAGGCCGCGACGATGGCGATTTCCAGTGGCAGTTGTGGAAACGGCGAGTGCTTGATCGTGAAGTCGATCTCGGCGAACTGTTGGGCGTGGGCCGCCAGATCGGCGAGCGAGAACTGCCGCGCGAGTTCGCCCGCGCGTGCGTCTTCGCTGTCGCCGGCGGCTTTCGCCAGCATCAGGGTGCGCAGGTAGCTCGTCAGTTGACGGTTGAGCTGGCGCGGATCCTCGCCTTCGTCGACCGCCGCCTGCACCAGCGCCAGCCCGGCGGCGGCGTCACGCGCTGCCAGCGCGGCGGCCAGTTGTTCGATGCGCTCGTTGCGGCTCAGGCCGAGCGCCGCCCGGACATCGTCGGCGGTGATGGTGGCGGCGCCGCCCGCCTGCATGGCGAGCAGCTCCAGCAGGCCGAGCGCGTCGCGCAGGCTGCCGGTCGCATGCCGGCCAATCAGGAGCAGCGCGTCGTCATCGACGTCGATCCCCTCGGCGGTTGCGACGGTGCGCATGCGCCCCGCCATGTCGTCCGCACTGTGGCGGCGGAACTCGAACCGCTGGCAGCGGGACACGATGGTCGCCAGCAGTTCCTCGGGGTCGGTAGTGGCGAGGATGAAGCGACTGTGCGCAGGCGGTTCTTCCAGCGTCTTGAGGAACGCGTTGGCGGCGGCGCCGGTGATCTGGTGCGCCTCGTCGATGATGTACACCTTGGAGGGGAGTTGGGTCGGCGCGTAGCGCACTTTCTCGCGCAAGTCACGGATGTCGTCGATGCCACGGTTACTGGCGGCGTCGATCTCGATGATGTCGGGGGAGGAGCCGCTGTTGATGGCGATGCAGTTGGCGCAGGCGTTGCAGGGGCGCGCTGCCGGGTCTTCCGCAAGGCAGTTGACCGCCTTGGCCAGCAGCCGGGCGGTCGTGGTCTTGCCGGTGCCGCGCGGGCCGCTGAACAGGTAGGCGTGGGCCACGCGGTTCAGGCGAACCGCGTTCTGCAACGTGCGAACAATGTGATTCTGGCCGACCAGCTCGTCCGCCGCAAAGGAGTTCGGGCGGTACTTGCGGTACAACGATGATGTCTGTTGGTAGGCGCCCGCTGCGGCGCCTCCGGCCTGCTGGTTGGCGCCTGCCTGCGCGCTGGCCATCAAAATCCTCCTGCAATGCTGCGCCCCGGCAGACATGTCCGTACACCAGTATAGTGCTGGCTGGGTGATGGCGCGGGTCCGGAGGGGCGCGGAGAATTCATGGGCACGCTCTACATCGTGGCCACGCCAATCGGCAATCTGGAGGACATCTCGGCCCGCGCGCTGCGCGTGCTGGGAGAGGTCCCCGTGATTGCGGCCGAGGACACCCGGCACAGCAAACGGCTGCTCGATCACTTTCGTATCAGCACGCCACTCCTGAGCTACCACGAGCACAACCAGCGCCAGCGGGAGCGTCGCTTGCTGGAACTGCTGGCGGAAGGCGATGTCGCGCTGATAACGGATGCAGGCACGCCCGGTGTTTCCGACCCCGGCGCCGGCATCGTGCGCGCGGCGCTGGCGGCGGGGCACTCGGTGTCGCCGGTTCCGGGGCCGTCGTCGCTCGCTGCGGCGGTCAGCGCCTCTGGGGTCGCGGACGGGCCATTCATCATGCTGGGTTTCCTGCCGCGTGAGGCTGGCGCCCGCAACCTCCTTGTCGGCAAGGCGGCGGCGACTGGTTGGCCGCTGGTCATCTTCGAATCACCGCAACGGCTGGCGGAATCGCTGCGCGGCCTGCACGCTGCATTGGGTGACCGCGAGGCCGTGGTGCTGCGTGAGCTGACGAAGATGCACGAGGAAATCCGGCACGGCACGCTGGCAGATCTTGCGGCATGGGCGGCGGACCACGCGCCCCGGGGCGAGATCGTGGTCGTCATTGGCGGCGCGGCGGAGGCGGCGGAGAGCAGCGGCGATGACGCGGCGGCGGTGGTGGCCTCGTTGCGACGGGCCGGTCTCAGCCCCAGCAAGGCGGCGCGCGAGGCCGCAGCCATCACCGGGCTGCCGCGCGCCGAACTCTACGCGCTGGCGATGCGCCCGCTGGAGGATGCGTCAGTCGGGCTGAAAGGCGAGCTTGCGTTGCCGCAGCAAAACGCTTTGCAGCAACCCCTGCGCGATCAGGAACGCCCAGAGTGAGGTTAGGCCGGAACTGACGAAGGGCAAGGTGATGCCTGTCACCGGCATCAGGCCGATGTTCATGCCGATGTTGACAAACGCCTGAAAGAAGATCATGCCGGAGATGCCGACCGCCAGCGCCTGTCCCAGCGTGTCGCGCGCCACTTCGGAGACGTGCAGGCAGCGCCAGAGCAGGAGCACGAAGGTCAGCATCAGCGCCGTCATGCCGATGAAGCCGAACATGCCGCTGGCGTGCGCGAAGATGAAGTCGGACTCGCGCACTTTCAGCAGACCGAGCTGGCTCTGGGTGCCGCCGGAAATCCCGAAGCCGCTCAGACCGCCGGAGCCGATGCTGATACGAGCCTGAATCAGGTTGAACCCTTCGCCCCGGGCGTCCGCCTCCGGATCGAGGAACACGGTCCAGCGGGCGCGTTGGTAGTCCTGCAGCAGGAACTCCCACGCCCCGATGACGACAGCAGGGGCCGCCACCATCAGGATGGCCCAGTAGCGCTTGCGCATGTGCGCCACCGTCATCACCGAGATCCAGATGACGATGTAGACCAGCGAGGACCCGAGGTCCGGTTGCCGGAACACCAGCAGGAAAGGCACGCCGACGATCAAGCCCGAGAGGATGACGTTGCCGAACTCCTGCATCGCTTCGCCGCGCGAGGCGACGAACGCCGAAAGCGCCAGCACCGTGGCGACCTTGGCGAACTCGGAGGGCTGGATGGTGGTCACGCCGAGGTCGAACCAGCGGCGCGAGCCGGCGATTTCGGTCCCGACGCCGGGGACCAGCACCAGCGCCAGCGCGGCCACGGCTCCACCGTAAATGATCCACGCCAGCGAGCCAAGGATGCGGTAATCAATGCTGGCCACGAAGAACATGACCACGATGCCGATCAACCCGTAGGCGAACTGGCGCACGCCCAGATTCGAGGCCGTGATCGGGCCGCCGCCATCGGCGCTGTAGATGGTGACCGCGCTGAAACCCATCAGGACCAGCGTCAGGAACAGCATCAACCAGTCGAAGTCGCGCCAGCGGCGCCCGAGTCGTTTCACGTAGCCTCACACCCCGCGCCGGTCCCTAGAGGATCGAAACGCCGTTCATCTGAATCCGAAACGCATAGCCGAGCATTTCGGCGGCGCGCCGCGACATCAACATGCGCGGCAGGAAGATTTCGAAGTAGGTCATCACCGGGGCAATGCGCGTGTCGACCTGCAGATCAAGCGTGATCGTGTGCTCGTCCGGGTCGATGTGCAGCCGCGACGACGTGGCGGCGTAGTTGACCCGGTCGTGCACGTCGAAGGTGAGCGGGTCGGGGTTGCGCACGCGCGAGCGGTGGACATCCGCCTTGTCCGCCAGAATCAGCGCCGCTGAGACATCGTGGACCGGGTCCCCGACTTCGCCCTCGTCCTCATGCGAGCCGATGGCGCCCATCACCACCGCCGTGTCCTGCGGCGAGGCGCCGAGCCGGCTCAGGATGGCGTGCGCCAGCAGCGCCCCGGAGCGCGAATGCCCCCGCCGGGCGACCACGTTGCCGATATCGTGCAGATACCCGGAAATGGCCGCCAGTTCTTGCTCCCGGCGGTCATGTCCGGTTTTTCGCAGCACCATGCGGGCGTCGCGCGCCACGATCTCGGCGTGACGGAAGCCGTGGTCGGTGTACCCGATCACGCCCAGATTCGTGTTGGCGGCGTCAATGAGCGCGCGCACCTCGGGATCGGCCTTGACCTGCGCCAGCGTGACCGTCGCGCCATTGGCGGCGGCGGAGTCGGAGACCGCCTGAGCAGGAGGTTCTGGCATGTTTGAGGTCATAGGATGCAGCACAATCTGACGGGGCAGCGACGCCGCCGGAGTATAGGGCGCAACCGGGGAACCGGGCGAACCGGGGGAGGGGATGGTATCCTGACCGCCGCTCCGAAACCGGGTTCGCGCCATGCGGCTCCAGACTGCCGCCGAGGGTATAGACAGAACAATGGCTGATCTCGACGCCCAGCGGATTCAGATCGAGGCCATTGGCCAACCCGGCGAGCGCCGTTTCCGGCTGCTGGCGCTGGTGAATGGCCAAACCTACGCCATCTGGATGGAGAAGCAGCAGGTGCAGGCGCTGGGGCTGGCGCTGGAGCAGATGCTCGAACGCATCAACGTAGATGGCCCGGAATTGCCGGGCGACTCCATCGGGGAGTTCGACCGCGATACCCGCAAACAGTTTCGGGTCGGGCGCATGGAGCTTGGCTTCGATGAAGCGGACAACCGCCTCGTCATCGTTGCTCACGATCTGAATCAGGAAGATGAAGACGCGGACGCCGCCTTCGCCTGCCGCCTCTCGCTCGATCAGGGGCGGGAGCTGAGCGCGGAAGCCGCCACGGTGGTGGCCGCCGGGCGCCAGCGCTGCACGATGTGCGGAGCGCCCATGGGCCCCGGTCCGCACGTCTGCCCGCAGCAAAACGGCCACTACAAGCACCGTATCGAGGAAATCGACGATCTGGACGACGAAGGGTGACCAGCGGGAGTTGACAAGGCTCCCGTGTCTGATTTAGGCTTTGCGCACTTGGGCAGATTTGTCCGGGTTGAAGTGGGACCATTGATGTTGATCGTCGGCCGCATTGCCATTACGCTCGTATCGGGCCTCGTACTTACGGGGCTCCCGATTGGGAGCCGCGTGCGCTGAGGGGGGCCGCATTTCCGGCGTGAGCCGGCAACGGAAGAGCAGTTTCGTTCGATTGGGTGGGCCTCCCGAATGCGGGGGGCTTTTTTGTTGTTCGGGTGATCAGGCAGATTGGCGGCAGAAGCGTTCGGGTAGCCGCCGGGAGAGGGGAGAACGATGGCAGCAACGGATGTGGCGGGGCCCCGCGCGGCCGCGCCGGCGCAGCCAACAGAGCGGAAGCGGGCCGAGCGCCCGGTGATGACGGGCGCCCAGATCGTGTGCAAGGCGCTCGATGACGCGGGCGTCGACACGGTCTTCGGATACCCCGGCGGGGCCGTGATCCCGCTGTATGATGCGCTGCCGGCCGCTGGCTTCCACCACGTGCTGGTGCGCTTCGAGCAGTGGGCCGCCATGGCGGCGCAGGGCTACGCCCGCGCCACGGGCAAGCCGGGCGTGTGCATGGCCACCTCCGGCCCCGGCGCCACGAACCTGGTCACTGGTCTGGCCGACGCCATGCTGGACTCCGTGCCGATGGTGGCGATCACCGGGCAGGTGGTGCAGCCGTTGATCGGGCGAGACGCGTTTCAGGAAGTCGATATCACCGGCATCACCCTCCCGGTCACCAAGCACAATTACGCCGTCACCCGCATTCAGGACATCGCGCCCACCATCAAGGAAGCCTTCCACCTGGCGACCTCCGGCCGCCCCGGCCCGGTGCTGATCGACATCCCGAAGACCCTCTTCCAGCAGACCGGCGAGTACGTTTATCCGGAGACCACCTTCCGCCGGGGTTACCAGCCCTCCACCGTCCCGAACATGCGGCAGGTGCGCCTCGCCGCCGAAGAAATCGCCAAGGCGAAGAAGCCGCTGATCATGGCCGGGCACGGGATCATGCTCGCCGGCGCCACTGAACTCTTCAGCGAGTTTGTCGAGAAGAGCGGCATCCCGGTGGTCTTCACCCTGCTGGGGCTGGGCTGCTTCCCGGAGAACCACCCGCTAGGCCTCGGCCTGATGGGCATGCACGGCCAGAAGCACGTCAACGACGCGCTGGACACCTGCGACCTGCTGGTCAACATCGGGGCGCGCTTCGATGACCGCGCCACTGGCCGCATCAGCGGCTTCGCGCCGAATGCGCGCGTGGTCCACGTCGATATCGACCCGGCGGAAATCGGCAAGAACGTCCACACCGATGTGCCGGTGGTGGGCGACGCCGCCGAGGTGCTGAAGGCGCTGATCCCGGAGATCTCCGAGCGCCGCTACGACGACTGGACGGCGTGGATCGATTCGCAGCGCAATCGCACGCTGGACGCGGCACTGGAAGAGCGCCCGGAGTGGCCGGAGCCGTACACGATCATCAAGGCGATCGCCCGCGCCACGAACGGTGAGGCCATCGTGACCACGGATGTCGGTCAGCACCAGATGTGGGCGGCCCAGCACTACGGGTTCAACCACCCGGACCGCTGGATCACCTCCGGCGGGCTGGGCACCATGGGCTTTGGCCTGCCCTCCGCCATCGGCGCCAAAATCGGGCGGCCCGATCTGGAGGTGTGGACGGTCGTGGGCGACGGCGGTTTCCAGATGTCGCTGAACGAGCTGGCGACGGCGGTGCAGGAGAATCTGGACGTCAACATCTGCATCATCAACAACGGCTACCTTGGCATGGTCCGCCAGTGGCAAGATCTCTTCCACGCCAAGAACTATTCCGAGGTGCGCATCGGCGCGCCGAGCTTCGAGAAGCTGGCCGAGGCGTACGGCATCACCGGCATCACGGTGCGCACCGACGCCGAAATCGAGCCGGCCATCGCGCGGGCGCGCTCCATCAAGGGCCCCGTGCTGATCGACTTCGTGATCGAGCCGGAAGCGAACGTGTGGCCGATGGTGCCCCCGGGCGCCTCGAACTCCGAGATGATGCACCACCGGTACGAGGGGTAATCCAATGACGACGCGCCACATCCTGAGCGTGCTGGTGGAAAATCACGCGGGCGTCCTGAACCGAGTTGTCTCGCTGCTGCGCCGCCGCTCTTTCAATATCGAATCCATCACGGTTGGGCACTCCGAGCAGCCCGGGATTTCGCGCATGACCATCGTGGTCAACGCCGAGGAGACCGAGGTCGAGCAGGCCGGCAAGCAGCTCTACAAGCTGATGGAAGTGCTGAAGGTCACCGACGTCACCAACCTGAACTGCGTCGCGCACGAGCTGGCGTTGATCAAGGTGGCCGCCAAGTCGCAAACCCGCGCCGAGATCCTGCAGATTGCGCAGATCTACGATGCGCGCGTCGTTGACGCCAGCCCGTCCACGCTGCTGCTGGAGGCCTCCGGGCCAGAGGAGCGCGTGGACGCCCTGCTGGCGATGCTGAAGGGCTTCGGGATCCGTGAGCTGGTCCGCACCGGGCCGGTGGCGATGCAGCGCGGCTCGGCGTCGGTCGGGATCAAGGAAACCACGCGCCCGGAACGCGAGCTGGCGATGGCCGGCAACGGCGCGGGGCCACATGTGAATTGAGCCGGGGACGCCGCTGTTGCGGCGTTCTCGTTTCGAGGGAAGCGCCTGGGCAATGGGCCCGGCGCAGGACAGCGGCCGGGACGGTCCGGCCGCCGGGCGAAACAGGGAGTATTCAATGCCCGCGAAGGTCTACTACGAGAGCGATGCCGGTCTCGATGCGTTGCTCGGCAAGACGGTGGCCGTGATCGGCTACGGCAGCCAGGGGCACGCGCACGCGCTGAACCTGCGTGACTCCGGCATCGACGTGGTCGTCGGCCTGCACGAGGGCAGCAAGAGCCGCGCCAAGGCGGAGGCCGAAGGCCTGCGCGTCGCGTCCGTCGCGGACGCCGTCAAGCAGGCGGACGTGATCATGGTCCTCGTGCCGGATCACATCCAGAAGCCGCTGTACGAGGCGGAGATTGCCCCGAACCTGACGCCAGGCAAGACGCTGATGTTTGCGCACGGCTTCAACATCCACTTCGGCGCCATCACTCCGCCGGAAGGCGTCGATGTCAGCATGATCGCCCCCAAGAGCCCGGGCCACCGCCTGCGCGAGCTCTACCAGGAGGGCGTGGGCGTGCCGGCGTTGCTGGCCGTGCACCAGGACGCCTCCGGCGACGCCACGGTCACCGCGCTGGCCTACGCGCGCGGCCTCGGTTCGCTGCGGGCTGGCGTGCTGGGCACCACCTTCAAGGAAGAGACCGAGACCGACCTCTTCGGTGAGCAGGCCGTGCTCTGCGGCGGCGTCAGCCACCTGATCGAGGCCGGCTTCAACACGCTGGTCAAGGCGGGCTACCAGCCGGAAATCGCCTACTTCGAGTGCCTCCACGAGCTCAAGCTCATCGTGGACCTTATCTACGAGGGCGGGCTGGAGTACATGCGGTATTCGGTCAGTGACACGGCCGAGTACGGCGATTACTACGCCGGTCCTCAGATCATCGACGATCACGTGAAGGAAACGATGCAGGGCCTGCTGAACCGCATTCAGGCCGGGGAGTTCGCGGAAGAGTGGCTGGGCGAGAACGCCGCCGGCCGCGAGCGCTTCCTGCAGATGCGGTCCGATGCCCAGGGCGCGGAAGTGGAGAAGGTCGGGGCGGATCTGCGCAAGATGATGCCCTGGCTGAAGAAGGGGCGGCCGGCTGAGGCCGCCGCAACCTCGGGAGACTAAAACACCATGACGTCGGAGAGTGGCGTAGTACGGGCGGAACAGGGCGACGTGGTCGTCGATAGCGCGGCGGCGGTATCCCCGCCGCGCGTGCTGGTGTTCGACACCACGTTGCGTGATGGGGAGCAGTCCCCGGGCGCGACGCTGACGGCGGAAGAGAAGCTGGTGGCGGCTGACGCGCTGGCAGAGCTGGGCGTCGACATCATGGAGGCCGGCTTCCCGGCCGCCTCCCCCGGCGACTTCGAGGCGGTGCAGGCCATCGCTGGCCGGGTCAAGGGCGTGTCGGTGGCCGGCCTTGCCCGCTGCAACGAGCACGACATCGAGCGTGCCGCCATGGCGGTCAAGGGCGCGGAGGCGCCGCGCATCCACACGTTCATCGCCACCTCCGACATTCACCTCGAGCACAAGCTGCGCATGACCCGCGAAGACCTGCTGGCGCGGGTCGATCACATGGTGCGCTTCGCCGCTGGCTTTACCAGCGACGTGGAGTACTCGGCGGAAGACGCCACCCGCAGTGACTGGGATTTCCTGAGCCAGGTGTTTACGACCGCCATCGCGGCGGGCGCGACCACCATCAACGTGCCGGATACGGTCGGCTACACCACGCCGGGCGAGTACGCCGCGCTGATGGAGCATCTGCTGCAAACGGTCCCGAACATCGACCGGGCCATCATTTCCGTTCACTGCCACGATGACCTGGGCATGGCCACCGCCAACACGCTGGCGGCGGTGCGCGCCGGGGCGCGGCAGGTCGAAGTGACCATGAACGGCATCGGCGAGCGCGCCGGCAACACCTCCCTGGAGGAGGTGGTGATGGCGCTGGCCACCCGATCGGAGCAGTTCCGGGGCGCCACGCGCATCCGCCGGGACCGGCTGGTTCCCACCAGTCGCCTGGTCAGCTCGCTGACCGGCATGGTGGTGCAGCCGAACAAGGCGATTGTGGGCGCCAACGCCTTCGCGCACGAGGCGGGCATCCACCAGGACGGGATGCTGAAGAACCGCACCACGTACGAGATCATGAACCCGCAGGATGTCGGCTGGGAAGGCACCAAGCTGGTGCTGGGCAAGCACTCCGGCCGGGCGGGTTTCCGCAGCACGTTGGCCGATATGGGTATCCGCCTCGACGAGGCGCAGATGAACGAGTCGTACCAGCGCTTCCTGGAGCTGGCCGACCGGAAGAAGCACGTGACGGCGGCGGATCTGGAAGCCCTGGTCAGCAACCAGCTGGAAGCGGCGCACGATGCGCTGCAGCTGGTGCGCTGGAACGCCAGCATCGGCTCCGGCGGCCCGGCCACCGGCAGTGTGGTGGTGAGCCGCGACGGCGAGGAGCGCGAGGGCCACGGGCAGGGAAACGGCGCGGTCGATGCGCTGTTTGAGGCCATCGACGCGGCGCTGGGCCTCTCCAGCTCGCTGGAGGAATACCACGTCGAGGCGGTGACGCCCGGCGAGGACGCCCAGGGCCAGGTGCGACTGCGCGTGCGCGTGGGCGATCAGGTGTACACCGGCCACGGTCTCGCCACCGACGTGATCGAGGCCAGCGCGCGGGCCTACCTCGCGGCGCTGAGCAAGGTGCTGCAGGGCGCCCCGACGCCGATGATTGGCACCGTTTCTTCCGTCTCGCGGTGGTAAGTGCATTCCTGAATGATGGTCAGAGGTAGCGACGCATGAGTGAAGGCGCGTCTCAGCAGACGCTGAGCGAGAAGTTGTGGGAGCGGCACCTGGTGCATTCCGCTCCCGATGAGCAGGACATTCTCTACATCGACATGCACCTCGTGCATGAGGTCACCTCGCCGCAGGCCTTCGAGGGCCTGCGCATGGCTGGGCGGCCAGTGCGCCGCCCGGACCTGACCATTGCCACGGCCGACCACAACGTGCCGACGATCCACCTCGACAAGCCGATTGCGGACCCGATTTCGGCGACGCAACTGGCCGCGCTGGATGCGAACTGCGACAGCTTCGGGGTGCAACTCTTCCCGCTGGCCCACCCGAATCAGGGGATCGTCCACGTCATCGGCCCGGAGCAGGGGATCACCCTGCCCGGCATGACCATCGTCTGCGGGGACAGTCACACATCCACGCACGGCGCGTTCGGGGCGCTGGCGTTCGGCATTGGCACCAGCGAGGTGGAGCATGTGCTCGCTACGCAGAGCCTGCCGCAGATCCGCCCGAAGACGATGGCGATCACCGTCGATGGCGCGTTGCAGCCGGGCGTGGGCGCCAAGGATGTGATTCTGGCGATCATCGGCAAGATCGGCACCGGCGGCGGCATCGGCCACATCGTCGAGTACCGCGGCAGCACCATCCGTTCCCTCTCCATGGAGGGGCGGATGACGATTTGCAACATGTCGATCGAGGCGGGCGCCAAGGCCGGCATGGTCGCGCCGGACGACGTGACCTTCGCCTACATCGAAGGCCGCGAGCACGCGCCGAAGGGCGCGATGTGGGAGGCGGCGCTGGACGACTGGCGCTCGTTACCGACCGACCCCGGCGCGACGTTCGACCGCGAGGTGTTCCTCGATGGCGCGGCGCTTCGTCCGCACGTCTCGTGGGGCACGAATCCCGGACAGGTGATCTCCATCGACGAGGCGGTGCCGGACCCCGACTCCTTCGAGGACCCGGCTACCCGCGAGGTGGCGGCCCGCGCGCTGAAGTACATGGCGCTCACGCCCGGCACCCCGATGCGGGATATCCCCATCGACGCGGTGTTCATCGGCTCCTGCACCAACAGCCGCATCGAAGACCTGCGACTGGCGGCATCGGTGGTTGAGGGGCGGCACATCCCCGGTACCGTGCGAGCCATGGTGGTGCCCGGCTCCATGCGCGTGCGTGCGCAGGCGGAAGCCGAGGGGCTGGACCAGATCTTCAAGGACGCCGGTTTCGAGTGGCGGGCGGCCGGGTGCTCTATGTGCCTCGGCATGAACCCGGACAAGTTGAAGCCGGGCGAGCGCTGCGCCTCCACCTCCAACCGCAACTTCGAGGGGCGGCAGGGGCCGGGCGGGCGCACGCATCTGGTTTCCCCGGCGGTCGCAGCGGCCACGGCCATCGCCGGCACGCTGGCGACGCCGGCGGAACTGAGGTAAGCGCATGAAAGCAGTACGAGGCATCGTCGGCCGGTGCGTGCCGCTGGACCGCAGCGATGTCGACACCGACCAGATCATCCCGGCGTCGTGGTTGAAGCGCGTCGAGCGCACCGGCTTTGGGGTCGGGCTCTTCTCGGCTTGGCGGGAGAGTGACCCCGATTTCCCGCTGAACCGCCCGGAGTACCAGGGCGCCAGCGTGCTGGTGGCGGGGCCGAACTTCGGCGTCGGTTCCTCCCGCGAGCACGCGGTCTGGGCGCTCACCGACTACGGGTTTCAGGCGGTCATCTCGTCGCGCTTCGGCGACATCTTCCGCAACAACGCCACCAAGACGGGCCTCGTGCCGGTGGTGGTGTCGCAGGAGTTCGCCGACAAGCTGATGCGCGCGGTCGAGGCGGACCCGACGCTGGAGATCGAGATCGACGTGGCGGAACGCTGGATCGCCGCGCCGACCATCGGGCTAGAATCCTCCTTCCCGCTGGACGATTTCACGCGGACGCGGCTGGTGGAGGGGCTGGACGACATCGGCCTGACCCTGCGCCACGAGGACAAGATCGCGGCCTACGAGGCGCGGCGGCCGGCGTGGATGCCACAGATCGCGGCGCCGTAGGGCAGGACAATCAGGAGTTGGACAGCGGGCGGGACATGGTCTCGCCCGCTTTTGCGTGACAGGAAGCATCGGCATGCACAAACCGTGTCATCCTGAGCGACGACGAAAGATCTCGTCGTTGGCGCACGGATAGCGACGGGCGAGGTCTCTCGACAAGCTCGAGACGACCGTGAGGTTGGCGGCGCCGGCTGCAAGGAGACGAAACATGGCGAAGATTGCAGTATTCCCCGGTGATGGCATCGGCCCGGAGGTTACGGCGCAGGCCGTCAAGGCGCTGGACGCGGCAGCGGGCAAGAACGGTCTGACCTTCGAGTACGAGGTGCTGGCGATTGGCGGCGCCGCGCTCGATGCGCACGGCGTACCGGTGCGCGATCAGGACATCACCATCGCGCGCGATAGCGACGCCGCGCTGCTCGGCGCGGTAGGCGGCCCGAAGTGGGATTACGTCGAGGCCGGTCTACGCCCGGAGCGCGGCCTGCTCAAAATCCGGCAGGCGCTGCAGCTCTTCGCCAACCTGCGTCCGGTGGCGGCCATCCCGGAGTTGGCCTCCAGTTCGCCGCTTAAGCCGGAACTGCTGGAGGGCGTCGATCTGCTGGTGGTGCGCGAGTTGACCGGCGGCATCTACTTCGGCAAGCCGTCCGAGCAGGGCGAGGACGAGCTTGGCCGCTTCGCGGTGGATACGCTGCGCTACCGCGACAGCGAGATCGAGCGCGTGGTGCGGCTGGCTTTCGCGCTGGCGCAGGGCCGGCGCGGCCGCGTCACCAGCGTGGACAAGTCGAACGTGCTGCAGTCCTCACGGCTGTGGCGCGATGTCGCCAACGAGGTGCATCAGGAATTCCCGGATGTCGGGCTGGAGCACGTCCTCGTCGATTCGATGGCGATGCACCTCGTGCGCAACCCGGCCTTCTTCGATGTCATCGTCACCGAGAACATGTTCGGAGACATCCTGACCGACGAGGCGTCGGTGATCCCCGGCTCCATCGGGGTGTTGCCCTCCGCCAGCGTCAGCGACAAGGAGGGCGCCCTGCCGGGCACGCGCTTCGGCCTCTATGAGCCGATCCATGGCAGCGCTCCGGATATCGCGGGCACGGGCAAGGCGAACCCGGCTGGAGCCATCCTCTCTGCCGCGATGCTGCTGCGCTGGTCACTGGGCGCCGATGCGGCGGCGGACGCCGTCAGCGCCGCCACGCTCGGAGCCATCGCGGACGGCGTGCGCACGGCGGATATCGCGCTGGAGGGCGTGCCGGTGGTGACCACCAGCGAGTTCGGCGACGAGGTGGTGCGGCGGATTCTGGCGGGGTAGCGCAGAGGCTCCCACCATCTGTCATCCCGGGCGAAGTCGGGGGATCTCGTCTTTGGCGTGCGGAGCGACGGACGAGGTCACTCATGGTTGGCGCCAATTCCATCGAGAAGTCCTGTTCCGCCGGGAAAGCCCTCACCCCAACCCCTCTCCCGATGCGCGGGAGAGGGGAGCCGTTTGGCGGCGCTCTGGTGGCAATCTGGCGCAACCATGCCGAATCTGGCGTGATGTCGTGGACGAAAAGCCCCTCTCCCGCGCATCGGGAGAGGGGTTGGGGTGAGGGCTCCTCGGGGCAGTTTGGCCTCGCAAAGTCTCACTGGCGCCAAGCGTTCTCGACACGCTCTAGACGACGCCCTGATTGAATGCCGCTCCATGGCAGAAGGGGGCATCCAATGAGCGCATTACGCTCCCAGCGGGATGACCGCGAAGTTCTCCATCTCGGGGTACGCCTCGCTGGCCTCCATGGTGACGATCTCGACTTCCGTCACCTGAATGCGGCCAAGGGGTTCCGAACGGAACGGCTGTAGCGCGGCAGCGGCAGCGGTTGGCGACATCGCGCCAGTGAAGTGCGCGAGAGTGCAGTGTGGCAGGAAGGCGAAGGCGGGTTCCTGCGGGATCGCCGCCAACTCGAAGAGGCGGCTGTGCAGCTTGCCCACCCGCGAACCACCGCCCACCTCGAGAAAGATCGCATCCTCGAAGGCGTTGACCGGGCCGAGCGTGATCTCAAAGGGCCGGGCGTTGGTTACCGGTTCAATGGCCGATTGGGCAAACTCTTCGAGGCGGCTGGCCGAAATCTCGTCTGGCCGGGACGGATGCTCAACCACGAAGCCGAGTTCCTGCAGGGTGATGTGCAGGAAGTGATCGGGGTGCAGCCGGACCTCGGGCAGCCCCGCGATAGCGCCGCGCACACTGTCCAGCGCGGGTTGCAACGCTGGCGCGGGCACCCGGATCATGCAGATAGCGTACGGCCCGCTGGCGCCGCGCCACCGCGGCGTGTCGTGGCGACCGTCGGCCGTGCTGGAGGCGCGGCCAAACGCCTCCCAGACACGCCGGTAATCGGACTGAATGCTCTGTTCACTCCCCATGCGCCGTTAGCGCTCGATGCGGACGACGCGGATTTTCATGGCGCCGTGCGGGGCGGCCGCCACGCCGGTTTCGCCGGGACGCAGGCCGAGGAGCGCCTTGCCAACCGGCGACTCGTTCGAGATCAGGCCCTGCGTGGGCCGCGCCTCGATGGCGCCGACGATGGTGTATCGCTCCTCGTCGCCCTCGACATCCACGACGACGGTGGAGCCGATGCGCACGATGTCTGGGGACGCGTTCGCATCCTCTTCCAGCACCACGGCCTGGCGGAGTAGTGTCTCCAGGTCGGCGATTCGCTTCTCAGTCATCGCCTGGTCGTGCTTGGCGGCGTCATAGCCGGCGTTCTCGCGCAGGTCACCGTGGGAGCGGGCTTCCGCCAGCGCCGCCACGATGGCGGGGCGGCGCACCTCGCGCAGCTCGGTCAGCTCGGCCTGCAGCCGCTCCAGACCCTCTTTCGTAACCGGCACTTCTCGCTTCTGGGTGGGCATCGTGAACCTCCGTACGAAACGGGGAGGGGATCTACTTCACCTGCATGGTGCATTCGATCTCGACAGGAATCTGGTTGGGCAGGGAGACGAAGCCGACTGCCGACCGCGTGTGCCGCCCGGCGTCGCCGAAGACCTCGACAAGCAGGTCGGAGCAGCCGTTGATCACCTGTGGGTGCTGGCCGAAGTCAGGCGTGGAGTTGACCATACCCAGCACTTTGACCACGCGCTCGACGCGGTCCAGGTCGCCCAGCGCCGCCTTCGCGGTGGCGATCAGTTGCAGACCGACCTCGCGGGCGGCGGCGTAGCCCTCTTCCACAGACATGGTGCTGCCCAGCTTGCCCTTCTGGGTCTCGTTACCGGGACCGGTGCCAGAAATGAAGAGCAGGTTGCCGGTCTGCACCCAGCGGACGTAGTTCGCCAGTGGGTTGACGGGTTCCGGCAGGACAATCCCGAGTTCCTGAAGACGCTGTTCGACGTGCACGAATCCCTCCTCGTGGGTTGAGGCCATCAATTTGCGGTGACGAACTCCGTTACGCGGCGGTTGTGCCGAGCAGAGCGCCGATACGCTCGACCGCCTTGGCCAGCTCTTCGTCGCTGGTAGCGAACGACAGGCGCAGGTGGCCTTCGCCGGATGCGCCGAACGCGTTGCCCGGCGTCAGCGCCACGTGGGCCTCGCGCAGGATCAGGTCGGCGGCTTCCGTCGAGGTCATGCCGGTGCCCCGGATATCGGCGAACGCATAAAACGCGCCTTCGACCAAGGGACAGGTGATGCCATTGACGGCGCTGAGCCCGGCAGCCACGTTGCGCCGGCGGCGGTCCCACGCCTCCACCATCTCGCCGATGAACTCCTGCGGCCCGGTCAGCGCCACGACGCCAGCTTCCTGGACGAAGGAGGTGGCGCAGGTGGCGGAGTGGCTGTGCACCTTCTCCACCTGGGCGATATACGGCTTCGGCCCGGCCACGTAGCCCAGGCGCCAGCCGGTCATGGCGTACGCCTTGGAGAAGCCGTTAAAGATCAGTGTGCGCTCGGCCATGCCGGGCAGGGTGGCGATGCTGGTGTGGGTGTGACCGTCGTAGAGAATCTTCTCGTACATCTCGTCGGAGAAGATCAGCAGGTCGTGCTCCCGGGCGAAATCGGCGATGGTCGCCAGTTCCTCGGCGTCCAGCACACGGCCAGTCGGGTTGTTCGGGGAGTTCAGGAAGAGCACGCGGGAGTTCGGCGTCACCGCCGCTTCCAGCGCCGCCGCCGTGGTGCGGAAGTTGTCATCCGCGTCCAGCGCCACCGGCACAGCGCGCCCACCCGCCAGCTCGACCATGGGCACGTAGGAAACCCAGGCCGGCTCCGGAATGAGGACATCGACGCCCGGCTCGACGAACGCCAGCGTGGCCTCGAAGAGCGACTGCTTGCCGCCGGGCGTCACCACAACGCCACCCATCGGGTCGACGTCGATCTGGTTGTCGTCCCGTAGCTTTTGGGCGATGGCCTTACGCAGCGCCGGGATGCCGGGGCTGGCGACGTAGTGCGTGTTGCCCGCGTTCATCGAAGCCGTCGCTGCGTCCCGGATGTGCTGAGGCGTGATGAAGTCCGGGTCACCGCCGCCCAGATCGACGACATCGATGCCCTGGGCCTTGAGCTGGCGCGCCTTGTCCGAGACGGCGAGGGTTGGCGATGGCGCCAGATCCGTGACACGCTGCGCGAAGAAGGCTGAGGGCGAACGTTGGGCCACGGACGACACGGTATCCTCCCGGTTGACGCTATGGGAAAGCGCCGCAGCACTGGCCTTGTGGCACGTGCTCGGCGCTGCCGCCATTCTACCATGCAGTATTGTTCGCTCTGGACGAGACGTCCTGATTTTGATCCCCGGTTAGCACTCGCGCTTGCAGAGTGCCAAAACTCCTGCTACGCTACGCGCCGTTGTCTGGCGGGTCCCAGCATGTCATGGGCGCCGCACGGTGCATCAGTGTGTAGGAGGAGAACGAATCGTGGCAACAGCAACTGCGGTGAAGCTCGCGCCCCTGGGCGACCGCGTCGTCGTGCAGCCGGCCGGCCGTGAGGAGACCACCAAGTCTGGTCTGGTCATTCCGGATACCGCCAAAGAGAAGCCGCAGCGCGGCACCATCGTCGCTGTCGGCGCTGGCCGCAAGGACGATGACGGCAACCGCATCGCCCTCGATGTCGAGGTTGGCGACACGGTGCTCTTCGCGAAGTACGCCGGCACCGAGTTCAAGTTCGAGGATCAGGACTACCTGATTCTGGCCGAGAAGGACATTCTGGCCAAGATCGCCGAGTAAATCCCCGGCTGACTGCATCCGGTTTGTGTTGTTCAGGAGGACCACGTGGCCAAGGTTATTGAGTTCAACGAGACAGCGCGCGCGTCGCTGAAGGAAGGCGTGGACGCCCTCGCCAACGCCGTCAAGACCACCCTCGGCCCCAAGGGCCGCAACGTGGCGCTGGACAAGAAGTACGGCGCCCCGACCGTGACCCACGACGGCGTCACCGTCGCCAAGGAGATCGAGCTCGACGATCCGTTCGCCAACATGGGCGCGCAGCTCCTCAAGGAAGCCGCCACCAAGACGAACGACGCCGCCGGTGACGGCACCACCACCGCGACCGTGCTGGCCCAGGCCATCGTGCACGAGGGCATGCGCAACGTCGCCGCTGGCGCCAACGCCATGCTGCTGAAGCAGGGCATCGACCTCGGCGCCAACGCGCTGGTCGAGGCGATCCAGAACATGGCCGTGCCGGTGTCCGGCAAGGAAGAGATCGCCCAGGTTGCCTCCATCTCCGCCGCGGACAAGGAAATCGGCAACCTGATTGCCGAGGTCATGGAGAAGGTCGGCAAGGACGGCGTCATCACCGTCGAAGAGTCCAAGGGCCTCGAGTTCGAGACCGAGTTCACCGAGGGCATGCAGATCGACCGCGGCTACCTCTCGCCGTACTTCGTCACCAACCCGGAGCGGATGGAAGCGGAGCTCGACGATCCCTTCATCCTGATCACCGACAAGAAGATCTCTTCCATCCAGGACATCCTGCCGGTGCTGGAGAAGGTTGCGGCTGCCCGCGCCCCACTCATGATCATCGCTGAGGATGTCGACGGCGAGGCGCTGGCGACCCTGGTGGTGAACAAGCTGCGCGGCACCCTGAACGTGCTCGCCGCCAAGGCCCCCGGCTTCGGCGACCGCCGCAAGGAAATGCTGCGCGACATCGCCGCCCTGACCGGTGGCCAGGTCATCTCGGAAGAGGTTGGCCGCCGCCTGGACAGCGCCACCCTCGAGGACCTGGGCCGCGCTCGCCGCGTGGTCTCCTCCAAGGATGACACCACCTTCATCGAAGGCGCTGGCGACACGAGCGCGATCGAGGCCCGCATCGGCCAGATCCGCTCCCAGATCGAGACCACGACCTCCGACTTCGACCGCGAGAAGCTGCAGGAGCGCCTGGCCAAGCTGGCCGGTGGCGTGGCGGTGATCAAGGTCGGCGCCGCGACGGAGACCGAGCTCAAGGAGAAGAAGCACCGCGTTGAGGACGCGCTGAGCGCGACCCGCGCCGCGGTGGAAGAGGGCATCGTGCCGGGCGGCGGTGTCGCCCTGATCAACGCCCTCACCGCCCTTGAGAACGTCGAGGCCGAAGGCGACATCAAGACCGGCGTCAACATCCTGCGCCGCGCCCTTGAGGAGCCTCTGCGCGGGATCGCCGCCAACGCTGGCCGCGACGGCGCCGTCGTCATCGAGATGGTGCGCCAGAAGCAGAAGGCTGACGGCAACGGCAAGGTCGGCTACGACGTGATCAGCGACACCTACGTGGACATGGTGGAAGCTGGCATCATCGACCCGGCCAAGGTGACCCGCTCCGCGGTGGAGAACGCCTCCAGCATCGCTGGCATGATCCTCACCACCGAGGCCCTGATCACCGACAAGCCGGAAGAGAAGGCTGCGGCTCCGGCGATGCCGGGCGGCATGGACTACTAGTCCAGACCTCTCTCCAGCACACGGGAAACCGAACGAGGGCGGCCGCAAGGCCGCCCTCGTTGCGTTGCCCGCGACACGTCGTGCGATCGCACGCCGGCGTGCGGGGGCCTCGTTCGGGCAGCCTCCGTCGCCGTGACCGTCATGACTTAGCGTTTTGCGCGAAACGCTAATCCAGCACCTCAAACTTCACTGAAAACGCCGCATTCATGGCGGGTTTCACGGATGTGCGGAGGGCTACGACGCCGCAGACTCCGAAGCACGGATGAGAACTCTGCGGTCCGAAGTCGGGGCCCGTGACGAACCATGGAGGCGGCGCAGATGGACGGGAACAGTTTTGACCAGTGGCTTAGAGCGGCTTGCGGATTAGCTGCGTCCTTGCGATGCTGGAGCGGTGAAGCAGTA
>JASGGF010000042.1:0-19933 GCA_047605145.1 Thermomicrobiales bacterium | reverse complement strand
GGCAGCTGGCCCAGGACCCCACTCCCGATCCCTAAAATGTGGGGAATGCATAGCGCGCATCGGGAGAGGGGTTAGGGGTGAGGGCCACTCCGGCGACACGAGCCCTCGCGGCAAGCTCGAAACACGGGCGCCGGGTCAAGCCGTTTCCAGCGCCGCCAGATCGGCCTCGACGTCGGCCATGCGTTTGCGCGCAACGGGCAGGCGCTCGGCCCATTTGGCGCGGTCGTCCTCAAGTTCATCGCGCTCCTGAGCGAGGCGATTCCCTTCCTGTCGCAGAGTCTGCCGCTGCCACGCGCGGTGGGCGCAGGTGGCGCAACTGCCGCGCCAGTCCAGCCAGTCGCCGCATGTAGGGCAGGGGCGCGCCAGATCGGCGAGGGTGATGCCTTCCGGCAGCGGCTGACCCTCCAGCGCGCGGTCACGCAGGTCGACCGCCAGCACGGTGACGCTCTCGGCCAGATGGCGCAGCAGGTCCTCGCGGCGCGCGGCGGGCACACCGGGGGGGAGGATGGCGGCGACGTCGCCGGTGTGCTGGCGGAGGTCGCCGCGCACGACCGGGCCGCCGCGCTGGTCCCAGTCGATTTCCTCCTCCCAGCGGAAGGGTTCGCCGGTGATGGTGAAGCTGACACTGACCGGCTCATCGAGCGACACGGCCACGTCCGAGAGAGGCGTTTCCGGCAGAGCAAAGACTGGCCGGGGAGGAATGGCCTCCAGCGCCGCCAGATCGGCCTCGATGGTTTCCAGAGAGCGGTCAATCAGGTCGATGCGCTCGCGCCACTGATTTTCCGGCAGGCGAGCGGATTCGGCGCGCTCCAGATCGTAGGCGGCCATGTCCCGGCGGCGGCGCAACGTGTCCAGCCGCTGTTGCATTGCGGGATCGGCGGCCGGGCGCTGCCGGCGCACGATGCCGCTAGAGTCAGGTTGCGGCGGGGGCGTTGTCGCCTCGGCCGGGGTTTCGGTTTTGCCGAAGAGGCGTTTCCAGACCAAGTTCTGCTCCCAAGTGCTGTGAAATAAAGACCCAAGTACATAGGTCTTAGTACAAAGGTCCAAGTTCATAGCACATGGGTCATGGTGACACACTGTCCGGCGGAACCCAAGGCGTTTTGGCTCTCTGGCTTGACCGGGAGCGGCGCGGCGGCAACAATCGAGCCGCCCGACGCGGGGAGCCAGCACAGGAGCCAGAGCCAGCATGAGCAGCACCGACACCGAGCAGCCAGCGCACGATGACGATGCGCGCGATGAGGCGATCGCGTGGGAGCCGGGCGAGGCGTACATCGAGCGCTCGCGCACGCGGCGCTTCATGGAGCGTCACGATATTGCGGACTACGACGCGCTTCTGGCGCGCGTGGTGGCGGACCCGGCGTGGTATTGGGGCGCCGTCGCGGATGATCTCGAGCTGGTCTGGAGCCGGCCGTACGATGAGGTGCTGGACCTTTCGAACGGGGCGCCGTGGGCAGAGTGGTTCACCGGCGGCGGCTTCAACTACGTGGCGAGCGCGCTGGACCGCCACGCAGAGGGCGCTGGCGCTGAGCGGCTGGCGGTGATCTGGGAGGGTGACGACGGCGCCGTTCGCCGCCTGACCTTCGGCGAGTTGCTGGCGGAGACGAACCAACTGGCGAACGCGCTGCGCGAGTTGGGCGTGCAGCGCGGGGACCGGGTTGGCGTGTTCCTGCCGATGCTGCCGGAAACGGTGGTGGCGGTGCTAGCGCTGGGTAAGGTCGGGGCGGTCTTCCTCCCCATGTTCTCCGGCTTCGGGGCGGACGCGCTCGGGTCGCGCCTGCGCGACGGCGAGGCCACGCTGCTGATCACCTGCGACGAGGCGTTGCGCCGGGGCAAGCCGGTGGCGATGAAGGCCGTGGCGGACGAGGCGTTGGAGATGGCGTCCGAGGTGAAGACCTGCCTCGTGCTGCAGCGCACCGGTGGGGATGTGCCGTGGATGCCGGGCCGCGATGTCTGGTGGCAGGAAGTCGTGCCGAAGCAACCGGAAGAGTTCGCGACGGTGGCGACGGCGGCGAACGAGCCGTACATGATCATTTACACCTCCGGCACCACTGGCCGCCCCAAGGGCGCCGTGCATGTCCACGCCGGGTTCCCGGTCAAGGCAGCGCACGATCTGGCGGCCTGCTTCGACCTGAAAGCGGATGACACCCTGTTCTGGCTGACTGACCTCGGCTGGATGATGGGGCCGTGGCTGATCTGCGGTGGCCTCATCGTCGGCGCATCGTTGCTGATCTTCGAGGGCACGCCCGATTACCCGCAGCCGGACCGCCTGTGGCGGCTGGTGGAAGACCACGGCGTGACGGTGCTGGGCATGGCGCCGACCGCGATTCGCTCGTTGATGGGCAAGGGCGCGGAGTGGGCGCGGGCGCGCGACCGTTCGTCGCTGCGCATTCTGGGCTCGACCGGGGAAACGTGGAACCCGGGGCCGTGGCGCTGGTACTTCGAGGAAGTGGGCGAAGGGCGCTGCCCGATCATCAACTACTCGGGCGGCACGGAAACCAGCGGTGGCATCGTCGGGTGTACGACCTTGCGTCCGATTGTGCCCTGCGGCTTCAACACCCCCGTGCCGGGAATGGACGCTGATGTGGTGGACGCCGAGGGGACGCCGGTGCGCGGTGAGGTCGGCGAGCTGGTGGTGCGGCAACCCTGGGTCGGCATGACGCGCGGCTTCTGGCACGACGCCGAGCGCTACCTCGATACCTACTGGTCGCGCATCCCCGATGTCTGGGTGCACGGGGACTGGGCGGAGATCAACGACGACGGCCAGTGGTTCATCCGGGGGCGGTCGGATGACACGTTGAAGGTGGCGGGCAAGCGGATCGGCCCCGCCGAGGTAGAGTCCGCCGCCATCGCCCATTCGGCGGTGCAGGAAGCGGCCGCAATCGGCATCCCGCACGATGTCAAGGGCGAGTGCGTCATTGTCTTCGCGGTGGCCCGGCCCGGCGTGGAGACGAGCGACGAGCTGGCGCAGGAGGTGCGGCAGACTATCGCCCACCATCTCGGCTCGGCGTTGCGGCCGGAGCGCGTGCACTGGGTGCGCGATCTGCCGAAAACGCGCAACGCCAAGATCATGCGCCGCGTGATTCGCGCCGCCTATCTCGGGCTGCCAGCGGGGGACACGACGGCGCTGGAGAACCCGGCGGCGGTGGCCGAGATCTCGGCGGCGGGCGGCGCGGGAACGCCCGCCTGATCCGACCGGCGCATCACGCAGGCGCGAGCGACACTGGCGCGGCCTGCGGGTCGATCTGGCGAGCGGCGCGCAAGCCGGATTCGATAGCGCCCTCAACCCAGCCGCTCTTCATGGTGGTGAAGTCGCCGGCGAAGTGGATGCGGTCCTCCGGGCGGGTCCACTCGGCGATCATCCAGCCGCCGTTGATGGGCGGCCCACCGAAAGACGCCTTGATCCACGGCTGCTCCGGCCACGCAAATTCCTGCATGGTCACGACTTCATCGAACAGGTCCGGCAAATCCGCGCGGAAGGCATCCACGACGGTCTGGGCGCGGTTCTCCGCCGGATCCTCGAGAAGCGCCGAGGCATTGCTGCCGTTGAGGTAGAAGAACACGTTGCCGAAGCCGCACGGCTCATCGCCAGTGATGTCGATTACGCGCTCCCACGAGCGGTCGCCGCCCGCCATCGGCCAGCCGTGGACACGCCGCGACAGCCACGCCGGGGTGCGTGTCTGTACGACGATCTTCACCGTGTTGTCCCAGGACATGCCGGTGATCATGGCCTCTTTGCCGGCGGACCAGGCGGGCTGTACCTCGACCTCCTGCAGCACCGGGAAGGGGATGGTAGAGATGACCGCGTCGCCGGTGAACTCGCGGCCATCCGCAACTGTCACCTGCACGCGCGGGCCGCGTTGGTCGATGGCGACGACCGGCGCGCCAAGCTCGATGCGGTCCTGCAGCTCGGCGGCGATGGCTTGCGGCAGGCGGTCGTTGCCGCCGCGAATGCGGAACAGGTTCTGATCGCCGAAGTGGTAGGCGAGATCGGGAATCGCGCCGAGGGCGGGGGAACGGCTGGTGAACGTGCCGCCGTGGGCGTCCAGCAGCGCCAGAAACGCGTCCGATGCGCCCACCTGGCGGATCAGGTCGCCGGTCGAGAGCCCGTCGAGGCGCAGCAGGGTGGCGTCGTCGGGCCACGCCGGATCGAGGACCGTCTGGGTGTTCAGGCCGTTCAGGAACAAGTAGCGGTTCAGGTTGGAGGAGACCGTCAGGTTGCGTTCGGCGTCAGTCAGGTCCCACGGCCAGTTCGCCAGATCCGCCGCGTCCGCCGTTTTACCGCCGATCATGTAGCGAGGGAGGCCGTCGTTCAGGCTGATAATCGGCAGATCGAAGGCGCGCAGATACTGCAGCACCAGCGGCATGTTGGAGCGGAAGTGCCCGCCGCCGGCCTCCGAGAACTGGCCGCCCTTGAGTGGTAAGGACAAGAGCCGGCCCCCGACGCGATTCTGGTACTCGATGACGCGAACATCGTGACCGCGCCGGTGCAACGCGAGCGCGGCGGTGAGCCCGGACATCCCGGCGCCCAGCACGAGGACGCGGCGGGGCGATGTTGCCAGCGCCGCAGGGCCTTGCTGGGCGGCAGCGCGATCCATGGCAACGCCGCCCGCCAACCCGCCGGCGCCGGCCCGCAGGACGGCGCGCCGGGTAACCAAGGAAGTCTTCTCCATGTTCCGCCTCCAACCTCGATGTCGGTGGCGCGAGCAGATCGCCGCTCCCGCCCGAAACAATGATGTCTGTGCTACATCAGCATACGCCCGGGCGCCGGATAGGGCATCGGCCAGCCGCTTGACGCAGGCGGCGGCAGGCGCCAGCATTCCGCTAGCGGCCCGCCAGCGCAGATGGCTTCCTCATGCGGGCGCGCGCCCCGCGTTGTCTTGCCCCGCCCTGCAACTGACCGTGCGTTTTCACCACAGGACGAACCCTCGTGGCACGCCGCGCTCGACAATCTCCCGTTTTTTACGAACCGGCTCCAGCGCGCTGGCCCTGGGTATTGCTCCTTGCGCTGCTGCTGGGCGCTGCCGCGTACGGGTTCGTGGCCCGGCCCGATCTGCCTCCCTTCTCGACGCTGCACGGCCTCCTTGGGCAACAGGCGCCCCAGCCGCAGACCGAGGCGACACCCCATCCGGGAGTGGCGGAGGCAACGGCCCCGGCGAATGACACTGTGGTGGCAACCGCTTCGCCGGCAGCGCCAGACTTGAGCGAAGCGGAGGTGGCCGCAGCCTGGGTGGACCGCTGGAACTCCGGCGACTACGCCGGCATGTATGCGTTGACCTCCGGGGCGATTCAGCGCGCCATACCGGTCGCTGATTTCGTGGCGCGCTACGAAGGTATTGCCGAGCGCGCCGAATTGACGTCGGTCAATGCGGCGTTGACCGGCGAGGTGAGCGCGCGCCGGGCGCCCATCTCGGTCACCTTTGATTCGAGCGTCGTAGGGTCATTCTCGGAAGAGAACACCATCCCGTTGGTGCGCGAAAGCGCGGGGTGGCGAGTCGCCTGGAATCCGTCGCTGATCTTCGCCGGGCTGGGGAGCGACGGCTGCGTCGATGTCGATACGCTGCCGGCCGGGCGTGGCAAGATTTTGGATCGGAACGGCGAGCCGCTGGCGTATGACGGCACGGTGCAGCGTGTTGGCATCGTGCCGGGGCAGGTGCCGGCGGAGCAGTATGACCAGATTCTGGACAAGCTTGCCGACTTGACCGATATGAAAGCGGCAGACATCGAGAAGTTGTACGCCGGCGCCGACCCGAACTGGTTCGTCCCCATCAAGGATTTCCCCGATTCCGACCGCGAGCGACTGCTGGACATCATCTCGCAATTGCCGGGCATTTCGGTCAAAGCCGCCACGGCGCGTGTCTACCCGTTGGGGGAGAAGGCCGCTCATATCACCGGGTACATCGCGGAGCCGACCGCCGAGCAACTGGCGGCCGATCCGAATCTGGCGGCAGGGCAGCCGGTCGGGCAGGCGGGCATCGAGGCCGGAGCGGATGAGGTTTTGGCGGGTGTGCCCGGTGGCCGGCTGATTGTCGTGCAGTGCACGTCTCGGGTGGAGCGGTCCACCATCGCCAGCCGCGAGCCGGTGGAGCCGCGCGATGTGCAACTGACCATCGACCGCGACTTTCAGGCGTCGGTGTACGACGCGCTGCGGGCGGAACCGAAGCTGCAGGGCGCGGCGGTGGTCCTCGACCCGCAGGATGGAGGGGTGCTGGCGCTGGCGAGTGTGCCGAGTTATGACCCGAACGGTTTCGTGCTGGGCTTTACGGAGAGTGAGCGCACCGCGCTGCGCTCGGAATCGCAGCGGCCATTACTCTCGCGGGCGGCGGAAGGCGCCTACCCGACCGGGTCCGCGTTCAAGCCGATCACGTTCGTGGCGGGCATGGAAGACCTCGGGTACACCGGCGACACGGTGCTGGATTGCCCGTCCACCTTCCAACTGGACGGCGCAGCACAGGTGTGGGAAGACTGGACGGTGGCGTATCAGTTGCCGGCGCAGGGGCCATTGACCTTGCACAACGCGCTCGTCAATTCCTGCAATACGGTTTTCTACGGGATCGGCCG
The DNA here is from genome assembly GCA_047605145.1 of Thermomicrobiales bacterium. Classification (GTDB taxonomy): domain Bacteria; phylum Chloroflexota; class Chloroflexia; order Thermomicrobiales; family UBA6265; genus JACCXM01. The sequence goes on along the minus strand of JASGGF010000042.1, from coordinate 13,375 downwards.
GGATCTTGACCTGAAAGACCCTGAGTTGCTACCCGCGATGGCCAAGGCGTTCGGGCTTGGCGCGCCGACCGGCATCCCGTATCTGCCGGAGGCCGGGGGCGTCGTGCCGGATCCCGCGTGGAAGCTGGAGACGTTCGGGGACTACTGGGCGACGGGCGACGCGGTCAACCTCTCGATCGGGCAGGGATTCCTGCAGGTCACCCCGCTGCAGCTCGCCAACGCGTACGCGGCCATTGCCAACGGTGGCGATCTGCTACAACCGTTCATCGTCTCCACCATCATCGACGAGAACGGGAACCGCCAGACCGTCGGCGAACGCACCCTGAAGCACCACCTGCCGGTCTCGGATGACACGCTGGCGGCGCTGCAATCGGCGATGCACGATCAGACCGCCGACTCGAACGGTAACGGCTCCTTCCGGGTGTTCGGAGACATGGCGTTCCCCATCGCCGGCAAGACCGGCACCGCCCAGCGCAGTGAGAGCGCCACTGCCAAGCCGCACTCGTGGTTTGGCAGCTACGGCCCGTACGGCGGGACAGCCGAAGTGGCGACGGCCGTCATGTACGAGAGCGCAGGCGAGGGCGTGAGCTTCGCCGCCCCGGCGACTCGACGCATCTATGACGCGTGGCTGCAGTCGCCGCTGCGGCAGGAGCTGTATCCCGCGTTGTCCTGAATCGCGCACGCTATCCTGATGGGTGACGCGCCGGGCGCACCGGCGCTGACGGTGGCGCGCAGTTTTGCCCGGAGATTCCAGCCATGTACGGAGAACGGGGCCGCATCGGCCTGATTACGCTTGCCTCGGATCCCGGGGTGCTACCGGAGTACCTGCGGCTCATGCCGCCGGGGGTGACGCTCTACCCGGCGCCCATCGAACTGCCGCGCGGCGAGGTGACGCCGCGTGCCCTCGCCGAGATGCTGGAGGGCGATCAGCTGGAGCGGGCGGCGCAACTGCTGCGGTGGACGGAGGTGGGCGTGATCCTGTTCGCCTGCACCACCGGTAGCCTCGTGCACGGGCTCGGCTGGGACCGGCAACTGGCCGAGCGGATCACGGAAGCCACCGGCTTGCCCGCGACGACGACGACCACCGCTGTGCTGGACGCGCTCCATGCGGTCGAGGCCACGACGCTGGCGGTGGCGACGCCGTACTCTCCGGAGTTGAACGCCATCGAGCGCGCGTTTCTGGAAGGCAGCGGCTTCAACGTCAACGCCATCGCCGGGCTCGATTGCGGGACGGATCGCGAGATCGGCATGCTCTCGCCGGACGACGCCGTGGCGCTCGTGGAGCAGGTCGATTCGCCCGAGGCGGACGCCATCTTCATCTCCTGCACGAACTTCCACTGCCTGAGCGCGGTCGCCGGCATTGAACGCCGCCACGGCAAACCAGTGGTCACCAGCAATCTGGCCGGCGCCTGGGCCACGCTGCGATTCCTCGGGATTGACGACGATGTGGAGGGCGCGGGCCGCCTGTTCGGCCTGCCCGCCCGCGAAAGGATGCTCGCAACATGACCGCTCCTGACGAGGATGCGTCAACGACGACGACCTCGACGACGACCACGCCGGCGCCGGGCGCCAACCTGCACTACCTGAACGGCGACACGATCTACTTGCGAGGCGTCGAGCCGGACGATGCGAAGTGGGGGATGGCGTGGTGGCCGAACCGATTTCCGATTGCGGCGGAAACGCTGGAAGAACAGCTCAAAAAGCAGGCGCCGCAGTCGGGCGAGCGCGGCAGCACGCGGCTGATCATCTGCCGCCGCTCCGACGGGCGGCTAGTTGGATCGGCCGTCATCGATGAGTCGGCGAAGACCGAGGCCTACCTGTGGCTCCACGCCGACCCGACGCTGGGGCCGGCCGGAGATCCGATCCGGGCCGAGGCGTTGCGCCTGCTTGTGCCGTGGCTGGCGGGTGAGCGGTTTCGCCCCATCGTGATCACTGCCTTCGCCGAGGGCGATGCAGCCTTGATTGCGGCGGCGCAAGGGCTGGGTATGCGCCCGAGCGTGATGCTGCGGGAGGGCGCCTGGCGGCACGGGCAGCGGCGGGACCAGCACTGGTTTGAGTATCCGAACCCGGTCTGGATCGAGCGCGTGGGCGATCCAGGGATCGGCATCGAAGCCGCCCTGCCGGCGCCAACGAACCCGGTTCCCCGCAAGCGCGGCCTGACAGACGTGCCGATGCCGCAGAACTCGTTTCTCGGTAGCGAGCGGCTGGCGCTGCGGCCCTTCAACCAGTCTGATGCCGAACTGGTCTCCCGGCTGGTGCGGCAGGAGAGCGATGGCGGATTTGGCCACAGCCGTATCCCGATCAGCCAGCTCGTCTTCAACCACTGGTTCGGCGAGATGTCGAGCGAGCCGATTTCCAGCGAAATGGAAGTGGCGGTCATCCTGCGCGACAGCGGGGAGATCATCGGTGAGGTCGGCCTGTACGACATCGACTGGATCGGCCGGCACGCGGAAACGGGCTCGTGGCTGTACCGACCGGAGTACCGTGGGGGTGGCTACGGCACCGAGGCGAAATTGCTGCTGCTGGAGTACGCCTTCGAAGTGCTGGGTTTGAACATGCTCTGGTCGTGGGTGAAGGAGCTGAACCCGCGCTCACAGGCCGCGCTGCGCAAGCAGGGCTATCGCGATGCGGGCATCACTCACTGGAGCGGCTTTGGACCGGAGGGCTTCGAGCACGCGCGGATGTTCGACCTGCTGGCCAGTGAGTGGTTTGCCGGGCAGCGATGACCGCCGCGTGCGCATGGTGAACCTCGGTAACACGAGAACCAATTTGCACGTTGCTGTGCACGAGCGGCAGTTCGCGGGTGTTGACAGTCTCCGGAATCTCTCCTAGAGTTCTGTGCGGCCCAGTCGTCGCGGATGTTTTGTCATGATCTGAAAGCATTTTCAGCTTTATGACCCGCAGACTGCGCCTGTTGCTGTCGAGGTCCGGGGCGGCCCGCAGCAGACTCCACGGTGGGAGCACCACCCCGAACGGGGTGACTGGCTGGAAGTTCAGCCAGCGACCGTCGCCAGAACTCCACCGGCGACGAAACACGGAGGATGTGTTCGATGGATCAGCGTCGAGTCCTCGATTTGATGCAAGCGTTGCACACCGGCCGGCTCGACCGGCGCGGGTTCCTGCGCCGCGCGGCGGCCCTCGGCGTTTCGGCGCCGGTGGCGATGGGCCTGCTCGGCGCCGTGCCGGTGGTGGGCGCGCAAGACGCCACCCCGGCGGCCAGTGACTTCGACTGGAAGCGGGAGAGCGGCAAGACCATCTATCCGATCCTTGTCGAGCACCCGTACACCGACGCGATGGAGCCGTTCTTCCCCGAGTTCGAGGAACTGACCGGCATCACCGTCAAGTACGAGAAGCTGCCGGAGACGCAGTTCCGCGAGAAGCTGCTGCTGGCGCTTTCCACCGGCGCGGGCACGTATGACGTGTTCATGACCGGTTACATCGACGACTTTCGCTACGTTGGCGGCGGCTGGATCGAGCCGCTGGACGCGTACATCAATGACCCGACCCTCACGGCGTCTGATTGGGACTTCTCGGACTTCTACGAGAGCCTGATCGACGTAAACCGGTGGGACGGCACGCCGGCCACCGGCGTTGGCGAGGGGGACCTGTGGGCCCTGCCGGTCAACGAAGAGGGCTACTGCCTGATGTACCGCAAGGACATCTTCGAGGCCCAGGGTATCGAGGTTCCCAAGAACTACGACGAGATGCTGACCATCGCCGAGGAGCTCAATGGCCTCGACTTCGAGGGCCAGAAGGTGGCCGGGTTCGTGGCGCGCGGCGACCGCACGTGGCCGACGATTACCACCGGCTATGGCACCGTCTTCTGGTCGTACGGCGGTCAGGTGATGGACGCCGACGCCTGGAAGTCCACCGTCAACAACGAGGCCGGCGTGGCCGCCACCGACTACTGGGGCAAGCTGATGAAGTTTGCGCCAGAAGGCGTGACCGGCTTCACCTGGTACGAAGCGATGCAGTCGTTCATGAACGGCAGCGCGGCGATGTTCATCGACGCTGACCACATGGCGGGCAGCATCGAAGACCCGACGGCCTCCAAGGTCGCCGGCAAGGCGGGCTACGCCCTGCCGCCGGAAGGCCCGGGCGGGATCCACACCAACATCTGGATCTGGTCGCTGGGTCTGGCCTCCGCCGCCAAAGAGAAGAACGCGGCGTGGCTGTTCATGCAGTGGGCGACCAGCAAGAAGATTCTGGCCGACTCCGCCGTCAAGAACAACATCAACCCGACCCGCAAGTCGGCCGCGACCGACCCGGCGGTTGTCGAGTTCATGAGCGGCGGGGGTGACTACGCCGAGGTCTACCAGACGCTGATCGAGGAGTACTCGCGCGTGCTGGTGCCGGCCCTGCCGGAGTTCGCGCAGGTCGGCGATGTCTGGGCGCAGTCCGTCCAGGAAGTCGTCCTCGGCCAAAAGGACGCCAAGACCGCCATGGACGAGGCGGCCGCTGCGATGGACCAGGTGCTGGCCACCATCAAGAAGTAACCCCGCCCGTTTTTCGCGAATTGCCAGTGAGCGCGAGTGTCAAGCACACTCGCGCTCATCTGCGCCATGATCTCCGCAACACACTGGTCAGGTGGGTCACATGCGCGCCGTCGCCTTTCTGGGTAACCGCAATCTGGAGTTCGTCGAGGCGCCCCGGCCCGAGGCCGGGCCGGGCGAGGTGCTGCTGCAAATCCGGGCGGCCGGGATCTGCGGCAGTGACCTTGGGTTCCTGTACCGTCCCTCGGCGGATGAGAAGCAGGAAGAGCCCTCGGCGTACGACCAGTGGGTTCCCAGCGTGGCCGGAGTGATCCCGGGCCATGAGCCAGCGGGCGAAGTGATCGCGGTGGGGCCGGGCGTGACCAACCTGCAGGTGGGTGACCGCGTCGCCTGCTACCACATCACCGGCTGCAACGAGTGCCGCGCCTGCCGCTCCGGCTGGATGCTGCACTGTCACACCTACCGCTCGTACGGCTGGCAGCGCGATGGCGCCTTCGCCGACTTCATGGTGGCGGACGCCAAGAGTTGCATCAAGCTGCCGGAGGGCGTGACCTACGTCGATGGCGCGTACTGCGCCTGCGGGGCCGGCACCGCCTATCAGGCGATCAAACGGGGGAACCCGACGGGCGGCGAGACGGTGGCGATGTTCGGCATGGGCGGCGTGGGGCTGGCCGGGCTGATCTTCGCGAAAGCGGCCGGCGCCAGCGTGATCGCGGTGGACCCGATCCCCCTGCGGTGCGAGCTGGCGCTGGAGCTGGGGGCCGATCTGGCGATCGACCCGATGGCCGAAGACGCGGTGATCCGCATCTACGAGACGACGCACGGCGAAGGCGCGCACCTGACCATGGACTTCTCCGGAGCAGCAGCGGGGCGGCTGGCCTCGCTGGATTGCGCCCGTGTTTGGGGCCGCTCGGTCTGGGTGGGCGAGCGCAACGAGACGACTATCGACCCCAGCCCACAGATCCTGCACAAGCAGCTGACGCTGCACGGGTCGTGGGTGTGCAGCTGGCCGGTCATGGATGAGCTGATCCAGCGGCTGGGCCGGGGTGAATTCGCCATCGAGCCTGCAGTAACGCACCGCTTCCCACTCGCCGAGATTGACGAGGCGTTCCGGGTGGCGGATAGCGGGCAGTCCGGCAAGGTCGTTATCACCAGCTAGGCGCGATACGCAGTGGGGTTCGCGGTCGGGGCGAGCGAATAGGAGGGTAGGGCATGAGTAGCGCAGGCAGTATTGAGGCGAGCCCTCCGGCGCCGTCGCCTGCCCCGCAGGTTGAGGTTCCCGTAGCGCGAGGTAGCGAGCGCTGGCTGCCCTATCTGCTCCTGCTGCCGGCGCTGGCGGTGCTGATTAGCCTCATTGTTCCTTTCATTATTGGCGTCTACTGGAGCATGACCGATTACAAGCTGACCTCGACGCTCCCCAAGCAGTTCATTGGGCTGGCGAACTATCAGGCGCTGATCCGGGACGCGGCGTTCTGGAACTCGGTGCGCGTTACGCTGACCTACGTGGTGATCGCGCTGCTGGTGGAGCTCCCGCTCGGTCTGGCCGTGGCGGTGATGCTCAACCGCGACAATCCGGTGGTGCGCTTCTTTCGCGCCGTCATGATCCTGCCGCTGATGATGCCGCCGGTGGTGGGCGCGCTCATGTGGAAAAGCATGATGACGCCGGATGGCATCCTCAATTACATGCTTGGTTTTATTGGCGTGGGGCCGTTGCAGTGGCTGGGTAGCGTGCAACTGGCGCTGGGCTCGATTCTGCTGATCGATATCTGGCTGTACACCCCGTTTGCCGCGCTGGTGCTGCTGGCCGGCCTGCAGGCGCTGCCGAAGGAACCGTTCGAGGCGGCGCGCGTGGATGGCGCCTCGCCGTGGGTGGCGTTCCGCACGTTGACCGTGCCGATGTTGCTCCCGTTCCTGATCATCGTGGGCGCATTCCGGGGCATTGACTCGCTCAAGATCTTTGATCTGATCTACGCCACCACGCAGGGCGGACCGGTCGATGTCACGAACACGCTGGCGATCACGACGTACTTTCAGGCGATCCGCTGGACCAACTTCGGGACCGCCATGTCCTACGCCATCGTGCTGTGGGCCATGTGCTACATCCTCGCGTTCATCCTGATCCGGCGCTGGCGCAAGGCGATGCAGCACTAGTCCGGCCGGGGAAGGGAGGTCCACGAGATGACGCGCAAGCAATCATTTACCTTCGGCAACGTGGCGTACTGGATCGCGTTTGTGGTCTTCGCCCTGTTCACGCTCTTCCCGCTGTTCTGGGTGGGGCTGATGGCGTTCAAGACGAACGTCGATATCATCGCCGTGCCGCCGAAGTTCTTCTTCACCCCGACGCTGGATAACTTCCGCGAAGTGCTGGGGCAGGGGGACTTTCTGCAGTATTACAAGAACACCTTCATCATCGCGGCGGGCGCCGTTGCGCTCACGCTCGTGGTGGGCACGCCAGCGGCGTACGTGCTGGCGCGCTATGACTTCAAGGGCAAGGAAGATCTGGCCTTCACGTTTCTCAGCTTCCGGTTCGCGCCGGAGCTGGCGGTCATCATCCCGCTGTTCGTCATCTTCCAGCAACTCAAGCTGTACGACAGCTACCTCGGGCTGATCCTGATCTATCAGGCGATCACGCTGCCACTGCTGATCTGGCTGATGCGCGGCTACTTCGAGGATGTGCCGAAGGATATCGAGCAGGCGGCCAAGGTGGATGGCGCCGGGTTCTGGGAGATCTTCACCCGCATTGCGATCCCACTGGTGCTGCCGGGCATTGCGGCGGCGGCGGTGCTGGCCTTCATCTTCTCGTGGAACGCGATGGTATTCGGGCTGGTGCTGGGTGGCCGCGAGACCTACCCGGTGACCATCGGCCTGCTCGGCTACATGGGGTATCAGAACGTGGACTGGGGCCCGATGGCTGCCGCCACGGTGGTGACCATTGTGCCGGAGTTCATCCTTGCCTCGCTGGTGCTTCGCTCGCTGGTGCGCGGCCTCACGTTCGGCGCGGTTCACGGCGGGTAGGCGGCCCGCGCTGCAACCACGTGATCCCGGCGCAGAAGAAATTTCGTTCTCCCGCCGCGTCAATGCAAACGCCCGCCCCCGGTCACCGGGGGCGGGCGTTTCCTGATAGCCGCGCTATGCGCCGGCCGTCGCCTGCCGCGCGATCTCCTCGACCTGCGGCAGCTGATTTACCCCGTGCCACAGGCCGATGATTGCGTGCGAACGGGCATCCATCGGGCCGAAGAAATCGTGCTCGTACGTGTTGTCCAGATACGGCTCGTCCGGCCACGTCTGCAGAAACGCGAGGGCCATCCGGCGGCTCTCGGCGAGGCGCTGCTTGACCTGCCCGGCAGTGGTGAAGCTCTGCCAGTCCGGCTCATACCGGGAGCGCCCGGTGTGCTCGGCGTTGCGGGCGAGGCCGCTGGCAAGGGCCATGCCCTCCTCGGCGGAGGCCGTGATGTGCAGGATCACGTGCGCCATGTTCCAGCCCGGCTCTTCGTCCTGCGCCGGGTCTTCGGCCACGAAAACGACTTGCGCGTCCGTGAGCCCGGCGGTGAGCGCGTCGAGGCGGTCATACAGCTCGTTGGTCAGGCCGGGGAGTTCATCCGGCGAGATTCCAGCGGTCTGCTCCGGTAGCGAGCGGCGGCGCGAGGTGATGTCCTCGAAGCTGAGGGGGAGTTCGTTGAGTTTCACGAGAGCGATTCCTTCCGGCGCACTTTGGCAGCACGACACTACCCACTTCAACGTAGTATGTCACCCTGTGTGAGTTGCGCCGTGTGTCTCAGTTTCTGATCTGAACTGATTTCACCGACATCCATTACTCGTGCCAGTGAGGCGCCCAACGCGCGATCAGCGCGAACTCGTCGGCGTAAATCGGCTCCAGCAGCCGGCGCAGCACGGCCTGCTCGATGGGGGCGGTGAGACGCGAGCGCGCGGGCAGGCTGGTGGCAATGGCCAGCCCGGTTCCCACGCCAACGGGATCGACGGTGAACGTCGTCACCATGCGCTCGCGCGGGTACGTCTCGACGATGACGCGGCCCGGATCAGGGATGGAGACAACGCCCTCGGTGGCGGAGGAACGGCCTGCGGCGGTCAACCTGAACGCAATGCGCGTCCCGGCGCCGTAGCCGCCCTCCAACACGCGGAAGTCCGCGAACGCCGGTGGGAGCACGCGCCAGTGGCCCTCGTGGTAGTCGCTGAGCAGGGCGAACACCTGCGCCGGGCTGGCCGGGATGTAATGGGCTATCGAGTAGCAAATGCGGGTCATACCGCTCCCGTGCGTCGCCGTGATCTGGCGCGCGAGATCTGGAAGGCCAAATAGAACGGTTCGATGCTGGCGAGAACGTAACGGCCCTTGGAATCAGCCGCCATCAGGTCTGCGAAGACCTCCGGCGGGACTTCCGCGTACTGATAGACGCGGCCATTGGTGAACTCAAGCTCCAGCGTCTCGCTTTTGGCGTCATAGCCGGCAGATCGCAACATGCTGGAATCGACGTGCTGGCGCTTCATGGTGATCCCTCGGCTGGGCCTACTTTCGCTGGAACTGGCGCTCCATGTCGATGCCGGACATGTGCAGCATGGTGGGGCGGCCGTGGCCGCAGGCGCGCGGCTGCGAGGTGCGCTCCAGTTGCATGACGAGTTCGCGCATTTCGGGGATGGAGAGCGTCTGGTTGGCGCGGATCGAGGTGTGGCAGGCGGTGCTGATGGCGACAGCGTCCAGCCACGAATCGCCCTGCCCGCCATCGGCCAGTTCGCGCAAGATCAGGCGCAACCGCTCGGCGACATCGACGCCCTTGATGAGCGCCGGGATGGCGCGCACCGCCACGGCCCCTCCGTCCCAGCGGTCGATCTCGAAGCCGATCTCCGCCAGTTCCCTTGAGGAACGCTCGTAGGCCGCGAGTTCTTCGGGGGCGAGTTCCACCACGAGCGGGTCGAGCATCGGCTGCGTCGCGACCTCGCGGTTACGCAACTGTTCGAGGATGCGCTCGTACATGATGCGCTCATGGGCGGCGTGCTGGTCGATCATGTACATGCCGTCCGGCCCTTCAGCGATTATGAAGCTGCCCGAAATCTGCCCCAGCACGCGCAGCATCGGCACCCCGGACGGGTGCGCCGGCGCGGAGCCATTCGTCGGCGGAGCGACGGGCTCCCCGACCAGCGTGCTTGGGGCAGAGCGGGGCGGCGCGAACGGGATCGGGCTTTGCTGCGCCGCTGGCATGGTGGGAATCGGCGCGAAGGTGATGCCGGGCAGATCGGCGTGAACGCGGCGGGCCAGCGCGCTGTGCACGCTGCGTTGGAGGGCGCGGCAGGCGGCGCGCTCGTCCGCGAACTTGACCTCGGCCTTCGTCGGATGGACATTGACATCGACCTGCGCCGGGTCGAGCCGAACGTGGACAGCCGCCAACGGGTGACGGCCCACGAGCAGGAGCGAGTGGTATGCCTCCTCCAGCGCGAAGGCGAGCGCTCGGTTCTGCACCCAGCGGCCGTTGACGAAAATGATGATCCCCTGCCGGTGGGAGCGCGATACCTCCGGCGAACTGACCCACCCCTCGACCGTGATACCGGGCACTGCCGCCGACTCATCGAGCGGCTCCAGCGGAATGGCGGCGTGCCCCACCTCGGCGCCCCACGCGGCGGTGGCCGCCGAGATGGCGTCGCCGGCGCCGTCGGTAGTGAAGGCCCGGCGGGCATCGACGTGGAGATCGACGGCGACGTTTGGGTAGACGGCGGCGTAGGCGGCGACGGCGCGCTGGATGTAGCCCGCCTCGGTGCCCGGCTGACGCAGGAACTTGCGCCGCGCAGGGACATTGCCGAACAGATCCCGCACGGTGACGGTGGTGCCTCCTGAGGCGCCAACGGAGACCACCGGCGCCAGTTCGCCGAAAGTGAGGCGCAACAGCGACGCGTGCGAGGCGTCCGCCGGCCGGGAGCGGATCGCGAGCTCGGAGACGGCGCCGATGCTGGGCAGCGCCTCGCCACGAAAGCCGAGCGTGGCGAGGCGGTCGAGGTCCTCGAAGGCGGCGAGCTTGGAGGTGGCGTGGCGCTGCACGGCCAGCGGCAGCTCGGCCGGGCTCATGCCGCAACCGTTATCGACGACCTCGATCAGGTCGGTTCCGCCGCCCTTGACAGTGACGCGGATGCGGGTGGCCCCGGCATCGAGCGCGTTCTCCAGCAGTTCCTTGACCACCGAAACCGGGCGCTCCACGACCTCGCCGGCGGCAATCTTGCCGATAGTGCGTTCGTCGAGGAGGCGAAGGGTCATGGCTGGTCTGGTCCCGGTGCAAGAGCGTGCGCGGGGAGGCGACGGTCGGGCAAGGCGGGGTTCAGGGTACCACTTCATCCCGGTACGGCTGGCCGCGCCGGTGCGCCGAAACGAATGGGCTACCTGTTTCCCAATAACGCCACGGCGCCTCCACGGCCTTCGTGATGCCGATCCGGCCGGAAACGCTGATCTCGGCAACCGTGTCCCCAGCGGCGAACCAAAGCGTGTCGCTGATGGTCAGGTCCGTGCCCTGCTGATCGAGGCGAATGTCCATCGCCTGACAGAGTTTGCCCGGCCCGGAGCAGAGCGCGCCTGGATCGGCCATGCCCCGGCGCTCCTGCATCAGCGTGGCGCCGGCGACCGGCTCCAGCGCGCGGATGAGCACCGCGCCGATGGCGCCCGGCGCGGCGGCGACCACGTTCAGCATGGCGTGGATGCCGTACGAGCGGTAGATGTAGGCCGTGCCCGGTTCTGCCCAGAGGACAGCCAGCCGCTCCTTGCGCATGGAGGCGGCGTGCGAGGCGAGGTCATCTGGCCCGAGGTACGCCTCCGTCTCGACGATACGCCCGGCGGTCAGACCACCGGGCGCATCGTGGACGACGATCTGCCCGAGCAGCGCGCGAGCCACGAGGCGCGTTTCGCGGGAGTAAAAGGCGCGCGGAAGGCGCGGGAAATCGCGGTCAGCCATCCAGTTCCGCGAGGCGCGTGGTGATCAGCGCGATCTGCTCGCCGGCGTTTGCGAGCCGCTGGCGCTGCACCTCGATCACTTTCTCCGGGGCGCGAGCCATGAAGCCCTCGTTGCCGAGCTGGGCGGTGGCGCGGCCGTGCTCCGCCTCCGCCGCCTCCAGCTCCTTGCGCAAGCGGTCGCGCTCAGCGTCGAGGTCCACGGCGCCGGCCAGCGGCAGCATGGCGACCACGGCGCCGGCCACGGCGGTTAGCGCGCCCTTGCCGCCCTCTGGCGCGTCGCTGGTGATGCGCAGGTCGGCGTCCGCCACGCGCGCCAGCGTACCCAGTTCGCGCCGGGCGGCCTCGAAGGACGGCGCGAGCGGCCCGGCGAAGACGTCCGCCGCCACCCAGCGCGCCGGCTCGATGCCGGCCTCAGTACGGGCATTGCGGATGGCGCGGATCGTTTCGATCAGCGCGCCGAACTCGGCTTCAGCCTCCAAATCGCGCGCGCCGGCCACCGGCCACGGCGCGATCATCACGCTCTCGCCGGCGTGCGGCATCTCCTGCCACAGCGCCTCGGTGATGAACGGCATGGAGGGGTGCAGCAGGCGGATGGCGCGCTCCAGCGTGTAGGCCAGCGTCTGGGCGACGGCCTGCTGCTCTTCGGGCGAGCCGCGCAGGCGCACCTTGGCCGCCTCGATGTACCAGTCGGCCAGCTCGGACCACAGGAACTCGCGGATCGCCTTGCCTGCCTCCCCGAAGAAGAACTGCGCCATCAGGCGGTCGGTTTCCTCGATGGTGGCGTCGAGGCGGCTCAGGATCCAGCGGTCGGCCAGCGCCAGCTCGCCAGTGGGGCGCGCCGGGCCGTCCTCGGCCATCTCGATCTCGTGCTCGCCGATGGGGCGCAGGGCGAAGCGGGTGGCGTTCCACAGCTTGTTGCCGAAGTTGCGGGCGTCCTCCACCTTTTGCAGGTCCAGCTTGAGGTCGTTGCCCGGCGCGCTCTGAGTGATGAGCGCGAAGCGCAGCGCGTCAGCGCCGTACTCCTGCGTGACGAGCGTGGGGTCAATGACATTCCCCTTCGTCTTGCTCATCTTGGCGCCTTCGATATCGCGCACCGTGCCGTGCAGGTAGACGGTGTGGAATGGCAACTCGCCCATCACCTCCAGCCCAAAGAAAACCATGCGCGAGACCCAGTGGAAGATGATCTCGTAGCCGGTTTCCATGACAGAGCCGGGGTAGTAGCGCTGCAGGTCCAGCGTGTCATCCGGCCAGCCGAGCGTGGAGAAGGGCCACAGGCCGGAGGAGAACCACGTGTCCAGCACGTCCGGATCCTGCTCCACCACGCCGCCGCAGGCCGGACAGGCGGCCAGCGTCTCTTCGTCAGTGACGGTCACCTCGCCGCACTGCTGGCAGTACCAGACCGGGATCCGGTGCCCCCACCAGAGCTGACGGGAGATCGTCCAGTCGTGGATGTTCTCCAGCCAGTTGAGGTAGACGCTCTTGAAGTGATCGGGCACGAAGGTGAGGCGGCCGTCTTTCGCCGCCGCGATGGCGGGCGCGGCCAGTTCGGCCATGCGCACGAACCACTGCGTCGAGATCAGCGGCTCGATAACGGTGTTGCAGCGCTGGCAGTGGCCGACCGCGTGCGCGTGCGGCTTCGTATCCAGCAGGCGGCCATCGGCGCGCAGTCGCTCCACCACGGCCACGCGCGCTTCGGCGACGGGGAGTCCGGCGAAAGGACCGGCTGCATCGTTCAGCGTGCCGTCGGTGTTCATGATGTTGAGGAAGGGCAGGCCGGCGCGCTTGCCGATCTCGAAGTCGTTCGGGTCGTGGGCGGGAGTCAGCTTGACCGCGCCGGAGCCGAAGGCGGGGTCCACCGCGCTGTCGGCAACGATGGGGATGAGCCGGTCCATGATCGGCAGGCGCACCAATTGGCCGACGAGATGCCGGTACCGCTCGT
>JASGGF010000041.1:0-20037 GCA_047605145.1 Thermomicrobiales bacterium | reverse complement strand
ACTTTCCTGCAGGAGCCCCGGGACAAGGAGTGGCATGCTTAAATACCCCTTCGTCAGCCCGGTACCGGGGAACGCGTCGTCGCGCCCCACGACAGTGTGCAGTGATCGAACGGCGCCTCCTACGTGCGGGATGCGCGGTAGCCGGCCGCTTCCGCCGCCTCCGCCGTGTCGAAGCAGAACTCGGGGATCGTGCGCGCGTACGAGCCGCTGTCGATCTCGTGGTAGATCAGCGACTGGGCGTTACCCTTGATCGGGTAGCCGGTGGGGCAGTCGTGCGTGCCATCGCCGGGTACGGCGCCGAGCGGCAGGTCCGCCGGGCTGGAGCCGCCTTCCGGACTGGCCTCGCTGGCCTCGCTGACATCAGCGCGAATCCCCATGGAGCGTGCCGCTGCCTCGCGCGCTTCGCCGCGCTCCACCTCGAGGTCGATGACGTCGAGTTCGTCGGCCACGACCACCTCGTCGCCAGCTTCGAAGATCTCGGCTGACTCGATGACGACCTCGCCGAAAGCAGGGCTCTCTGCCGCAGCAGCACCCGGATCGGGGATGGCGGCCACCAGCGGCTCCGGCTCCGCCGTTGCCTGTGGCTCGGGTGTTGGTACTGGGGCTGGTTCCGACTCCGGCGCAGGCGGCGGGGAAACCACCGGCGTCGAAACCGGCGGCGCGTCGGCCAGCCGCTGCTTCGTCATCTCGTGGACGACCGAGCCGGCGCGCGTGATCACCGTGCCCTTGACGATGTCGTCCTCGTAGTCCGGGCTGAAGGCGCCCTTCTTGATGAGCAGATCAAGCAGGTTCTGAATGTTCTTGGCGTACATCTGGCTGGCGTGGACCGGCATGGTGCTGGGCAGATTGAGCTGGCCCATCACCTGTACACCGTGGTGATGCACCGTCTCACCGGCCTTCGTCACCTCGACATTGCCGCCCGTTTCGGCCGCGAGGTCGACAATCACCGAGCCGGGGCGCATCCGCTCCACCGTCTCGCGGGAGATCAGGCGCGGCGCGGCGCGGCCGGGCACGGCAGCGGTGGTAATTACCACGTCCGACTTTGCGGCGTGGTCGGCCAGCACTTCCTGCTGCTTGCGCAGGGTCTCCGCCGACACTTCCTTCGCGTAGCCGCCGGCGGTCTGCGCGTCACTGGTGTCCACCGGGATATCGACAAACTTGGCCCCGAGGCTCTCCACCTGCTCCTTGACCACGGGGCGGGTGTCGTACGCCTCCACCACGGCGCCGAGTCGGCGAGCGGTGGCGATGGCCTGCAGACCAGCCACGCCAGCCCCGACGATCAGCACCTTGGCCGGCACGATGGAGCCAGCGGCCGTGGTGAGCATTGGGAAGAACTTTGGCAGGTTGTCGGCGGCCATCAGCACCGCCTTGTACCCGGCCACGGTGGCCTGAGAGGACAACACGTCCATCGACTGCGCGCGGGTGGTGCGGGGGATGGCGTCCATGCTGAACGAGGTGACGTTGCGCGCGGCCAGTTCGCGCACCAGATCGAGGTTGGTCATCGGTTGCAAGAGGGCGATGAGCGTTGCGCCGGACCGCAACATCGCGACCTCGCTGTCGTCGGGCTTTTGCACCTTGATGACGACGTCGGCGTCGAACGCCTCGCGTGCATCGTCGGCAATGGTGGCGCCGGCCGCCCTGTAGGCGTCATCGTTGTGGCCAGAGGCGGCCCCGGCGTGACGCTGGACCTTGACCCGGACGCCGTTCCCGGTCAGGCGTTTGACGGTGTCCGGTATCAGTGAAACGCGATGCTCCCCCGGAGCCGTCTCCTTCGGCACGCCGACGGTCAGCGTGCCTCCCGACTGGCCTTCCATATTCACCTCGCGCGCTCGCGGCGCTGGCCGTGGGCCTCGTGCCCAACTGGCGTGACGGAACAGACTTGGCGTTGCCGGCGCTGGCAACGGTTCCGTTCCGACATTCGGCCGCCCTGACCGAATACAGCAGTGCCACGTCACGCGAGTGGAGCGTGCGTGGCACTGCAATTTTACACGGTGTTTCCCGCGCTCGCGCGGGCGTACGTTTGTGCAGGGCGCCTAGCGGCGGCGATACGGCCCGCTGACCGTGCCGCGCCGGCGAACCGGAACAGGCACTGGCACGGGGACCGGGCGGAAGGGCTGCAACAGGCCGCTGACGACGCGGTCCAGAACGTCAGCCAGTTTCCGGCCGAGCTTGCCGCCCGAGGAAGGCGATTGCGCCATGGTCTTCGCTCCAAATGGACTGGGATTCCAACCGTGACCAACTCGGTTGAGGGAGATGGCTCCGGTGTTTGAGAGAGCATAACGCATCACGTTACGTCACGCGAGTGCCAGCGTAACCGGCGACGTTGCTCTGCGACCATTCTACGCAAGTTTGGGACCGCCAGCCTCGGTCATGCTTCCTGTAGCGCAGGCACGCGCTGCCGCCGGGGCACGCGCGCCCGGCCCGGCGCCGCCAGCACTGCGCCACCCCGCGCAATCACCTCGCCGCGGGAAATCGTGACCACCGGCCAGCCGGTATTTTCCCAACCCTCATATGGGGTGTAGTCGCTCTGCGACTGGAAGTCCGCCGCGCAGATCGTCTTCGTCAGGCCGGCGTCCCAGATGGCGATATCGGCGTCCGAACCGACCGCGATAGCGCCCTTCTGCGGGTACAACCCGAGCAGCCGGGCGGCGTTGCTGGCGGTGAGCTGAGCGAATTGCTGGCGCGTGATCCGGCCTGTGTTGACGCCGTGGGACCACAGCATCGGCAGCATCACATCCAGATCCGCCACGCCCGGCGGGATGGTGCGGATATCGAGATGGTCGCCCACCTTGTCGGCATACATCCACGGCGCGTGGTCGGTGGCGACGGTGTTGATCTCCCCGTTTGCCAGCGCCTCCCACAGCGCGTCCTGATCGGCCTGCGTGCGCAGCGGCGGCTGCCCGAAGTACTTGCCGCCGTCCGGCTCGCTGAATCGCTCCTCGGTCAGGAACAGGTAGATCGGCCGCGTCTCGATCCAGACATCGACGCCCCGGGCGCGGGCGTGGCGCACTTCTTCCAGCGCCGGAATGCAGGAGAGGTGGACGACGTACGCCGACGCGCCGGTTTGCTCCGCAAAGGCCAGCGCGCGGGCGGTGGCGGCGGCCTCGGAGGTCTGCGGGCGGGAGCGGGGGTAGAACTCCGGCGCGGTCTGGCCCTGTTCCACCAGCGCCGCCATGGCGTCCTGCAGCAGCGCGGAATCCTCGCAGTGGATCAGCACCGGCACGCCGGCGGCGGCGGCGAGACGCATGGCGTGGACATACGGCGCCGGGTCGGTCATGTATGCGCCGAGCGACATGAAGTATTTGAGCGTGGTGTGCCCTTGTTCCGCCAGCTCCGGAACCTCGCTGATCGGTTGCGTGACCGGGTTGGTCAGCACCGGGTGGAATGCGAAGTCGATCACGCCGTCACGCTCGGCCAGCGCCTGATCCCGCGCGATGGTCTCGCCCAGCGTCTGCTCGTACCACGGGTAGCTCATGTGGCCGACGGTAGTGATGCCGCCCGCCGCCGCCGCGCGGCTGCCGCTGCCGAAGTCGTCGACCCACGCCGGCTCCGGCGGGGCGTCGTACGCGGAGAAGTGGACGTGCGGATCGACGCCGCCGGGCAGCAGGTATTTGCCACCGGCGTCGATGACCTCGCGGCCCTGCAGCCTGGCCCCGATGGCCGCGATCTGCTCGCCATTGATGCCCACATCGGCCACGAACTCGTCGCTCTCCGTGACGATGGTTCCGCCGGAAATCACCAGATCGTAGATGTCGCTCATCGTTGCCTGCCGCCTCTCGTTGCCGGGGTGCTGCGGGTATGCAAACGGGGGCAGCCTTGCGGCCACCCCCGTGAGTTTCGCACGCGGTTCGCGCGAGTGGTTGAAACCTAGCCCTGCGCAGCCTGCGCGGCGGCGAAGCGCTCGGCCACCTTGTCCCAGTTGACCACGTTCCACCACGCGGCGAGGTAGTCCGGCCGGCGGTTCTGGTACTTCAGGTAGTAGGCGTGCTCCCAGACATCGTTGCCGAGGATCGGGTAGCCCGCGGTCTCGGCGATGCCCGTCATGAGCGGGTTGTCCTGATTCGGCGTGGAGACGACGGCCAGCTTGCCATCTGTGCCCACGATCACCCACGTCCAGCCGGAGCCGAAGCGGCCCGCGCCGGCCTTGTTGACCGCGTCCTTGAGGGCATCGAGCCCGCCGAACGCCTCAATGGCAGCAGCGAGATCGCCTCCCGGCGCGGCCGGGCCGCCCGGGGTCATGATCTCCCAGAACATGCTGTGGTTGTAGTGCCCGCCACCGTTGTTGCGAATGGCGGCCTTCTTCTCCGCCGGGGCCTGCCCGACGTTGCGCACCAGCTCATCGATGGACATGTCCGCGAACGCGGTGCCATCGACAGCGGCGTTCAGGTTGTTGACATAGGCCTGATGGTGCTTGTCGTGATGCAGGTGCATCGTCTCGGTGTCGATAGTGTCATCGAGCGCTTCGTACGCGTAGGGGAGTGGGGGAAGCTCGAAAGCCATGAAGGGAAAACCTCCTCATCGGGCGGAATGAGACCGCCAATCGGCAGGCCGGATACCCGGCAGTCAGGCTCTACGGTACCAGAAATGGCGTGGCTGCGGGCAAAGCTCCATCACACGCCGGTCACGTCGCGAAGAGCCAGCCCCCTGGCGTTTCGCGCTCCAGCCGCGTCTGCACCGCCTCATCCAGCGGTAGCTCCAGCGCATCGCGCGCGGCCAGCACCGCGCCAATCACTGGCTCCGGCCCGCCGGTGCAGATCTGCGCCAGTGGCAAGTGCTGGCGAATCTGGCGGCAGATCGCGTCGCTGAGCAGCTTCGAGGGGTGGCGCAGCACGCCCCCGGAGAGCACCACCCGGAACGGCGCGTCGTCCAGCCCCACGGCGCGCGCCGCCATGGCGGCCACGCGCGCGTTGCGAACCCCCGCCGCCTCCACGATGCCCAGCGCGACGGCGTCACCGGCGGCGGCTTCCTCCAGCAGGATCGGGGCGAGGCGCGCCTGATGCAACCAGTGGCGGTCGGTGTTGCGGGCGGTGCAATAGTGCAGCACGTTCTCCGGGCTGGCGGCGTCGAAGAAGTTGAGGATGCCGTTGGTGAGCGAGGTCTTCGGCCCGAGCCCGAGGTGATCCTCGTACACTGCCACCAGCGCCTGCTGCCCCAGCTCGGCGCCGCCCGTGGCGATCTCCCAGTTGCCGGAGTACCACAGCCGCCCGTCCGAGTTCCGTGCGCCGATGGCGATGCCGGTGCCGCAGGTGATCGCCACGCCGACGCCATCCGGTGTGCCCGCGCGCAACGCGCCGATGGCGTCGTTGATGATCAGGATCTGCCGGCCAAACCCGAACCCGGCCATGCCGCGCCGCAGGTAGTCAATATCCTCCGGCCAGTCCGCGCCCGCCATGCTGAACGCCCCGGCCGCCAGATCGGCGGCGGTGGCGCCAGCCGCCCCCAGCGCCTGATTGACCGCGCTGGCGATCTCCTGCAGCGCGTCCTCTTCCGTGGGGGTGTTGTAGATGTCGGAGCGTCCGGCCCGCCCGGCCCCGAGGATCTGACCCTCGGTGGTGGCCACGATGGCGATGGTCTTGGTGTTGCCGCCGTCCACGCCGAGGATCAGCGTGCCGGGGGCGAGTGGTGTCTGGTTCACGGTTTCGGTCTCAGTCTCCTGTGTCTCTATGCGCGGAAACAAACACTACGTCATCCTGAGAATCTCGTCATCCCGAGCGAAGTCGAAGGATCTCGGCTTTGTGTTCATTCGCCCTCGGACGAGGTCTCACGCTTGCTGTGAATTGGCTTCGGCGCGTTGATTGCTCCCCAGAGAAGCCCTCACCCCAACCCCTCTCCCGATGCGCGGGAGAGGGGCTTCTGACCCGGATGTTCGCGCCAGATTCGGCGTGGTGACGCCGGAAACCCGCTCCGCCGGCACGAATAGGCTCCCCTCTCCCGCGCATCGGGAGAGGGGTTGGGGGTGAGGGCGTTTCGCCGGTTCGGGCTTCCCGGGCGCAAGTGGCTCCAAGCGTTCTCGGCTTTGCGCGAGACACGAACGGGCCGCTCTAACTGTCGTGGTGGCCCTGCACAACGTCGAAACGGTCGTGTGAGTCACTGTGGGGCGAATCGGCCGGACGGGCGTCGCCGAGGCGGCGGCCAATATTGCGCAGCAGATACAGGCTGATGACGGTGATGACGGTGGCGCCAATACCGAGGGTGGTGAACCCGGCGCCCAGCAGCAGCCCGATGGCGGCGGTGACCCAAATGCCGGCGGCGGTGGTCAGCCCCACGATCTGCGTGCCGCGCGTGAGGATCACTCCGGCGGCGATGAAGCCGATTCCCTGAATGACGGTGGAGGCGATGCGGCCGGGGTCGGAGATGCGGCCGACGGTAGCGAGTTGGTTGCTGAGCAGCAGCCCGCACATCATGAAGAGCGCGGCGCCCTCGCAGACCAGCATGAACGTGCGCACGCCGGCGGGCTTGTCGGCGTGTTCGCGCTCCAGCCCGAGCACCAGCCCCGCCGCCATGGCCAGCCCCAGCCGCTTGAACGTTTCGAGGTCGGTCAGGTTCTCCACGCTCAATCCCGCCAGAACAACGAAGGGCGGAGGCCAACCGGCCCCCGCCCTTGCGAACGAGACAAACTAGAACTGCAGGACGACAGCGGTGTCCTCGCCGTTGCGCAGAAACTTCGCCGTGGCCTGATCGCCCGCCTTCAGCGTCTCGACATCTGGTCGAGCTGCGCCATACTGCGGATGCGCTTGCCGGCGAAGCTGGTCAGGATATCGCCCGGCTGCAGCCCGGCGCGCTCTGCGACGGTCTGCGGGCGGATCTTGCCGACGTAGACACCCTTCGTGCCGGCGGGAACCTTCTCCGCCAGCTCAGGGTGCTTTGTCAGGTACTCCTCGGCGTCGGCGGCGAGGATGCCGAGCGGCGGGCGCTTCGGACCGGCGAACTTCGCCGCGATCTTGGCCAGCCGGGCCTGATCGAAGCCAAGGATCACCTCGCCATCGGCGACGGTGACAGGCACGCCCTGCTGGCCGCTGAGGCGAACCATCTCCATGGCGGCCTGCTGATCGCGGGAGACATCGACATCACGGAAGGGAACGCCGTTGGCGGCCAGATACGCCTTGGCGCGGTCGCACCACGGGCAGGTAGGGGTGGAATAGACGGTAACGGAAGCAGCTTCAGCCATCAGGCAATCCTCGATTCAGGGAACGTGGCGGAGCGCATTCTGGCGAATGGGCCACCGGACTCCAATACACATAATGATAGCAGCCGTGACAAGCCCCCCCGCTGGCGCCGGCTCACTCCCACTCGATGGTGCCGGGTGGCTTCGACGAGATGTCGTAGACCACGCGGGTGATGCCGTGGACCTCGTTGACGATGCGGTTGCTGATCCGCGCGAGCAACTCGTGGGGGAGGCGCGACCAGTCGGCGGTCATGGCGTCGGCGGAGGAGACGGCGCGCACGGCGCAGACGCGGCCGTAGGTGCGGAAATCGCCCATCACCCCGACGGTGCGCACCGGCAGCAGCACCGCGAAGTACTGCCAGACATCCGGCGCCTCGGGGGATGCGTCGATTTCCTCGCGCACGATGGCGTCGGCGGGCCTCAGCAGGGCGAGGTCTTCCGGCGTGACCGGGCCGATGATGCGCACCGCCAGACCGGGACCGGGGAAGGGTTGGCGTTGCACGATCTCGTCGGGCAGGCCGAGCGCGCGGCCGGCGGCGCGGACCTCATCTTTGAACAGATAGCGCAGCGGCTCGATCAGCGCGAATTGCATGTTCTCCGGCAGGCCTCCCACGTTGTGGTGCGTCTTGATCTTGGCGGCGGCCTTGGTGTCCGCCGAGGTGCTCTCGATGACGTCCGGGTAGAGCGTGCCCTGCGCGAGGAAATCGAACGGCCCGTGAGCGTCCGAGGCTTCCTCGAAGACGCGGATGAACTCCTCGCCGATGATCTTGCGCTTCTGCTCCGGGTCAGAGACGTC
This sequence comes from Thermomicrobiales bacterium, assembly GCA_047605145.1. Lineage (GTDB taxonomy): Bacteria > Chloroflexota > Chloroflexia > Thermomicrobiales > UBA6265 > JACCXM01. The sequence goes on along the minus strand of JASGGF010000041.1, from coordinate 12,076 downwards.
GTCAAGGCGGGTCAGGAAGCGCTCGCTGGCGTCGACGAACACGAGGTTCATGCCGAAGACGCGCTCGAAGACATCGCGCACCAGCGCCGCTTCGCCCTGCCGCAGCAGGCCGTTGTCCACGAAGACCGGCGTCAGCTTGTCGCCGATGGCGCGGTGCAGCAGCGCCGCCGCCACGCTGGAATCGACGCCGCCGCTGAGCGCCAGCAGCACCCGGCCATCGCCCACGGTTTCGCGGATCTGGGCGACCGCGCTGTCCACGAAGTGATCGGCGGTCCAGTCAGTGCGGGCGTGGCAGACCTCGGTCAGGAAGTTGCGCAGCACGTCGGCGCCGCGCGGCGTGTGCGCCACCTCGGGGTGGAACTGGATACCGAAGTGGCGGCCATCGCTCATGGCGGCGATGGGAGCGTTCGGCGAGCTGGCGATGGCGGTGAAGCCATCCGGCACGCGCGAGACGTGGTCGCCGTGGCTCATCCAGACATCGAGCGAGGGCGGCAGCGCGGCGAAGAGTTCCGCCGGTTCGCTGACGGCAATCGTCGCGGGGCCGTACTCGCGGCGGTCGGCGGGCGTAACCTCGCCGCCCATGGCGTTGGCGAGCAGTTGCATGCCGTAGCAGATGCCGAGCACTGGCGTGTCGTCCGCCAGCACCCAGTCTGGCAGGGAAGGCGCGCCCGGTTCATAGACGCTGGCCGGCCCGCCCGAGAGCACCACGCCGCGCGGATTGAGGGCCGCTACTTGCTCCTGTGGCGCGTCCCACGGCAGCAGCACGCTGTACACGCCCAACTCCCGGAGGCGGCGCACGATCAACTGGCTGTACTGGCTGCCAAAATCAAGGACGACGACCGTATCGAAATCGGCGTCCGGGGTTGGGCCAGCGTGCGCCACGTTGCGCGCCGGGGCGGTTTCCGGGGTGTTGGCGGTGGTCATTGCGTGTGCCGGGCTCCTTGTCTCACTCGGGCGGGTCGGTAGGGCCAAGATACTGATAGGTTCGGTCGAATTCCCAATCGGCGATGGTCTCGATCTCGATTTCGACGCGCGGGTGAAGCGGGTCGATGCGCTTGGTGAGGTGGAGATCGACGACGGCGCGGTCATCGAAGCCGAGCGCGGTGGCGAGGACATCGAGCGTGATCTTGAGGCCGCCGTCCAGATCGCGCTTCATCGGGGTCTCGAAATAGTAGGTGAGGTAGATGCCCAACAGGGCGTCGGCGAGCGCAGCCTCGCGGGCCGGGTGCAGGGCGCCGCTGTTGCGCGCCGCCTCGATCACCTTCTTCGCGTCCGAGTGGAACCGCTTGGCCGTGGCGCTGAGGACACGGCGCTTGCCAACGGTTACATACTGGTTGTTCACGCCGGGCGGCAACGGCAGCGTGAGCGAGATGGCGACGGGTGCGGCGGAACGAGACATCGTGGCGCCCTTGATGAAACGGGTGCGGCTGGGCAGATGATAGACGTTGCGCTGCTGGGCACTGGCGGGATGATGCCGCTGCCGCGCCGCTGGCTCTCCAGCCTGCTGTTGCGCGTGGGTGGTGAGGTGATCCTGTGCGATTGCGGCGAGGGCACGCAGATCGCGTGGCGGGCCACTGGCTGGAGCTTCCGCCGGCTCTCCACCATCTGCATCTCGCATACGCATGCCGATCACATCGCCGGCCTGCCGGGCCTGCTGCACACCGTCGCCAACACCGGGCGCACGGAGCCGCTCACCATCTACGGTCCGCCGGAGGTAGCGGCTGTCGTGCGAGGCCTGCGCGTTATCGCGCCGGAGCTGCCCTTCCCGGTCGAGGTGCGGCAGCTGGCGAGCGGCGAGACCTTCCCGCTGCCGGAGGGGCTGCGGGGCTCCTGCGTGGCGGGCGAGCACGCGCTGCCAGTGCTGGCCTACCGCTTCGATCTGGCGCGCAGGCGGCGCTTCCTCAGCGACCGCGCACGCGAGCTAGGCGTGCCGGTGAACCGCTGGCACGAGTTGCAGGATGGCGGTTCCATCACCATCGCGGGGCGGACGGTCTCGCCGGACGAGGTGCTGGGGCCGCCCCGGTCCGGCCTCTCGCTCGCGTACGTCACCGACACCCGGCCCACCCCAGCCATCGCGGGGTTGATTGCGGGCGCCGACCTGCTGGTCTGCGAGGGGACCTACGGCGACGACGACGACACCGAGAAGGCGGTGCGCAACCAGCACATGACCTTCCGCGAGGCGGCCACGCTGGCGCGCGACGCGGGCGCGCGCCAACTCTGGATCACGCACTTCAGCCCCGGCGTGACCGACGCGGCCGCGTTCGTGGAGAACGCGCGCACGGTCTTCCCGGACACGGCTATCGGGTTCGACGGGATGAACGCGAGCTTCGCGTTTCCTGATCGATAGTTCGCGCGTGAGGGCCGAAAAGACACTCCACATGAGTTTGCATTTTAAATTCTTTATGATTAGTATCGTCGCCATCGTCTGACGCAAGATGTGAGCGCTTTCCACGCCAGGGAGAGGTGAAAGAGTGGAACACCGGAGGTTCGACTCGTTGGCTACCTGTATGGGCGGCGAGACGCCGCGACGGCGCCTGCTGGGCGTGCTGGCGGCCAGTCCTTTGGCGGCGCTGCTGCCAGCGGACATGTTTGCGAAGAAAGGGAACAAGAAGCACGGGAAGGGCAAGGGAAAGAAGCGCATCTTTTGCCTGAACGGCGTGGATATCACGACCAAAAAGAAGCGCAAAAAGCAGCGGCTCCGCAAACAGGGAGCGGTGCGTGGCCGGTGTTCGGGGAACTGCACGCCAGTTTGCCCTGTCGGCGCCTGTGGAGGCACTGATGGCTGCGGCGGCGTCTGCGGCTGCGGAAGCGGCTCCACCTGCCTGAACGGAACGTGTCAGACCTGTTCGGTAACATGCACGGGAACGCCGGCGGAGTGTGGCAGCGCGCTCCAGGCTGCGCTGACGTCGGCCTCCGCGGGAGACACGGTGCTCGTCTGCCCCGGCCGGTATCAGTCGCCGGCCGGAACCGGATTCACGGTGTTGAACGGCATTACCCTGCAAGGCGCCGGGCGTGGCGATAATCCTGCCATCGACACCATTCTGGACGCCGCGAATCAGACGAACACCACGGTCATTATTTCTGTTGCCGCCGCGCCCGTGACGTTCTCCGGCCTCCGAGTGACCGGTGGAAACGGCCCAGGCGCCGGTGGAATTGTGATGACCGCTCAGCTGCACACCATCCAAAGCTGCGCAATCGTTAACAACACTGGTCAGGGTGCTGGAGCTCTTGCCACCACCGGTCCGCTCCTGGTGATGGATTCCCTGATCTCCGGCAACACGGGCGGTGTGGGTGCATCTGGCGCTATCACCTTCACGTTCATCTCCTCAATTGCGAGTACGAACAGCATGATTGAGAACACGGAGATCACCGGAAATGCTGGCGATGCGTTCGGTGGCATTTTGATGAACACTGGGGTCAGCTCGACTCACACGCTCACGGTGAGCAACGGGTCAAAGATCACCGGAAACACGATGACCGCTACCGTTGGTGATCGGGCAGGGGGCATCGGCTGGAACGGTGTTGGAGCCAGCAGTATCACGGTTACCGACACCACGATCAGCGGAAACACCAGCCCACAATGCCTGAATGCGACGGGTTGCTCGGTGTAGAGACGCGCGGCGTTTGCGAACAACGGGGACTGTCCGACAGGGCAGTTCCCGTTGGCCTCCTCCGCGACGCACAGATGCGAAGAACACCGTAATCGCACGGGCTGCCACGGCCTGCGGTGCTGGCTCTGCACGGAGCTGCGGGGATTTCGCTCGAGCCTGGTCCCGCGCGAAATCGCGCTGGCGACCACACCCGCAGTCGATACCGCAGGCAAGACCGCAGGGACTACGTTTGTTCCCGGGGCCTGGAACCATGCGGGTGGCATCGGGTTGACCGGGACAACGCCCAGGGTGCTGACTGCAACCGAAGCAACGATCAGCGGCAACACCGAGCCGCAGTGACCGCACAGCGCCCGGGTTTCGCGCCATGAAGCACAGCCCGCCTCGGCATTACGGTGGCGAACGCGAGCGTTGCTGAGCGAATCAAGGAAGGTGACGCCTTCGAAAATGGTGGGTTTAGCTGATTCGATTATCAGATTTACCACGCGTAAATCTGTAGCGTACACTGCACGACGCGCCCGGACCTTGGGTGGACTTCGCGCGGCGGGAGCATGAGTTGGTAAAGCAGCGAGTGTTCGATAACCTCGTCGGAATACTGGCCAGATCGGCTTCACGCCGGGCTTTGCTCGTCGCCGGCGGGATGCTGGCGGCGCACTCCATCCCGGACGCCAAGGCCAGAAAGCGCCGTGCCCGGAGCGAACACAACGTCCGGGGCAATAAGGCGATCATGTGCATCCAGGGCGAAACCCGCCGGGTGCCGAAGCAGCAGCGCAAGAAGTGGCTGAAGCGCGGAGCCACGCGCGGAGAATGCGCTACGCCACCTGCGTGTGTGCCGTCGTGTGCGGCGGGTACCTGCAACGTCGATGACGGCTGCGGGGGCACGTGTGTGTGCGCGAGCGGTTCAGTCTGTGCCGGGGAGACATGTCAGGCCTGCAACGTCACTTGCACCGGGAGCGCGGCGGAGTGTGGCGTGCTGCTGGACACCGCACTGCTGTCTGGCGGCAACGTCTACGTATGCCCCGGACGGTATAAGCCATCTGCTGCCTTCGGATTCCAGATTGGGCTGGAGACGCACCTGTACGGCGCTGGATCTGGGGCGGATCCGGCGACCGCGACCATTCTGGATCAGCAGGAAGCTGTAGGCACATTGGTGCTGTTTGTGCCTGGCTCAGTTCCGGTGACACTGTCCGGTATCCGGGTCACAGGGGGAACGGGATCGCTCGGCGGATCCGGCGGCGTCATGAGCAATTCCTTGCTGCCGATGGTGGTGGATCGCTGCGCCATTGTCGACAATGTCGGCCATGTCACCGGTGGGTTCTATCACTACGGCCAATTGACGATGACCGACTCGCTGGTTTCTGGCAACTCCGCGACAGACGGCGTTGGCGGGATACACGTGCAACCGGGGGACCCCACGGCCGCAACCGTCATCCGAAGCACGACGGTCTCGAACAACACCGGAGTGGATGTCGGGGGAATTCGCTTCTACGACACAGATGCGGCCCAGACCTTCACCGTCGAGGCGACCTGTCAGGTCATTGACAACATCTCGCTGCAGATGGCTGCGCCGATTGCTGGAGGCATCGGGAGGGCCGGCTTGACTGCGGCCGTGATGACAGCGGCTGGAACCACCGTAACGGGCAACACCAACCCGCAGTGCGTCGGCGTCACCGGCTGCTAGATCCAGTGAGTTCCGCCTGCGGCGTCCGGTAGCGATGGCCTGCCGGGCGCCGCGTCGCTCCTCGTCAGTGCTCCCCGCTGGCGGCGCGCTCCTTCGCCGCCAGCGTCTGGGTGCGCTGGTAGGCGGCGTAGACGGCGCGGGAGTAGACCGTGCGCAGGCCGCCCTTCTCCATCTGGTAGATCGCCTCGGCGGAGGTGCCGCCGGGGGAGGTGACCATGTTGCGCAGTTCCGCCATGTGCTTGCCGGAATCACGCGCGAAGCTGACCGAGCCGGAGACGGTCTGCAGCACGATCTCCTCGGCGATGCGCCGGGGGAAGCCCATGTGCACCCCGGCGTCGATCAGCGCCTCCATCATCAGGAACACGTAGGTGGGGCCGGTGCCGGAGAGCGCCGTCGCCATATCGACGTATTTCTCCTCCTCCACCCACAGCTCCTTGCCCAGCGCGCCGAGCGCGGTCTGGACGCGGGCCTGCTGCTCCGGTGCGACGCCGGGGGTGGTGCACCACACGCTCATGCCCTCGCCGACCTGCGCGGGCGTGTTCGGCATCACGCGCGCCACCGCCTGATGCTGCAGGCCGCGCGTCAGGACATCGACCGGCGCGCCGGCGATGACCGAGATGACGACCTGTTCCGGAGTGAGGTGGCCCGCCAGTTGCGGCATGACCGTTTGCAGCACCTGCGGCTTGATGGTGAGAAACACGAGATCCGCGCCCTCCGCCGCCTCGACGTTGCTGTGCGTCGTGGCGATCCCGAAGCGCTCGTGCAGCTTCTCCAGCCGTTCCGGCCGGGGGTGGCTGGCGACCAATTGCGCCGGCGTCGCCTGCTCGCGCTTGAGGATGCCGGCGATCATGGATTCCGCCATGACGCCCGCGCCGATAAAGGCCAGCCGGGACGCGGCCAGCGGATTCGCGGTCTCCGTGGTCATCTGGGCTCCTGTGTGCGGTGGACTGGCCCACGTCTGGCGTGCGCCCCTGTGCCACCATTGTAGTAGCGGCGCCGTTGCCGGGCAGAAGCTGCCCTCGCCGCCGCTCATGGAAAGTGAGACCACGTGACGAACCGGCTGGCATCCGAAACAAGCCCATATCTCTTGCAGCACGCCGAGAACCCGGTCGACTGGTACCCGTGGGGCGAGGAAGCGCTGGCCCGCGCGCAGGCGGAGGACAAGCCGATCCTCGTCAGCATCGGCTACTCCGCCTGCCACTGGTGCCACGTCATGGAGCACGAGTCGTTCGAAAACCCCGAGATCGCGGCGCAGATGAACGCGGAGTTCATCAACATCAAGGTGGACCGCGAGGAGCGCCCCGACCTCGACGCCATCTACATGACCGCCGTGCAGGCGCTGACCGGCCATGGCGGCTGGCCGATGAACGTGTTCCTGACGCCGGATGGCACGCCCTTCTACGGCGGCACGTACTTCCCGCCGGATGACCGGCAGGGGATGCCCGGCTTCCCGAAGGTGCTGGAGGCGGTGGCCGACGCCTACCGCGAGCGCCGCGAGGAAGTGGACGAGAACGCCGAGCAGATCCGGGAAATGCTGCGCCGCTCCGCCGAGGACCTGCCCGATGCCCGCGATCTCGAAAGCGGCATCGCGGACGCGGCCTCCGAGGGACTGGCGCGCTCCTTCGACGCGCGCAATGGCGGCTTCGGCTCGGCGCCGAAGTTTCCGCAGCCGGCGATCACCGAGTTCCTGTTGCGGCAGGCGAAGCGGGCCGATGACCAGCGTGCCGAGATCATGGCGCGGCGCTCGCTTGACCGGATGGCGGCCGGCGGCATTTACGATCAGCTTGGGGGCGGGTTCGCCCGCTACTCGGTCGATGCCGTGTGGCTGGTGCCGCACTTCGAGAAGATGCTCTACGACAACGCCCAACTGGCAAGCGCGTATCTGGCGGGGTATCAGGCCCACCACGAGCCGCGCTACCGCGAGGTGGCGGAGCAGACGCTGGAGTTCGTGACGCGCGAGCTGACCGGTGAGCACGGCGGGTTCTACTCCACGCTCGATGCCGACACCGAGGGCCACGAGGGGCGCTTCTACGTTTGGACGCCGGAGGAGATCGACGCTGTCGTGCCGGACGCGGACGCCGCGCTGGTCAAGGCGTGGTTCGCCGTCACGCCCGGCGGCAACTTCGAGGGCGCTACCGTGCTCTCGACGCCGCGTGGCGCTGCGGCTGTCGCGACCGAGGCCGGGGTCTCCGAGGAGGAGCTGCAGGCGGCCATCGCGCGCAGCGTGCCGCTGCTGCTGGCGGCGCGCGAGGAGCGGACCCGCCCCGGCCGCGACGAAAAGGTCATCACCGCGTGGAACGGGATGATGCTCCGCGCCTTCGCCGATGGCGGACGCATTCTAAACCGCCCCGATTTCACCGAGACCGCGCGCAAGAACGCCAGTTTCCTGTTGGAGAAGCTCCAGCGCGATGGCGTGGTGTTGCGCAGTTGGAAAGACGGCGATGCCCGCGTCCCCGGCTTCCTCGAAGACTACGCGCTGCTGATTGACGGCCTGCTGGCGCTCTACCGCGCCACGCTGGAGGCGCGCTGGCTGGAGGAGGCGCTGCGGCTGACCGGCGCTATGGTCGACCGCTTCGCCAGCGCGGACAACGCCGGGTTCTTCGATGCGGCGGCGGATCACGGCACGCCGATCACTCGCTCGCGCGATCTGCACGATGGCGCGACGCCCTCCGGCAACGCGGTGGCGGCGGATGTGCTGCTGCGGTTGGGCACAATGACCGGCAACACGGCGTGGATCGCGCGCGCGACCTCGTTGCTGCAGGCGCTGGCCAGCACGATGCGCGATCACCCGCTGGCGGCAGGGCGCTATTTGACGGCGCTCGATTTCTACCTCGGGCCGGTGCAGGAACTGGCGCTGGCAGGGCCGCGCGAGAGCGAGGCGATGCAGGCGCTGCTGAACGCGAGCTACGAGGTCTACGCGCCAAACCTCGTGGTTGGCTACGTGGATGAGGGCGCGCCGGAGTTGCTGGCGCAACTGCCGTTCCTGCAGGAGCGGCCGGCCCGCAACGGCGAGCCGACCGCGTATCTCTGCGAGCACTTCGCCTGCCTGCCGCCGGTAGGGGCGCCGGAGGCGCTGGTGGCCCTGCTGGAGCAGGGCACCGGGGTGGCGTGGCGCGAGTTCTAGTCCCTCGCGGCGACGGGGTTGCTGAGGACGCCGATGCCGCCCACTTCGCACTCGATGGTGTCGCCCGGCTTGAGCGGGCCGACACCTTCGGGGGTGCCGGTCAGGATGAGGTCGCCGGGGTTCAGGGTCATCACGCCGCTGATGTAGCTGACGAGGAAGGCCGGCTTCCACATCATGCTGGCGGTGGTCTGATCCTGCCGGGTATCGCGGTTGACGCGGGAGCGCACCGGCAGATCGGTGATGTCGAGGTCAGTCTCCACCCACGGCCCGACCGGGCAATAGGTGTCGAAGCCCTTGGCGCGGATGAACTGGCCGTCCTTCTTCTGCAGGTCGCGGTCGGAGACGTCGTTGGCGACGGTGTAGCCAGCGACGTAACTGAGCGCGTCCTCCTCGCTGACGTGGCGCGCCGTCTTACCGATGATCAGCGCCAGCTCGGCCTCGTGGTCGGTGCGGTGGTCGAGGTTGGCGATCTCAATGGTCTGGCCGGGGCCGATCAGGGAGGACTGCGGCTTCATGAACATGACGGGCTCTTCTGGCACCTTGCGGTTCGGGTCGCGCTCGGTGACGTGGGCGAGGTAGTTGAGGCCGATGCAGATGATCTTGCCGGGGTCAGTGGGGGCCAGCAGCTCGACATCGCCGAGCGTGGCGATCTCCTCGCCGGTGCTGGTGACCTCCTCGCCCAGAAACGGCGTGCCGGAGAGCGCGGTGATGCGCTCGCCCTCCAGCGCCCCCCACGTGGGTTCGCCGTTGCCTGCCCGGAATCGCACGATGCGCATGGTTCGCTTGTCCCTCGTCTGATTACGTCCGCGATAACTGCCGCCGATTGTACGACCCGCTGATAGCCTCCGGGGTAGAATTGACTGTCCGACGCAACCGGCAATGACCTGGACACATCCCGAATGCCTGATCTCTTTCTGGAAATCAAGGACGACGCCGGCGAACCCCGCCGGCAAACCAGCCTGACCGAAGACGAAGCCCTCGAAATCCTGCGCACCGCCGATATCAGCGGCGCGCAGTTGATCCCGTGGGGCTCGAACTACACCTTCGCCGTGGCGATGGAGACCGACGATGGCCGCAACGTCCTGGCCATTTACAAGCCGCGCGCCGGCGAGGCGCCGCTGTGGGACTTCCCGGATGGGACGCTGTACCAGCGCGAGGTGGCGGCGTATCGCCTGAGCCGCTGGGCGGGCTGGAACCTGGCTCCGGCAACTGTGGTGCGCGAGGGGCCGCACGGCGTGGGCAGCCTGCAGCTGTACATCGAGCCGGAGCCCGAGGCGGAGAACCGCGAGGAGTTCTGGGGCAGCACCGATCCGGCCATCGAGCGGCTGGTGCTGTTCGACCATCTGACGAACAACGCGGACCGCAAGATCGGGCACTGCCTGCGCGACCGGGATGGCCGGGTCTGGGGCATCGATCACGGGCTGACTTTCAACTGTGAGCCGAAGCTGCGCACCGTGTTGTGGCAGTTCGTGGGGGAGCCGGTCTCGCCGGAGTTGCTGGTGGAGTTGCGCTCCATGCACGAGCGGCGGGATGAGCTACCCGAGTTGCTGGGGGATGTGCTTTCGGCAGACGAGATCGCCGTGCTCACCCGGCGCCTGGAGCGCATGAGCGAGCACGGCGTGCATCCCCGCCTCAACCCCCGGCGGAACGTGCCGTACGGGTGGTGGTAGCGGTAGCTTTTTTGCCGGCTACCTACCCGTCATCCCGAGCGAAGTCGAGGGATCTCGTCGTGCTCCCTGAAGGGCAGTGGACGAGGTCTCTCCACTTCGGTCGAGACGACAGGAGGGTGGTCGCCAGCTAGTGCGCGGGCATGGCGCTGGCGGATTCAGCGATGCTCGGCATCTCGCGGCGGCCCGATTCGTAGTCGGCCAGCCGCTTGCGCACCATCCAGGTCATGATGATCGCTGCCGGAATCGCGGTCAGCGCGAAACAGATCCACACCCAGTCCATGCCGCCGTTGTTGAAGTTGACCCCCAACCACGCCAGGCCAACCGCGCTCCACATGGCTGAGGTGCCGACGATCAGCGGTGTGCGGGTGTCCCCGGTGCCGCGCAAGCAGCCGGAGCTGACAATCCAGATCGACCAGATCGGTAGCGCAATGGCCAGCGAATGCAGCGCCAGCACGCCGTCGCGGATCACATCTGCATCATCGGTGTAGATGCGCATCATCTGTTCGGCGTAGAGGTAGACCAGCACCGAGCCGATCCCCATCCAGATGAACGCCCAGCGCATCGAGATCAGCCAGGCCTTTCGGGCATCGGCCGGCAGGCGGGCGCCGATGCTCTGGCCGACCAACGCGGTCGCCGCAATCGAGAACGCCAGGCCAGGCAGGAACGCGACCGAGAACGAGGTGAAGGCGATCTGCTGCGCGGCCAGCGCTGGCGTGCCGATCATCGCCACAACGCCGACCAGCACCATGAAGGAGCCGGAGGTCAGCATCTGCTCCGTGGCGGCGGGAATGCCGAGGGTAAACAGCTCCTTGCCGTAGCGGAACTCTGGCTTCCAACCCCATGACCCGCGCAGGGAGATCTTGCGGTTTCCCCAGACCATGGCGGCCAGCATCACGATTGCGCCCACGCCGCGTCCCAGCGCGGCGCCCCAGGCGCTGCCGGCCACGCCGAGCGCCGGAAAGCCGAAGTTGCCGAAGATCAACAGGTAGGCCACGCCAATGTTGATGATGTTGGCGACGATGGCGGCGTAGAGCGGCGTGCGGCTATCTCCGGCGCCGCGCAGGATGGCGCCGCAGACGAACGACAGGAAGAGCGCTACGGCGGTTGCCGAGATGATCTCCATGTAGATCGTCGCTGCCGCCGCGACATCCGGCTCCGTACCGAAGAAGCCCACGATAGTCGGTGAAGCGAAGAAGATAATGATGGAGACCGGAATCGCCAGCAGCAGACCCCAGACGATGGCTTGCCGCGCCAACTGGTTGGCGCGATGAGAGTCCCCGGCCCCGATGGCCTGCGACACCAGCACCGTGGCGCCGATATCGATGGCCGAGAGGATCGAGATGATGAAGAACACGATCTCGAAGCCGGTGCCGACGCCCGCCACAGCGGCGGCGCCGAGACGCGCGACCATGAAGGTATCGACTGCGCCCACGGCGGTCTGCAACAGGTTTTCGCCGATAATCGGCGTGGCGAGGCCAAGGACGCGCCGCTGGGTCATCGGCTCCGCCGGGACGTTTTCTGGTTCCGGCGTGAATTCGGCGATGACGCCGGGCGCTGGCGCGGCCTCGGCGATCTCTAACGCGATGTCGCGTTCATCGAGGACGGTAGACACGATCCCTCCGTTTCCTTCGCGGACCCGCGGGAACCGCGCGATGATGTGATGCGTCATTCGGGCAGGGTTTGCTCAATGCCGCCCGAATACAACGTGGCTGCGAGGCTCCCGTGAGATAGTCGAATGATGAAGGCCAAATACGACGCTGTGCAGTACCCTACCGGATCATGAGCGGCGCCGTATCAACCGGAGATTTCCCCCGGCGCCGTGGAGGTTTACGATGCAATCCCAGTACCCCCAGATGTCTGGACAGCGCAGTGGCCGGATGCAGTGGGGCAGCTATGGCTTCATTGCCGGTATCGTCCTTGGCGTGATGATCGGCTGGATGTTCAGCGGCTTTGTTGGGCTGGTCGTCCGCTTTGGTCTCTTCCTGTTTATACT
>JASGGF010000040.1:0-20158 GCA_047605145.1 Thermomicrobiales bacterium | reverse complement strand
GCCGGGATGTTCTCATTCAGCAGCAGGCGCAGCTGCTGCTCCGGCGCCGTCAGCCACAGGATGAAGTCCAGCGCCGCGTCGGCGTTCTGCGAGCCGTCCGGAATGCCCAGCAGCCAGTTGCCGGTCATGTTGGCCGGGGTGACACCCTCCTGCGCCGGTTCCCCGCCGATGTCGACCATGCCCACGACCTTGGAGACCTCCGGGTCCCAGATTTGCAGCACCTGATCGGGCCAGATGTCCGCCGACTGGGCGATGATCCCCTCGCTCATGTTGCGGCCGTTCTCGGCGTGGCCCACGTTCTCCACGCCCGGCGGACAGAGCTTCGCCAGCGCCAGTTGCGCCGCCATCGCCTGCTTCGCGGCGTCAGTCTCCAACTGCGGCTCCCAGTTCGCGTCGAACAGGTCGCCGCCGTAGCCGCGCAGGACCGGCAGGAAGCTGGTGGCCGCCGGGTTGCCGGCCTGCCCACGCAGCCCGATGCCGTACAGGCCATCTGCGCCCTTAGCGTCGGTGATCGTCTGCGCCACCGTCAGCACATCGTCCCACGTGCTCGGGCGCTCGAGGCCCATGTCCTCCAGCACGTCGGTGCGCCACGCGAAGACCTGCACGTTGCCGACCCACGGGATGCCGCGCAGGCCAGTGCCGGCTGGGAAATCGCCCAACGCCAGCAACTCGGGGATGAAGTCCTCGTCCACCGGTGTGCCGCGCTTGTCCATCATCTCGGCGAGGTTCAGCAAGAACTCGCCACCTGCGAACTGCGGCATCCACGGATCATCGAGGTGGACGATGTCGTAGGCGCCGGTCGCCTGCGTCAGGTTGAGGGTCAGCTTTTCCAGCAGGCTGGCGTAAGGGTTCGCCTGCATCTCGATGGTGACGTTGTTCGCCTTCTGGTAGTCGTCCACCAGCGGCTGGATCTTGGGTGCGTCGCCATCGGAAATGGCGAAGACGAGGTTCGTGCTCTGCCGCACGTAGGGCGCGGCGAACGTGCTGCGCTTCGAAGCGCCGCCGAGGGCGGTCGCCGCTACACCGGCAGCCGCGCCTTTCAGCAGGGTGCGGCGGCCAAGGCGAGAAGAGGGTGTTTGGGAAGTCATCAACGGCTCCTTGTGCGCGTCATTGCGACGAGTTGCGTCAGTGCCAGTCTGGGGAATGCCGCCGCCTCCTTTCCCGATGCTTGTAGGCAACCATCATGCCTGCCGTGCAATTCCGAACAAGCCGCGCTTGCGAGCCGGCGAATCAGCGGGCAGATCGAGATCCGCGATGCCCGGCGAACCCTTAGCGTAGGTCGGATGCGTGGGCGGCAATGGAAGCGCGACCTCCTCACCGGTGGCTCCAGCCACGTACGCCCCAAGCACCGAATCGAGCACTTGCAAGCCTGCTTCGCCGTTAGCAATTGGCTCTCGGCCCTGCTCCACCGCCTCCCGGAAGTCGTTCAGGATGCCGACCATGCCGTAGGCCGGCGGCATCGCCGGCTCCCACGAGCGCACGCCCTGCTCGCCCAGCACCCGCAGCCGCGTGGCGGGCACGAACGGGTGCGTGCCGTCGTCCTGCGTCTCCATCACGATGCGGCCCTTCGTGCCGCCGATGTCGAGCCCGCCCGGCCCCTTGCCCCACGCCATGTTCACGAAGGCGTGGCCGGTGGGGTAGGTGTAGCGCACCAGCGCGATGTCCTCGACATCGCCGTCGCTGTCGAGGCGGCGGTCCACGAAGGCGCTGACCGAAGTCGGCGGCCCGCCCATGATCCAGTGCGCCAGATACACGATGTGCAGCATATCGGTCAGCACGCCGCCGCCGGAGTCCGCCGCGTTGTGCCGCCAGCGCGGCACATAGGCCGCCGCGCCGGGGCGATCCTCCACCCCGAGGTAGTTCATCACCGCGACCTCGGCCTCGCCGATTTCACCGGAATCCAGCACCGCCTTGATATCCGAGTAGGCGGGCATGAAGTGGTAATTGTGGACGGTCGCCAGCGTGACCCCGTTCTCCCGCGCGGCGTCGATCATCGCCTGCGCGTCCGCTGGGGCCAGCGCCAGCGGCTTCTCCGCCAAAATGTGCTTGCCAGCATTGGCCGCCGCAATCACGATCTCCGGGCGGAAGCGCTGCGGCGTCGCCACGATCACCGCGTCGATGTCGTCCCGCGCCAGCAGATCCCGCCAGTCTGCGTACAGATCCGCTTCAGCCAACCCCGCCGCTTCACCGGCGGCCGCCAGCCGCTCCGGGGTAGGGTCCGCCGCCGCCACGACGGCCATGCCCTCGTTAGCCCCGACGCCGGGGATATGTGCATTGACGCCGATGTTGCCACACCCGATGAGACCGATCCGCATGGAGGCTCCCGTCGCCTGACCGCGACCTCGCGCCGGGCACACCCCGGCCGCACCGTCACATCCTCCCCGGGTGGCGCCAATGCCGCCCCGCAGTGCGCCGCAGGGTGGGGAGGTCAATCCGTGGCCGACACTACCCCTGCCCGCAAAGGCTGTCAACACCCTGCGCCAACCCGCGTGCGCGCAGCGCCACCCCGCACGGGCAAGCGCAGTAGAATGCCCGCGCCGCGACGCATGCGGCGAACAATTCGGGGAGGTCCTCGTGGCCAGTGCGCCTTCACGCCGTTCCACGCCGCTCATCGCCGAGCAAGCGAACACCGGACACACACCAGACGAGCCAGTAGTCGATTCCTATGGTTGGGTGATCGTGGCCGTGCTGGCCGTCACCATGACCATCGCGTCTGGAGCGCGTTTCCTGTTCGGCGTCGTCCTGAAGCCGGTCTCCGAGGAGTTCGGCTGGGACCGCGCCCAACTCACCGGCGCGGTGATGGTCGGCATGATCGTGATCTCGATCTGCCAGCCCATCGTCGGAACCCTCGTAGACCGGATCGGCCCCAAGAAGATCCTCGTCGCCGGGCTCCTGCTTCTCGGCCTGTCCCTGATCCCGCTCTCGATGGTTACGCAGCTCTGGCAGGTCTATCTGGTCTACGGCATCGTCATGCCGCTGGGCCTCGCGGCCGCCTCGCCGGTGCTCTCCACCGCCATCGTCGGCCGCTGGTTTCAGGCGAAGCGCGGTCTGGCAATGTCCATCGCCACCTCCGGCTCCGCCTTCGGTCAACTGTTGATCGTGCCGGTCGCCACGTGGATCATGGTCTTCTCGAACTGGGAAATGACTTACCGGCTGCAGGCCATCGCCATCCTGCTCGTCGCCCTGCCGCTGAGCGCCATCTTGCTCCGGGACAACCCCAAGGCCGGCACAGCCACCGCCCTCGCCGACCAGCAAGGGATGACCCTGCGCGAGGCGATCAGCAACCCGGCCTTCTGGATCCTCGGGTTTGGGTTCGTGGTCTGTGGCTGGACGATGGCCTTCCCCAACACGCATTTCCTCGCCTACGCCGACGACATGGGCATGTCCGTCCTGCACGCGGCCAACGCCATCTCGGTCACCGCCATCTTCAGCGTCATTGGCAGCGTGCTCCTCGGCATGGCCGCCGACCGCTATGACCGCTCGTACGTCCTCGCGCTCACCTACGCCCTGCGCGGTCTCGCCTTCCTGCTGCTGATCCTGCTCCCCGGCGGCAACCTCATCTACCTGTACGGGCTGGTGCTCGGCATTTCGTGGACCGCCACCACGCCGCTCACCGCCGCCATCGCCGCCGATCGCTACGGCCCCCGCCACCTTGGCCTTATCTTCGGGTCGCTCTTCACCTTCATGAATCTCGGCTTCGGGGTTGGCTCGTTTCTCGACGGCGTCATCTTCGAGCACTTCGGCGGCTACAACGGCGCGCTGACGATCAATGTCATCCTCGGCGTCATTGGCGCCGGGCTGGTGTTGCTACTGCCCCGCCTCGCCGAAGAGCGCGGCGAGCGCTGGCACGGCGCCGGCGTGACGGCGGCAGCAAGCCCGGCGGATTAGCACTTCCACTCAGGGTGACATCCCGATCAGTCAAAAATACATAGTTCTACTACTGCGCCCTCTCCACATTCTCCGTAGTGTGGAATGCAGATCGACGGCAACGGGAGGTCGCGCACAATGAATGCATCTCGCTTCGATAATCTGGCTCGTTCACTCGGAACATCGCAAACCCGGCGCAAGGCCGTCCTGACTCTCGGCGCGATGGCGCCTCTGGTGGCAAATGCCCCGAAACCCGGAATCGCCAAGCCCAAGGGGTGCCGCAAGGGCCTGAAGAAGTGCGGCCGCAAGTGCGTAGCGCTCAAGAAGCACTCAAAGCACTGCGGCGCCTGCGGCAACGCCTGCCCGTCCGGGGGGCGATGCAAAGACGGGCAATGCGTGATATCGGGGATTCCCCAGCAGTGCGTGGAGAATGACAGCAACTGCGGCGGGTGTGGCAAGGCTTGCTCGCGCGATACCTATTGCCGCATTGGCCAGTGCGTGCCGCGCTACGAGCACGATCTCACCATCACGATGCCTCCGCTCTCGAGCGCAGAGTCCGTCTTTGTGGATGCAACGGGCGATATCTTCGTGGCGGGCGGCGCTGGCCACTGCGTGTCGCGTTTCACGTCATCCGGCGTATTGAAGCGCACATTTGGCGTCTGCGGAGCCCCCGGTGGCAGCGGGATGAACCAGTTCAACTTTGCGGGCGGCGTCGTTGCCTGTGGCAGCAATATCATCATCACGGATACGGGCAACAACCGGGCGCAAATCTACGGCCCGGACGACACAGCAGCCTGGATGACTCTCACCTCCGCCACGGGCTCTGGTTCCAACCAGATCTCCATGCCGCACGAAATGTCTATGGACAAGGACCGCAACATCTATCTTGCGGACGCCGGGAACAGTCGGGTGATCAAGTTCAACTCCAGTTGGGCGCACATGATGCAGTTCGGCACGGGAGTCGCGGGAATAGGCACGCTCCAGCTGAACCATCCGCAAAGCGCCGTGGCGGACCGCAACGGCCGGGTCCACGTTGCCGACACCTCGAATCATCGCGTCATGATCTTTGCGCCTGACGGGAGCTTCGTCAGAACGTTTGGCTCACTCGGTGCAACTCCCGGCAGATTCCACGCGCCGGAGAGCATTGCCGTCGCGAGCAACGGCGATATCTTTGTCTCGGAAAGCATGAACCGTCGCGTGCAACAGTTTGACTCTGTGGGTAATCTCATTCGCGTCTTCGAATTGCCCAGTGGATTCGATCCGTACGGCATAACGGTCGATAGCGCAGATACGCTGTACGTCGGGATCGAAACGCAAGGCGTTCAGCGCTACACCCTGAGGGCCGCAAAGCCGTCGGCGTGACCAGCCGCGAACGCCATCCACGTCACGAGGCAAGGCCGGCGGAGTTGCCGCCGGCCTTGCCTCGCCCTTGCCCCCTACCGTATCCTCTGCGGTTTGACTGGCCCCGTGTGCCAGTCACCGTCCCCGCGATAGTCAACGATTGGGAGCGCCATGCCGGCGATGCGGGATTTCTTCCAGCGCCGGGGGAAGTTTCGTCCTGAAGAGCAGGAAGACGACCGCTCAGAGCACCACATCCCCGAAGACCTCTGGATCAAATGCCCCAAGTGCAGTGAACTCATTTACAGCCGAGAGCTGGAGCGCACCGACCGTGTCTGCCCCAAATGCGCCTACCACTTCCGGCTGCGCGGCCGGCAGCGTGTCGCACAGCTGCTCGATCCCGGCTCGTTCGAAGAAGCGCACGCTGGCGTCCTCACCGAGGACCCGCTGGTCTTCGCCGACGGCAGCGGCAGCTACGAGCAGAAGCTGGAGAAGACCCGCAAGAAGAGCGGCGAGGCCGAAGCGCTGATCGTCGGGCGCGGCACGATCGAGGGCCAGCCCGTCACCATCGCCGTCAGTGACTTCGAGTTCCTTGGAGCCAGCATGGGGTCCGTTTTCGGCGAGAAGCTGGTGCGGGCTATCGAGCTGGCCGAGGAGCACCGCGAACCGCTGCTGACTGTCTCTTCTTCTGGCGGCGCGCGGATGCACGAGGGTCTCTTCTCGCTGATGCAGATGGCGAAAACCGTCTCGGCGCTGGCGCAACTGGGCCGCGCCGGGGTACCCCACATCGCGCTGCTCGTCGATCCCTGCTATGGCGGCGTCACCGCCTCCTACGCCACAGTCGCCGACGTGATCATGGCCGAGCCGGGCGCCTTGATCGGGTTCGCCGGCCCACGCGTCATCGAGCAGATTACGCGGCAGAAGCTGCCGGATGGGTTCCAGACCGCCGAATTCCTGCTGGACCACGGCATGATCGATATGATCGTGGCCCGGCCTGAACTTCGACCGTTGCTGGCAACACTGCTGCGGCATTACGGAAGTCAGGCTACGACGCCAGAACTGGCGCCGGAACTGGCAGTGGCGGCGGGCGCCAATGGCTGAGGACATGACTACGGCCGGCCCGGCGCTCTCGGCGTGGGACCGCGTAAAGCTGGCGCGGCACGCCGAACGCCCCCACGCACTGGACTACGTGCGCGAGCTGGCCAGCGATTGGGTGGAGCTGCACGGCGACCGCGCCTTTGGCGACGATCAGGCGCTTGTCGGCGGCCTCGCGAAGATCGGCCCGCACAGTGTGATGGTGCTCGGCCACCAGAAGGGTAATGACACCAAAGAGAATCTCGCCCGCAACTTCGGCATGGCGCGGCCAGAGGGCTACCGCAAGGCGGAGCGCCTGATGCGCCACGCCGAGAAGTTCGGCTTCCCGCTGGTCACCTTCATCGACACCCCGGGCGCCGAGCCGGGAATCGGTTCGGAAGAGCGCGGACAGGCCACCGCCATTGCCGAGAGCCTGCTGGCGATGGCCGACCTCACCACGCCCTCGATCGCCGTCGTCATTGGCGAGGGAGGCTCCGGCGGCGCGCTGGCCATCGGCGTCGCTGACCGCATCCTGATGCTGGAGAACGCCATCTACGCGGTCGCGTCACCGGAGGCATGCGCGGCGATCCTCTGGAAGGACGCCGGCCGCGCGCCGGAGGCCGCCGAGACCATGCGCATCACCGCCGCCGATCTGGCGGGCTTCGGCATCGTGGACGAGGTCATCCCCGAAGCAACGCCGGCCCACGAGAACCCGCGCGCCGCCATTCGCGCCACCGGCGCCGCCATCGGCCGCCACCTCGAGACGCTGCTGGCGTCTTTCCCGCGCGATGACGCCGCCGCGCTCGACGCCCTGCGCCGGGCCCGCCACGAGCGCTTCCGCCGTATAGGCGCCTGGCGCGAACGCGCTCCGGCCCTCGATGCGGTGTAGGAGTCCTGCCTACGCCGCATCGCCCGACCGATACCAGCGCACGGTTTCCGCTAATGCATCGTCCAGAGGCGTGGCCGCCACTCCCAGTTCGCGGGTAATCGACGTCGAATCCACGATCTGCGGCTCCGTGTACTGATAGAACAACTCATCATACTCGGCCAGAAAAATGGGGCTAACCACGCCAAGCTCCGCGACGGACGCGAGGTCTGGCAATCCCACGACGTGCACCGGTTTACCGATCACGTCGCCGATCCCTTGCGCCACCTCGCGCGTCGTCCGTACCGGCGCCACCGGCAGCAACCAATCGCGCCCCAGCGCCTCGTCGCGCTCGCCCAGCGTGGCCAAGCCGCGCGCGACATCCGGCATGTACGAATAGCTGTGCGGCTGATCGACATCACCGAACGTCACCATCGGCTGCCCCCCCAGCGCCGCCGGGAACACGAACTGGCCCAGCGCGGAATTGGTGACCCGCGGCCCGAAGAAATCGGCCGCCCGACCAATCGCGACCTGCGCCTTTCCCACCCGGTGCGCCTGCAGGTACCCCCACGCGAGTTGCGCGCGGAGCCGGCCCTTGCGGGACAGCGCCCGGTGCGGCATCGCTTCCGTCATCGGTTCGCCGCCGGTCGGCCCGTAGAGATAGAGCGTGTCGATCACCACCAACCGAGCGCCTGTAGCCGCAGCCCCTTCGATCATGTTTTCCTGCAGTCGCGGCAGAGTCTCTGGCCAGTGCTCGTAGGGCGCATGGGTGCAGTTGTAGATGACCGCGGCGCCCTGACACAGTTCCCGCACCGCGCCGAGGTCGGAGGCGTCCCCAGCCACGACCTCGGCGCCGGCGGGGAGCGGTTCCGCCAGCGTTCCCCGGCGATTCACGAGGCGAACCCGTCGACCGCGGGTCAGCAATTCGTCCGCCAGCGTCATACCCGCTGGCCCTGTCCCAAACACGACGTGCAGATCCGGTGACTTCATCATGATCCACCTCCGTTGGCGAAGCTCGAACTACGTGGGTGAATTGGGAACAATCAGGAAAGATCAGAATGTGGAGCCGGGGCAGTCGTCCACGCCTCCAGCGTCTCTCGCGCGGCCGATATCGCCAGCGCGGCGCCTTCTTCCCGCGTGAAACGGCCCGCCATGGTCAGGGTGACCAACCCGTGGATGGTGCACCAGAAGAGCGTGCAAACCCGCTCGGCGTCGGCAGGATCCCGGCCGTGCGCCGCCAGCAGGGATGCAACGACGGCGACGGCGGGCGTGATCGTGGCCCGCCCCTCCTCCCGGCTTTCGCGGGTGGCAAACGCCACACCACCCAACCCGTGCATGACCTGGTAGAGCTCCGGGCGTTGCCATGGGAACTCCCACAGGACATCCGCCATCGCCAGCACCGCCGCCTCCGGCGTGATGGCGGACGCGACCGCCTCTTCCAGGGCGCGCGCGTAGAGCGCCAGCCCCTCACGCAAGAGCGCGAGCAGCAGGTCGTCCTTGGTGGCGAAGTACGCATAGAGCGCCGGGTGCGAATAGTTGACGCGGTCAGCAACCTTGCGCATGGTTACCCCCGGCCAACCCTCTGCGCTCGCGATCTTCACGGCTGCATCAAGAATTTCGCGTCTCGTCGCTTCCCGGCGCTGGATTCGTTTCGCTTCAGGCATCGCGGCTCTCCATGAGATAACTCAACCTAAGGTCACTATCTTACCACTGGTAGCATGTTGCAAGGGCTTCGCCCGGTCGCTGTGAAGGCAGATAGTCGCCCAAACGACAAAAGGCCCCGGCAGTTCGCCGGAGCCTTTTGCTGAATTCGTGCTTCTGGCGAGCGCGGAGGCTCCCAAGTCGCTTCTAACCCACGTCCTCCACCGCCAGATCGATCCAACCGTGGCGCAGCGCGTAGATGACCGCCTGCGTGCGGTCATTCACCTGCAGCTTGCGCAGGATCGAGGTGATGTTGTTCTTCACTGTCTGATCGGAGATCAGCAACATGCTGGCAATCTCCTTGTTGCTCAGTCCTTGCGCGACAAAGCCCAGAATCTCGATCTCGCGCGGGCTCAGCGGCGAGTAGTCCTCACTCTCCATCGCGCTGCGCTTGCTTGTGTTGCGCACCTCGTCCAGCAGCCGCGCGTGGGTGAAGGTCACCGGCTGCGAGGCGTCATCCCCGCCCGCAACGTGGCGGATCAGTTTCACCAGCTCCGCCATCTCGATGGACTTGGCAGCGAACGCATCCGCGCCGGCCCGAATCGCCGCGAAGAGGTGGCCGTCGTCCTCGTGCATAGTCAGCACGATCACCGCCGTGCGCGGCTGCCGGCGCTTGATTGCGCGCGCCACATCGAACCCCGAGGTCGTCGGCAAGGTGATATCCAGCAGCACGACATCCGGCTGGTACTGCTCGGTCGCCTGCAACGCCGCCGGGCCATCCGCCGCCTCCGCCACGATCAGCAGATCGCGCTCCGGCTCCAGCCCCATGCGCAGCCCGCGCCGAAACAGTGGGTGATCATCGACGAGCAGCACGCTGATCCGGTTCATCCCTCGCCCCTCTCCCTGTTCACGAAATCGACGTCAGCCAGCGGCAGTCTCGCCTCGACTCGCGTCCCGCTCCCGGGCCGCGAAGCAACCTCGACTGTTCCCCCGAGCAGCGCGGCGCGCTCCCGCATCCCCGGCAACCCCTCGCCGTGGCCAGCGGCGGGCCGAATCCGGCGTGGCGGAAAGCCCTGCCCGTCATCGACGACCGTCAACGTCGCCACGGACCCGGCTATCTGCAGGTCCACGCGAATCTCCGCCGCGCCACTGTGCTTGCGCGCGTTGGTGATCGCTTCCTGCGCAATGCGGTACAGCGCCAGTTCAACGTCGTCCGCCAGTGACGCCTCTCCGCCGTTCGTCGTCACCGTCACCTTCGGCCCCCACAGCGGCGCCATGCCGGCCAGCGCCGCCAGCGCCTGTGCGAGACCCTTTTCCTCCAGCAGGCGCGGCCGCAAGCCGAACATCAGGCTGCGCAGTTCGTTCAGCGCGTCGCGCAGCAGTTCCCGCGCGTGCAACAGCTCATCACGGGCGGACGCCGGCGCCCGGTCGAGCGTCGCCAGCGCCAGATCGACGCCAAACAACGCCGCAGCCAGCGACTGCGCCGGGCCATCGTGCAGCTCGCGCGCCACGCGCCGCCGCTCGTCCTCGCGCTCCTGCGCCAGTCGCTCGCGCTGGAGAGCGGGCGCCCGCACCCGTGCCGCTGTCATGCCGTGCTCCCTGGCCATCCATAAAAAAAACGCCGCTCCACGGGGTGTGGAGCGGCGGGTCCATGGCGGTCAGTATACGCACGTTCAGAGTGTACGTACAGTCAGCACGGGGTTACGGCGCGGGGCGCCAGCCGCGCGGCATCAGGAAGGAGAAGCGCCCAAAATCATAGGCGTCAACCTCGTACCCGAGCAGTTCACGCGGCTCTGCGGTCACCTCGCCGGCGCGTACGCTGGCAAACGCATCGCTGATATCGCGCACGTCCTGCGGCGTCATCGGGGATGCGCCGTGGGCCGGAAAGACGAGATCGACATCGTCCACAACGGCCAGCAGCCGCTCCAGCGAGGTCTGGAACGCCGCCGTATCGCTGTCGGGGAAAAACAGGTACATCGACGACAGGTAGACGACATCGGCGACGAACAGCGCCCGCCCGGCGCGGTCGAGGAACGATAATCCGCCGGCGGAATGCCCCGGCGTGTGGATGACTTCCAGCACCCGGTTGCCGAGGTCAATGCGCTCGCCGTGCTCTAGCGTCCCCGTCGCTTCCGTACCGTGCATGCCGCCGCTGGGGTCAAACCCTGCCGGCAGGTACGCAAGATCGGCCTGCCCCTCGCTGAACGCGGCGATGTACCGGTGGGCCGGGAACCCGCGCCGCATCCCCTCGATCTCTGCGGGGTGGATACGCACATCATCAAACGCGTAGCTGTGACCGGCGTGATCCCAGTGGCCGTGCGACTGCAACACCACCGGCCGGCGGCTGCTCAGCGACGCCACCAAGCCGGGGAAGTCTCCCGCGCCGGTGCCGGTGTCGATGATCGCTACCTCGCGGTCACCCTCTACCAGGTAGGATTTGACGTCCTCGCTCTGGTGCGGCTCCCGGATCATGGTGATGCCGTGCGGAAACTGCTGCACCTCGAACCACGAGTCACTCACCCGGGATCCTCCTCTGCTACGCCCGGTCCCCGCGGTACCGACGGATCAGGGCGTTAGTGGAACTGTCGTGCCGGAGCGCAGGATCGTCCGCGCTCTCCAACTCGGGGATGATGCCGACTGCGAGCGCCTTGCCCAGTTCGACGCCCCATTGGTCGAACGAGTCGATATTCCAAACCACGCCCTGCGTAAAGACGCTGTGCTCGTAGAGCGCGATCAGCGCGCCGAGCGACCACGGCGTCAGGCGGTCACCGAGAATCGTGGTGTTTGGGCGGTTGCCTTCGAACGTGCGGTGCGGCGCGAGCCATTCCGCCACGCCTTCGGCGCGGACTTCCTCGGCGGTCTTCCCGAAAGCCAGCGCCTCACCCTGGGCAAAAAGATTGGCCATCAATAGATCATGATGGACGCCCAGCGCGTGCGAGGCCTTGCAGAAGCCGATGAAGTCGCACGGGATCAGCAGCGTGCCCTGATGCATCAACTGATAGAAGGAGTGCTGCCCATTCGTCCCCGGCTCACCCCAGTAGATCGGCGAGGTGTCGTAGGTGACCGTCTCGCCGTCCAGCGTCACGTGCTTGCCATTGCTCTCCATGGCTAGCTGCTGCAGGTAGGCGGGGAATCGCTTGAGATACTGATCGTAGGGCAGCACCGCAATCGTCTGCGCGCCGAGGAAGTTGATGTACCAGACGACGAGCATTCCCATCAGCACCGGCAGATTCTGCGCGAACGGCGCCGTCCGGAAGTGCTCGTCCATGGCGTGCAGGCCGGCAAGCATCTCCGAGAACTGCTCCGGCCCGATCGCGATCATGGTCGAGAGACCGATTGCAGAGTCCATCGAGTAGCGGCCGCCGACCCAGTCCCAGAACTCGAACATGTTCGCGGTATCGATGCCGAATTTCGCCACTTCCGCCGCGTTGGTGGAGACAGCGACGAAGTGCCGCGCCACTGCTGCGTCGTCCCCGAGCGCCGCCAAACTCCAGGCGCGCGCGGTGCGGGCGTTGGTCATCGTTTCCAGTGTGGTGAAGGTCTTGGACGAGACGATGAACAGCGTCTCGGCGGGATCGAGATCCCGGGTCGCTTCGTAAAAATCGGTGCCGTCGATGTTGGAGACAAAGCGGAAGGTCAGGGTGCGGTCGGTGTAATCTCGCAGCGCCTCGTAGGCCATGACCGGGCCGAGATCGGAGCCGCCGATGCCGATGTTGACCACGTTGCGGATAGGGCGCCCGGTGTACCCGAGCCAGCTCCCGTCGCGAATACCGTCCGCGAACGCCGCCATGCGGTCCAGCACGGCGTGGACCGCCGACACGACATTCACGCCGTCAACCTCGATCACGGCGTCACGCGGGGCGCGTAGCGCCGTGTGCAGGACAGCGCGCCCCTCCGTGACGTTGATCTTCTCACCGGTGAACATCGCTTCGGTACGCCCGCGCAGGTCGCACTCCTCGGCGAGTTGCAGGAGCAGGCGAAGCGTCTCGTCCGTGATGAGGTTCTTCGAGTAGTCGAGGAAGTACCCGGCGCCCTCGGCGGAAAAGCGCGCGGCGCGCTCGGGGTCGTCCGCGAAGAGTTGGCGCAAGTCGAACCGCTTGGCGTCTTCGGCATGCGCGGCCAGCGCTCGCCACGTTGCCCGCTGCGTGAGTTCCGGGGTATTCGCGATCACGACGACCTTCTCCTGCGTGCGCTCAGCCAGCGACAACCGGCGGCCTCCGGGTCGGGGCCGGGCCGATTATCGACATTGTTCAGGATTGTACGGGGGCGTCTAGCCAGCCTCAATGCGCGCCAACAGCTCTCCCGGGGAGAGAATGTCGATCCCGTCGAAGTTTCCGAGCTTGAGGAGTTGCTTGTCACGGGTGCAGAGCACGCTCGCATTGCCGCTGAGCGCTGTTGAGAGCACAAGGTCGTCTTCAGGGTGGGTCGCAACACCACAGACGTTTATTGTCAGGTCGATGACGGTGGCGTAAACGGAAAGCTGCCGCATCGCCTCAGCAACGGTGGATCGCGGCACACGGGCGGCGAAGTAGGAATCGTTCAGCGCCCGCTCAAGCTCCTGCAAAATGTGATCGGATATGACCAGCACGAAGGCGCCTTCTCGCCAGAGCCGGAAGAGCCGGTTGGATAGACTCCCGGCGCCGGCAATCCCGGGCGCAAGGACATTGGTGTCCAACGTTGCGCGAATCACTCGTGAGACGATCCCCCCCTCGTGCTCGCGCGCACGTTGGCAAGTGCCCGGTCTACTGCCTCTTCGACTTCACTCGCGGGAACATCGCTGAATGCGGCCTCAATATGATCAAAGACCGCAAAGTCATTCTTTCTGGCCGCTTCCAACTGAGCGTATCTCCGCAAGTCCTCGATGGAGATAATCGCCGCCACTGGCTGCCCGTGTTTCTCAACAACCACTCGCGCGTCGTTCCCGGTCACCCGGGAGACCACGTTGGCAAGCGACGACTCAATTTCC
Organism: Thermomicrobiales bacterium; assembly: GCA_047605145.1. Taxonomy (GTDB): domain Bacteria; phylum Chloroflexota; class Chloroflexia; order Thermomicrobiales; family UBA6265; genus JACCXM01. Next base: position 6,407 of record JASGGF010000040.1, on the reverse strand, counting down.
GCGATATCCATGTTTTGCGTAATGGGCTCGTACTGGCGCATTGCTCACTCACTCGCACTGGCAATTGCGGACGCATGGTCACGATAGGCCATTGTACAGTGGCGTTTTGTCCGCATCGTTGCGGACAAGACGCCAGCACGGGAGGGGGCGCGAATGCTACCCCGGCTCGCCGGTCACCACCTCGACCTCGTCCAACCGGTTCACCAGCCCGGCTAGCTCCTCATCGTCCAGTTTGCGGAAGAGCGGCGTTGGCGGCAGCAGCACCCGGCCAGCCGGCAACTCGCGCGGCGCCCACGGCAGCACGTGGACCGACCCCTCGTCGCCGAGATAGCCGTGCAGTTGCTCCGAAGAGAACGGCAGGAACGGCGCTGAAAGCACGCGCAGAGAGCTAACCACCTGCAGCGCCGTCCACAGCGAGGTGGCGGCGCGCTCTGGATCGGTCTTCAGCGTTTTCCACGGCGCCGCTTCATCAAGATAGCGGTTCAGCGCCCCGGCCAGCGCCATCACGCCGCGCAGACCGTCGCGGAGCTTGACCGCTTCCACATCGCGCGCCACGCTGGCGAAAGTGGCGGCGGTCTGCGCAAGCATCGCCTCGTCCGCTTCGGTCAACGCGCCCGGCGTGGGCACGACGCCGCTGAAGCGCGACTGCGTGAACGACAGCAGGCGGTGGACGGCGTTGCCGTAGGTCGCCACGAGTTCGTCGTTGTTGCGGCGCTGGAACTCGTCCCACGAAAAGTCGGTATCCCGGCTCTCCGGCGCGTTGATCGTCAGGAAGAAACGGATCGCGTCGGCGTCGAACAGGTCGAGCGCCTCAGGCAGGAAGGGCAATCGCGACGTGTAGGTTCGCGACGACGACAGCTTCTGCCCATCCAGCGTCAGGAATTCGTTTGCTGGCACATCATACGGCAGCGCCAGCCCCTCGTAGCCCATCAGCATGGCGGGCCAGATGATGGCGTGGAAGGGGATGTTGTCCTTGCCCACGAAGTAATACGCCCGTCCCGGCGCCTTGCCCTCCGCGTCGAGCGTCCACCACGCCTGCCACGCGTCCGGCGTGCCCTGCCGTTCCGCCCACTCGATGCTGGCGGACAGGTAGCCGATCACCGCGTCGAACCAAACGTAAATCCGCTTGTCGTCGTACCCCTCCAGCGGGATCGGCACCCCCCAGTCGAGATCGCGCGTGATGGCGCGAGCGCGCAGGCCCTCCTTCAGCCACCCCTGCGTGAACCCAAGGACGGCCGGCCGCCAGTGCTCGCCGGCCACCGCCACCCACGCCGCCAGCCGGTCCTGCAGCTTCGGCAGGTCAAGGAAGAAGTGCGTCGTCTCCCGCGTGATCGGCGCGGCGCCAGTCAGCTTGGAGCGCGGGTTGATCAGGTCGGTTGGATCGAGCGTGCGGCCACAGTTGTCACACTGGTCGCCGCGCGCGTCGTCGTACCCGCAGTGCGGGCACGTGCCCTCGACGTAGCGGTCCGGCAGGAAGCGCTGCGCTTGCGGATCAAACATCGCCTCCTGTGTGTCCTGAAACAGGAACCCCTGCTCCAGCAGGCGCAGGAAGAAATCCTGCGTCACACGGTAGTGCGTCGGAGTCAGCGTGGAGGTGTACAGGTCGTAACTCAGGCCCAGCCGCTCAAAGCTCTCGGTGATGCCCGCGTGATTCCGCTCGGCCAGCTCGCGCGCGGTCACGCCCAGCTTGTCCGCCGCCACCGTGATCGGCGTGCCGTGCATGTCCGATCCGGAGACCATCAGCACCTTGTTGCCAGCCATCCGGTGGTAGCGGGCGAAGATATCCGGCGGCACATAGGCGCCTGCCGCGTGCCCGAGGTGCCGGGGCCCACTGGCGTACGGCCAGGCCACTGCCACCAGAATGTGCTCGGGTTCATCACCGGGCAGAACGTTCACGGATTCGTCATTCACTGATACCGGCCTCGTTTCGCATCGATCCAGACGTGCAACACATCCCGCAAATTATGCCAAGTGTCATGCGCCGGGCGCACCTTGCTGCCCCGGCCATACGTCCACACCACTGGCGCGGTCGCGATACGGTAACCGCGCGCCCGCGCAATCGCCAGCAGTTCGACGTCGAAGGCCGTCACCCGCGGCCCGGCCACGCCGCGCGGCTCACCGGCGTACAGGCGCGAGCGACGCAGAATATCGCGCGCCACCGGCGCCTGAAACAGCTTGAAGCCGCACTGGGTATCGTGGATGCCCGGCGTGATCAGCACCCGCACCAGCCCGTTGAACACGCGCCCCATCAGGTGTCGGTACGGCGGCTCCCCGATGCGCTGGGCGCCGGCGCCTTCACGTGAGCCAATCGCCACGTCTGCGCCCGCCGCCAGCGCGGCCCGCAGGTCGTTCAGGTAGGGCAGCGGCGTTGCCAGATCGGCGTCGCTGAAGGCGATCTGCTCCATCGTCGAGGAGAGCATCCCGGCCCGCACCGCTGCGGCCTTACCGCCGTGCGTCGCCCGCACCAGATAGCCACCCGCCACGCCAGCCAGCGCCGCCTCCGCCAGATCGGCCGTGTCATCCTCGCTGCCGTCATCGACCACGATCAGTTCGGTGCGGTACGGCTGCTGCGCCAGCCATTCCGCCGCCGTCGTGACCGTCGCCACAATCCGCGCCGACTCGTTGTAGGCCGGAATCACCAGCGAGAGCGACGGCTCTGCTCGCGGTGATCGATCTGCGGTCGGGTCTGGCGGCGCGCCGGCGGTCTGCATCTTCGCAAGGTACTACCTTCGTTGCCACAGGGGCATATGCTATCGTCGCGACAGCCCCGCCCCGACTGACATAGAGGATGCCCATCATGCACCTGCTCGGCGCGCACATGTCGATCGAAAAGAGCCACGCGCTGGCCATCGACCGCGCGGCAGCCTTCGATATGACCGCGCTGCAGATCTTCACCAAGAACGCCAGCCGCTGGGTCGCCAAGCCGATCGACCCCGCAGCCGCCGAGACGTTCCGTGAAAAGCGCGCCGCCAGCAACCTTGGCTTTGTTGTTGCGCACGACTCCTACCTCATCAACATGGCCTCCCCGGACGACGCGCTCTGGGAGAAATCGCTGGCGGCGTTTGGCGACGAGTTGGCGCGCTGCCAGCAGCTGGGCGTGCCCTACCTCGTCACGCACCCCGGCGCCCACATGGGCACCGGAGTTGATACTGGCGTGGCCCGGGTAGCCGAGGGCATGAATCGCCTTTTCGCCGAGGAGCCGGAAAACCCGACCGTGGTGCTGCTGGAAACGACTGCCGGGCAGGGCACCACGCTCGGCCGCTCCTTCGAGGAGTTGGCCGGCATCATCGATCAGGTCGAGGACAAGGATCGCGTGGCGGTCTGCTTCGACACCTGCCACGTCTTCGCCGCTGGCTACGACCTGCGCACCCCGGAGACGTACCAGGAGACCATGCGCCAGTTTGACGAGATCATCGGGCTCGACCGGCTTGTGACCTTCCACCTCAACGACTCGAAGAAAGGGCTGGGCCTACGCACCGATCGCCACGCCCACATCGGCGAAGGTGAGATCGGGCTGGAGGGCTTCCGCCTGCTGCTGACCGACCCGCGTTTCGCGGACACCCCCGGAGTGCTGGAAACGCCGAAGGACGAGGATCAGGAGGAACTGGGCGACACGCGCAACATGCGCACCTTGCGCGAACTGGCGGCGTCCGCCGCTATGGCTGCGCCCGCGTAGTGAGCGCCCCGCCCCGCCGCAACTGGACCGAGCCGCCCCCGCGCGAGCCCCGGCCCACCTCCCGCCGTCGCCGCACGCCGGCGCTGCCCGTGCCCACCATGCCCGCACCGCCCGCCATCCTGGCACTGGCGCGGTGGGCCGGTGGCATCGCCCGCGAACCCGACCGCCTACGCGGCTTGACCGCTGCAACCCTCGCCCTGTTCGGCTTTCTTCTGGCCAGCTTGTCCGTCTGGGCGGATGTCACCATCCACCGCGGCGTCGGCGACGGCCTGACGCCCACAGTCGTGCGCCAGTTCACCGGGCGTGACCTAGCCACGAACGTCGATCTGACTCGCTTTGCCCCCGATCAGCTTTCGGCCGTTGCCGCCGGATTACAGGCGAACGGGTTTCGCTTCGCGCGCCAGAGCTTCTCCTGGGCGGATATCGAACCCACGCCCGGCAACTACGCCTGGGATCAGTACGACGCGATCGTGGATGCCCTGACGGAGCGCGACATCAGCGTCATCGCCGTGCTGCATCGCTCCCCCGCCTGGATTCGCTCCCCCGGCGGCGCCTCCGCCCTCGATGCGCCCCCGGCGGACCTCGCGGCCTTCGAGCGCTTCGTCGGCGCCGTGGCAGCTCGCTATGGAGACCGGGTCAGCTTCCTGCAGATCTGGGACCTTCCCAATCAGCCGCAGCAGTGGGGCAACGCCACCGCCGATCCTGGCGCGTACGTCTCAATGCTGGCGATCGCCTCCAACGCTGCGCGCGGCGCCAATCCGAACTCGATCATTCTGCTGGCTGAACTTGACCCGTTCCCTCCCGACGGCGCTCGCAATGATCTGGCCTTCCTGCAGGGCGTCTACGACGCGGGCGGATCGGCCTTCTTCGACATCGTGGCGGCGAGGCTGGATGGCGGGGCCAGCACCCCCTATGACCGCGCCACCCGTGTGGGGGTCGCGAACATGTCGCGCGTCATCCTGCTACGCGAGGTGATTGCCCGCAGCAATGACCCGGCCAAACCGATCTGGGCCACGCATTTCGGCTGGAGCGCCGATGGCCCCGGGGTCGGCCGGTTCGGCGAAGAAACGCAGGCGGATTACGTGCTGGCCGGTTTGGCCCGCGCGCGCGCCGAGTGGCCGTGGATGGGGCCAATGTTCCAGTGGGGCTTGACACCGGGGCCCGATCTGGCTGGGGGCACCCCCGCCGATTACGCGTTACTGCGCGACAACGGCGCGCCGACCTCGCTGTTCACCGAGCTGGGCGCGTTCGCAACGCGCGGGGGCACAAACGCCGCGCCCACTGGCCTCGCCCCCGTCGCGGCGCACCAGTTCGTCTGGGAAGGCAACTGGGAGTTGCAACACCTCGGCCGCGACACGTACCGCACCACCTCGCAGGTGGACGCCCGCTTCCGCATTCCTATCGAGGGCACCGGCGTCGTGGCGCGGGCCCGCCTGGCCCGCGACGCCGGCAACGTCGTCCTGACCATCGACGGCGCCCCGCGCGACATTTCGCTGGGATCGTTTCAGGCGGAAGACGTCGATATCACGCTGGCGCGCAACCTGTCCAGCGGCACGCACGAAGTCGCCATGCAACTCAGCGAACCCGGCGAGTTGACCATTGGCGGGCTAGTGGTGCAACGCGCCATCCCGTTGCAGTGGCCCATCCAGCTGCTGCTGGCCGGCGGCGTCACCATGCTGTTCTTCGGCCTCTTCGATGGCCTGATTCTGGTGGCCGAACGCACTGGCGCGCTGCAGCGCCGCCGCTCCGGCGAGATCTGGCCGGAGTTGCCGCAGCTCCCGGACTGGCGCCCCGCCCGTCGCGCCTGAAATCGTGGGTTCGCGAGACGCCTCTATACTCGGAGCCACCGCCTGCCAGGCGTTGATCGCTGGCTTACACGCCAGCACGCGAAGATAAGCGCGGATGGTCTGGTGAGTCAGAACCCCGAACCCGACGACGGTCCCGCGCTGGCCCCAGGCAGCGCAGCGCCCCCCGATGATGCTCCGGCGGCGGAAGGCGCTCCCTGGCGCCGCCTGCTGCGGCCGCAGACGCTGATCTCGTTCGCCTTCGCGGCGGTGGTGCTGTGGTTCGTCGTGCGCCAGCTCAATGTGGATCCCGCTGCCATCTGGCAGCAGGTGCGGCAGGCCAACCCGCTTTTTCTGGGCGTCGCCTTCGTCCTCTGGTACGGCTCCTTCCTCATTCGTGGCTGGCGCTGGGGCTTCATGATCGAGTCCTCCGGCATCGCCGCCGGGCCAGGCCGGCGCGTTCCGCCACTGGGTGATCTGGCGCAGATCGTGTTGCTGGCCTATTTCGCCAACTCTCTGGCTCCCGCCAAACTCGGCGACGCGTACCGCGCCTACCTCCTGCGGCAGGATGGTGGCGTGCCGTTCAGCGCGGGCGTCGGCACCATCGTGGCCGAACGGGTCGTGGACGCCATGATGCTCGTGTTCGTGCTGGCCGGGGCAGGACTGGTGGTGTTTGGCGGCGTTTTGCCGGCGCAGGCCACACCGACCCTGTGGCTGGCGGCGCTTGTCTTTTGCGCGGGCGCCGCTGGGCTCACCCTCCTGTGGGTCGCCCGCGATCTCATCCTGCGGCTGTTGCCGGCTGCCTTCCGCGCCACCTACCTGCGGCTTCAGGAAGCGATCTTCGGCTCATTGCGGCGCCCGCTGCCGGTCTTCGCCCTCAGCCTGGTGCTCTGGCTCAACGACGGCATGCGCGTCTGGTTCGTCGCCCGCAGCATCGACGCGGGCAT
>JASGGF010000039.1:0-20285 GCA_047605145.1 Thermomicrobiales bacterium | reverse complement strand
TGGGCGCCTGTCGCAGCCGTGATTCCGGCTGCCCCGATGAGCAATGACAATCTGGTGCCTTCCGGCAGAATGCGAATCGTGCGCACGATGATGAGCGAAACTCCCAGAAGCATAGCGATATACGCCGTCAAACCCACGACCCCGGATTGTGCAAGAAAATGGAGATACGTGTCATGTGCGTGACCGCGTCCAATCCGAAATCGCCATTCTTGCGTGTAATCGCGATAGTTCAGGTCGTAGTTTCCGGCGCCGACTCCGATGAGTGGATGCGCCTTGGCCATTTCCACCGCCGCGGTCCAATGTGAGAGCCGTTCCTGCACCGCGAAGTTGGCGGGCGTCACCAGCGTTTCCTGATTGCTGAACGTTTCCACCCCCGCCGCGACGATTCCGATCGAGATCGTCAGGAAGGCGATCGCTGCGATCAGTCCGATCGGCGCCAGCCGAACCAGCGACAGCCGCAGGCTCGGCCGGATAAGCGCCAGGACGATGGCAACCCCGACCGCCATCCCGACCATGCCACCGCGCGATTGGGACATGAGCAATCCGGCAAATCCCGCCAGCATCCCCAGCAACCAAAGCGGCCGCAACCGCCGCGAAAGGTACCACCGCCCGTCGTCGGGCAAGGACCCCGCCGGTCCAATCAGCAACGCCAGGAAAAGCGGAGTAGTCAATTCGAGATAGATCGCCAGTTGATTGGGATGCGTGAACGGACCGTAGGCGCGTAAATAGCCACGCACCTGAAATGATGCCGGGCCGATGGTGAAGACCACCTGCCAGACGGCCATTGCGACTGACGCCATCACGCCGACCAGCGTCCCCAGGAGGAATGGCAGTGGCGAGCCTCCGCGTCGGTATGTGTTGAACGCGAAGCATGAGACGATCGCGGTCGCCAGCCAGCGATAGGTTTCCCCGATCCACATGCCGCCGTCCTTCGCATTCCACACAGAAAGCGCCAATGCCATGACCAGCACGAAGAGAGAGACCGTCACGAAATCGATGAGCACGCGTTGACGGGAGCGCAATAAGTGCACAACCCATCCGCCTAGCAACGACCAAATGACCACCTTTGTGAGCGTCACCGAACCAGACTGAACCCCGACTTCGAAGAAGGTCTGCACCGGAATCGTTAGTGCCAGCAGACCCAATCCCCAGTCACGATGACTCATTCCCAGCCAGCCGGCGACGATGACTAGCAACACGAGCATGGTGGTTTGCCACGCGAGCACCCCGACCGCTATGCCGATCGTCACAACCAACGCGGCCGAAACAGCAGTTGAAAGCGCTGGTTTAGGAACGACGGACGTCGCTTCAGCCATCTGCAACTGTTCCATGGGCAATATGGACACGTTGGTGCCGACCGTGCAATTGCCAGCCACATCATCACCGCAAGATCCGGCAGAAAATAACCATTGTCTACCAGTCCGTGCCCTAGTCCTGCGGCGGAAAGCCCGCTCCCGTTGCCAACAGTCGAGCATCTTCTTGCCGCTGCGACTCATCCAGACGACCCAAGTGCCAACCGCAACGAACAGCCTAAGAGGAGAAGCCCAGGCAATCCCAGGCTGAGCCATGAATCGAGCAGGATATTGTGCGGATGGGAAGATATCGTTCGCTCCAGATTCGCGGGTCGATAGCGCTGCTGGTGCAGCCAGAACTGATCTAGCCCAATCCCTCGAATCGGAAAATCCCGAATCATCGCCAGCGTCGCCCCAAAGATATGGTGTAGAAACCACGCCGGATCGGGCCCGAAGGAACCGCTGGCTGGCGCCAACAGCGAAGGCCAGGATCGCCGGGCCAACCCACCACCCAGGATGCGCCAGCCGTGTCTGAGTGGATGAGCCAACGGATCACCGCGCCGCCGGCGGCAAGACCCAGCAATGCACCGCGCGAAACGTTACCCCGATCCCGGCGGCAATTGGTATCGCGAGACCCATCAGCAGCCATTGGCGTCGCCCGCGCGCGACGATCGCCGGGATGAGCACCAGAAGAGCGCACGCTCCAGGTAGAGCGCCAAATCTTGGGATGCAGATAGGTCGCGGTGATCGATGCACCTCATCGACAGAAAAGTTGGAGCTGGCATTGATGAGCTGCCAAATCGCGGTGATCGCGACGAATGCCGCCGGTATCGCGATCGCCAGTCCAAGCGGAGCCCGTCCATCACGTGAGATCGCGACCGCGCCAACGCGAACGCAATCAGCGGTTCGACGATCACCCAACGCCACGATCGCAATGCCTCGGCTCGATGAATCGCAAATGGCATCCACGCGAGCGAAAGCGTCATTGCGAGCAGCATTGCGCCCAGCATAATTGGCGGCCAAGGCAAGAGAATCGTGCGAAGATTCCAGCGGACCCTGCATGTGTCGTAGAGACATCGGAATCCAGTCCGAGGGCAGTTCGAGAATTCCCAATTCCAGCAAACTCAGCTCGAGGGAACCGATCTCGACTGGATGAAAGATCAACGGAATGGCAGCGCAGGCGCATACAGCGCCGAGGTGAAGCCGCCGCCAGCAGCACCGCGACCACCACCGAGGCTCCGGCGACCGGCGTGCCGGACCCACCGTGCCACGCTTCCAATCCAAGCATGGCCACCCATACCAGTACGCCAGTGCCGATGGGAAGCAGACAGAAAGTAGTCGCATCAGGTGCGCGGCATCGGTCGCCAGTCGGGCATCGACGGCAGCTGCGGCCCAGTGTTGGTTTCGTCGCGACTGCGCATCGACCGCCCCGCTCGCCACCATCGCGATCTCGCGCAATGCCACGATCGTCATCGCCAATGCGGTGAAAGCCACCACCACCGGCCAGCGAAGGGGTGGATCGCGCGACGACCGCCCCGCCTATCGTCAGCTGCCCGGGGTCGGACATCGTCAGCGTTAGTTGCACCCCATCATCGAGATTGGACGCGAGCGTCACAGCGATATCCTGCGCCTGGTAATAGGTGAGATTGATCGTCGAGGCGCCGTCGTCGACCCCCCATCCGGGCAGCGGACCGCCATCGAGCGTTGCCCGGATCAATCCGGCATCCGGACTGCGACGCAGATAGACCACGATTCCGGTACCCTCGAACGTGATGGTCGACGTCGCGCCGACCTCGCTGGTTGTCTTGAAAACCCGGCCATCGAGATGCTGATCGTTCCAGGATCCGCTATAAGCCACCGGCCCGCTATCCATCGGCACGAATCCGGTGGGCGCGACCGTGCCTACCCCCTCATCCGCAAGCGCCGTCACCGCCTCGAAGGAAACGGTGGAGGTCCCATTTTCGTTGAGCAGCGCGCGGCCCTCATTGCCGGCGCCTGCCTGCTGCGGTAAGCGCCCACTGAAACACCGGCCCCGCCCAGGGCCATTCGGTCCGGATGCGCTCGATACCGGCTGCCAGGTACTCCGCCTGCTTCTGCCGGTCGATATTGGATGAGAGATCCCACCCGAAATGCGTGATCCAGACCGGTTTGGTTTCGTCCCTTCCTCGATCATCGCCTCACGAAAGAGCACCGCTCGAGAAAGACTCGGATTCGCGCTGGAAACCCGCCGGTCGTACGGCGAGGAGTCGCCACCATCGATCGCCGCGGCCGCCGCATCGAAATAGGGCGCCACCGACGTCATAGACACCGCGCAGAAAACGCACATCATCCCCGAGCACGCCCGCCGCATTCCGATCGTCGAATTCCGCGAGGATCACCTGCGTGGTGCCATTTGCCGTGCGAATGGCATTGAATGCGGGAGCCAGCATACCGACATATTGGTCGGGCGTGGCAGCGACGCCCCCCCATTGCGCGGGGTCATTGGGCCGATCCCACACCTGGACATAGTCGATATAGGCGCCATAGCGATTCACGAATTGAGTGAGAAACTCGGCGTAGTCCGCCGCATTTGTGGGCGGCGGGACGGTGCCCTCGACCGATCCCGGCTGCGCAGCCAGATCGGCGCGTCTTCCACGACGGCCACGATCTGGATACCCGCATCGTTCAGGTTGCGCACGATGGGGTCGTAGCGATCCCAGAGGTATTCACCTTGCGTCGACTCGATTTCCGACCAGGAAACGGTTGGCGTACGATCCTGAAACCGTTCGATCGTAATGTGGACGCGATCGCTTCGATCTGCGCTTCGGTAAATGAGCGCAGATCGACATTGGTCGATAGCCCTCGCCCGGAACCCGCTGCACATACCAGGCTCGGCGCTCGTTTCGATTCCGCGATGCAGATAGACGTCGGCGACCGCCGCTCCGAGGGCCATCATCAAACCGAGCGTGAGCAACAACAACGCTCGGATGAGACGTCCGAGACTCCCCTCCACTCCGGGGTCGGTTACGATCGCCGCGGCCACTCGCCGGCGGATCGATCCACGCCTGCGAGTCGAAGGCGGAGCCGCCATCGTGGTCTCGGGCGTGGGCCGGTAGAATTGTTGGGACGATTCGCTTCGTCGTTGACGCATCCGATGACCGTTCGATCGCGAGCAGAAGTCTGCCGGCGGTCAAGAGTACAGGATTGGGAATCCGGTCCCTATGACAATCCCCCAGGCCAGTGCCACCGCACTCCAGGAACGACTGCAAGAAATTCTTTCCGCGCCCGCCCGGCCTGGTACGGAAACCCGCTTGCAATACCAGGCAATCGGCGCCTGCGCCGCCCGCGACAGCCTTTCACTCGAAGAAACGATGTCGACGGCCTTGCGCGCCTTACTTCCGGGAGACTCCAACTCTTCGATCGATCCGGATATGCTCAGCAGCGCACTCTCGGCAATCGCCGACGGCTATTCCTCCGCCCAGCTCTCGATCTTTCCGGTCGGCACGGTCAAAGACACCATCGACTCTCCCCTCGTCGCGCGCCTCAATGCGCTGCATCGCATCAGCCGCTCCGCGACGATCACAACCTCGGCAACCGAATATCTCAAGCAGAGTATCGAAGCGATCCTGGAAGTCTCCAACGCGGATGCCGCGACCGTTTTCGTTTTCGATCCTCCGACCAACAGCCTCACCTTGATGGGCCAGCATGGGTTCGATCCTGGGCTCATCGGCACGATGACCGTTCGTGGGGATCGCGGCATCTTCGGACGGGTCATGGCGGATGGCAAAGCGGTCTTTGCCGGAAACGTCAAAGAAGACCCCGATTGGTTTCCCTCTCCCACCTTGCGCGACGAGATCTATGGCGCCCAGGCTTCGATCCCGATGAAGCTCTCGAACCCGGACCGGCTGGTGGGCATGTTCACGCTTTGGATGCGAGAGCCGCGCACATTCGACGAGGACGATCGCATTTTTCTCAAAGACGTCGCGGCCGAGCTGGCCATCGGCGTCGAATACACGCGCCTTCACTCCCTGACCGACGAGCGCCTGCGCCGCAAGATCATCGAGCTCGGCACGTTGCAGCGCGTATCGCGCACCGTCGCCTCCGCGCTCGACCTCAACGATGTCCTCCGCTTCGTGAGCGAATCGGCCGTCGAGCTCACCAATGCCGAATCGGCCGCCGTTTTTCGCCTCCCAAGCCACGGAATAGAAGAAGAGGACTCCGCGCCACTGGTCGAATACCGAGTCGGCACCTCGCGCCAAGTTTCGAACCAGGCATCTCGTGATGCGTTGCTCAGTGACGTGATCATCTCCGGCAGCGCGCGCGCTGTCGATATGGATTATGTCGACGGAACCAGCATCCTCTACTGCATGCCGCTCAGCTCTGCCCGCGAGCGCTGGGGCGCGCTCTGTGTGCGGCTCAAATCCGGCATGGAAGTGACGGAAGACGATCTGACGCTTCTCCAGGCATTCACGGATACCGCGTCGATCGCCATCGAAAACGCCGAGCTATTCGAAGAAGCGCGCCGCAGCGCCGAGACCGCTTCGACCCTGCTCCAGGAGATGCACCACCGGGTTCGCAACAACCTCCAAACGGTCGCCGCGCTCCTCTCTACAGCTCCGGCAGGTCGAGGGCAGCGAAGCCGAGCGTCACTTGCAGGACGCCATCGGTCGCGTGCAGGCGATCGCCTCAGTGCATGATCTTTTGAGCGACGAAACCCGCCTAAGCGGCGCCACGATCGACGCCATCGCCCGCCTCGTCGCCGATGAGCTGAAAGTCACCCTCATTCCACCCTCCACCTGCGTCTCATTCGCCATCGAGCCGACCGATGTGGTGGTCCCAACCCGCCAGGCCACCGTGCTGGCACTCCTCTTCAATGAGCTCATCTCGAACTCGATCGAGCACGGCTTCGAAGGGCGCAATCAGGGGCGCATCGCGATCCGCACCTGGAAAACCGGCAACCTGGTCACGATCGAGGTGGAGAACGACGGCGCCGCTCTCCCGGCCGAGTTCGATCCGCACGCCAAAGCGGGCATCGGATTGCGCATCATCACCCGTCTGGTCGAGTCGGACCTCAAGGGCGAGTTCGCCATCGATGGCGATGGCAACCGAACCATCGCGCGCATGACCTTCCCAGCCGCCGATTGAGCTAATCCGCGACTGCACTCGATTCGGGAGCGTTCGCGTATGCCTCGTCCATGAAATCGGCGATGTGCGTGACCTTGATGTCCGAGCCTGCTGCGCGCAGCAGCGTCTGGATTTGAATGGCGCATCCTGGATTGGCAGTCACCACCTCAGTCGCGCCGGTTTCGATGATGTGCCCAATCTTGCGCTCACCCAACTTCTGCGCCATCTCCGGCCGCAGGATGTTGTAGATCCCGGCGCTTCCGCAACAGAGCGACGATTCCCGCATCTCCACCAATTCCAGCCCGGGAATCGACTTCAGCAACGTTCGTGGCTGCGCGGTGATTCGTTGCGCGTGCGCAAGGTGGCAGGCGTCCTGATACGTGATCTTGCGCCGAATTGGTCCGGGAGTTTCTCGATTCTCGTCCGCGACGAACTCGGAGAAGTCCTTGACCCGATTTGCGAAATCGTGCGCTCGCGTCGCATAGTCCGGATCATCCTTGAGAAGATGCCCATATTCCTTCAGCGTCGAACCGCACCCCGCCGCAGTCACCACGATTGGCCGATCTGATTCAACTTCGAACGCGTCGATATTCGCTCTGGCCATATCGCGCGCGATATCGAACATGCCGCTGTGCACCTGCAAAGCGCCGCAGCAACCCTGGCAAGCAGGCACATCGACATTGGCGCCGTTGCGTGCCATCACGCGGCAGGCGGCGCGATTCGTATCGCCGAAGGCAGTCCCCATGATGCAGCCATTGAAAAGCGAGGCAGCCCGTTCCGGCTCCTGTGCCCGCCAGTTTTCTTTGCCGGGCTTCAGAGGCTTTCCATGTGACGCCGGAGCCATCTTCTCCATCTCGGAGAGCCCAAGCAGCTTGAGCGCACCGGTTTTGCGCGCGACCGTCTGCAGACCGGTGGTTTGGTAGAGCGATGTCATGCGCGCCACCGCGCCCATCTTGCGCATGTCGGAAAAGGTCCAGTCGAGCATGACCTTGCGCGCGATGCGCTGCTTGGCCGGTCGATTCAACCGTTGTTCGATCTGGTAGCGCGCCGCTTCCACCAGCGGTCCATACTGCACCCCGGACGGGCAAACCGCTTCACATGCGCGGCAGTTGAGGCACTGATACATCTGCTCCTGAAAGAGTTCGTCATCGACCGAAAGCCGCCCTTGCGAAACGGCGCTCATCAGCCAAAGTCGTCCACGCGGCGAAGACATCTCCTGTCCGGTGATGCGATAGGTCGGGCAAGAAGCCAAGCACATGCCGCAGTGGACGCACGCCTTCAGCAGTTCGGGATCGGGAGCGTCCACATCGCTGAAACCGACGATGCCGCCGACATTCTTCAATTCGGCCGAGGTGGCGACGGACATCTAGAGCTCCGGAATGACGCGCCCGGGATTGAGCGCCGACCAAGGATCGAATTGCCGCTTGAGCTGGCGCATCAGCTCGAGATTGGACTCCGGGGTACCAAACGCGTCTGTCGACGCGTGCAGCGCCTCTGGTGCGCTCAGAAGCAGTACATTCACCCCGCTGGTCCTCAAGGCGCGGATAGATGCAGCGATGGAATCGGTCTCGTCAGGAGTCGTTCGAAGAACCAGACGCACCGTGCCCAATCCGAGGGAGACGCGGAGATCCTGAATCGAGCTCTCGAACGATGCCATTGCAGCGTTCAGGGTCGATTCGAGCTGAGACGGTTTCGCGCGCAGCTGGATCACTGCCAGATCTGATTCAGCTGGCAACGCTTCTTCGCGAACGTAGCCACTCCAGAAGGCACGACTCTCGTCAGTTGGCAAGGTCGCCGCGTCGCCCAGCCGCTCCGCCAGCTCACGCGCCATCTGATCGACGGTTGCCGGTCGTCCTTCGATACGGATGGCTTCCAACCAGCGATCACCCGTCCAGCGCGCTTCGAACGCGACCGGACGAATGCGGCCACCATGAATCGCCAACCGATCGCCTTCGAGATGGCCGATCGACTCGCGCTGCACCGTCACTGTCGCTTCACCACGAGCGGCCGGCACGACTTTGAAATTGGCGCTCACGATCACACCGAGCGTTCCGACCGCTCCGAGGTGCATGCGCATCAGATCGAATCCGCTGACGTTTTTCACCACCATCCCGCCGGCATTGCCGAGCGTGCCATCGGGATACGCCACCTGAATGCCGATCAGCTGGTCTCTCAACGAACCCGAGCCGAATCGCCTGGGGCCGCAAAGCCCGGTCGCGATCAACCCGCCGATGGTTTCGGTTTCCGGCATGGGAACATCGATCGGAATGGTCAATCCACGTTCGGCGAGCACCTGCCAAACCGATGCCATCGTCGCTCCGGCTTCGACGGAAAGCGTCATGTCGTCCGGCTCATAGGCAAGCACGCGATCGAGCTTCTTGGTCGAAACCGGGATCGTCTCGCGGCTCAGCGGGTTGCCATAGCCGAGCTTCGAGCCGCCTCCGACGGGAGAAACGGCATTGCCGCTGACCGCCGCCTCGGAAAGCAGGTTGGCGAGCTCGCGTGGAGACGCCGGCGCTTCCAACAGGGAAGTAGGACTAGAGGGGATAGATGCCATATTTCTGTGCCAGTGCAGCGTTGTAGTGCGCACGCACCTCGCCACACATATAGCCCTTGGGAAAGAGCTTCTCCGGATTCATGACCCCATTCGGGTCGAAGGCTTGCTTGATCCCGGCCATCGCAGCCAGATCTTCATCCGTATAGACGAGCGTCATATAATCGCGCTTCTCGGTTCCGATGCCATGCTCGCCTGAAAGCGCGCCACCGATGCTGACGCAATACTTGATCAGCTCCTTGCTGGCGCCGATCACCTTTTCGATATCGCTCTCGTTCATGCGGTCGAAGAGCATCAGCGGATGCAGATTGCCATCGCCCGCATGGAAGACATTGGCGATCGGCAGATCGAAATCCTTCGAGATCTCCTCGACCTGTGCCAGCGTCTGCGGCAGCTTGGTGCGTGGAACGACCGTATCGTGCAGGTAGTAGCTTGGCGCGAGGCGACCCATGGCCGCAATCGCCATCTTGCGCCCTTTCCAGAGCAGATCGCGCTCCATCTCTGTGATTGCCTGCCGCACCAAAAATGCGCCAGTTTCCTTGCAAATTCCCTCGATCTCGCGCGCGATGTCCTCGACATCCTCGGTCACGCCATCGACCTCGACCAGCAACACCGCGCCTGCTTCCATCGGATAGCCGGCGTGATATGCCGGCTCCACCGCCTGGATCGTGAGGTTGTCCATCATCTCCAATGCAGCCGGCAGAATACCCGCGCCGATGATGCGCGAGACCGCCAGCGATGCGCCTTCCACTGTCGGGAATGCCGCCAGCTGTACCGAGATCGTCTCAGGCTTGGGAGTCAGGCGCACCAGCGCCTTCGTCACGATCCCCAGCATCCCCTCGGAACCAACGAATACGCCGGTCAGATCATACCCGGCTGATTCTTCGCCTTTGCCACCGATCCAGCGGACTTTGCCGTCTGGATCGACCACTTCCAACCCGAGAATGTGGTTCGTCGTGACGCCATATTTCAGGCAGTGCGGACCGCCAGAGTTCTCGGCGACATTGCCGCCAATCGTGCAGGCCCGCTGGCTGGACGGATCGGGCGCGAAGAAGTAACCGCCCGGTTTCACCCAGTCACTCAGCTCCAGATTGATCACGCCAGGTTCGACCAGCGCCACCCGGTTCTCGTAATCGACTTCGAGAATACCCGCCATGCGCGTCAGCGCGACCACGATCCCACCACTCTGCGCGACCGACCCGCCGGACAAACCGGTACCTGCTCCTCTGGGCACGATCGGTAGCTTGTTCGCCCGGGCGATGCGGACCACCTCTGCAACTTCCGCAGTGGTTTGCGGGAGCACGACTGCCGCCGGTTTCGAGGTTTCCACCGCGGCATCGACCGAACCGTCGTACTCATACACGAGCAGATCGGACCATCCACCGAGACATTCCCGGCGCCGACCGCACGCTCGAGTGAATCGATCAGGTAAGAGGTGCTCATCTCTCAGCTTGGGGATTGGATAAGGTAAGCGCTTTCATTTCGGTATTGTGCCATGGTTCGCACACCGCGACGGAGCCCATCAGGGGGCGCACGCGCATCGGAATCTGCGGTCTCAACGATCGAGGGAGCATTCGTGGGCAGTACGGAAATCGCGGTCATCGGTGGCGGAATCGTCGGCGGATCGATCGCCTGGCAGCTAGCTTCGCGCGGTGCCGGCAATGTCACCGTCTACGAGAAATCGGTCGTCGCCGCCGGCGCCAGCGGCCGCACCGGCGCGCTTCTCCGTCGTCACTACACCAACGGCCGAAGCCCGCCTCGCCCAGCTCGGTTGGGAGACCTATGCCAACTGGAACGAGCGCGTCGGCGGATCGTGTGGCTACGTTCCCTGGCCAGTCATCGTGACGGTCGCGACCGAGGGCGTTTCCAGCAATGTCGATCTCATGCGCCAGAACATCGCCATGCAGAACCGACTCGGCATCGACTCACGCCTCATCACCGCCGCCGAGCTCCAGGAACTGCAACCCTACAGCTACGTCGGCGACGTCGATTACGTCTCCTACGAGCCGGACAGTGGCTACGTCGACTCCGTCCAGGCCACCCAATCGATGATCAGCCGCGATGCGAGCGGGCGCCACCGTCCGCGAAGGGAGCGAGGTCACCGGCATCCAGACGGCCGGTGGTCGGCGACGGGTCTCCTGACCTCAGCTGGCGACTTCCCTGCCGATGTCGTGGTCTGCGCCGCCGGTCCGTGGTGGACCAGGATCATGGCGACCGCCAGAGTCGAAATTCCGATCTCCACCATTCGCGTGCAGATCATCATCGCGCAACGGCCGATCGAGCTGGTCGAGCCGCATTTCATCTATCTCGATACCGTCGCCGGCATCTTCTCACGGCCGTGGGCGCCGGGGAGCAGCCTCATCGGCGTCGCCGCCGGCGTAGCACGACGAGGTCGATCCCAACGCCGCCATCTCTTCAACGACCACGCCTATCCCGACCTGGCGATCGAAGCCATTTCACAACGCATCCCCGCCATGAAGAAGACGCTACCTACGGTCACGCTGGCCTCTACGACATGACGCCCGACGCCCACCCGATCATCGGAGGGACCGGAGTCGAAGGACTCTATCTGGCCGCTGGTTTCAGCGGCGCCGGGTTCAAGAAGGGCCCAGCGGTCGGCATCGCCCTCGCGGAAATGATCCTAGACGGCGAAGCCAGATCCGCAGACCTGGCTCCCTTTGCCCTCTCTCGATTCGATACCGACGCCTGGAAACAACCCTGGAGCGAAACCGAATACCGTTTCGACTCCGACTTCGGTCACGGCCTTTGAGGAGTCTTGCGTTTAGTCTTGAGAAGATGACGACTGCGTCGAAATCTCAAGACCCAAAACTCAAGACCCACAACCCGTCCTACAGTCGCTCCACGATCGCCTGCGTCATATCCGTCGTCGTCCCAGCCTTGGACGGGTCCCGGTCGGCACGCAGGTCATACGTGACGCGATCGGCGTCGGCGATCACACCGGCCACCGCGTTCTCGACGCGCTCGGCGGCGGCCTGCTCGCCGAGGTGGCGCAGCATCAGCGCGCCGGAGAGGATCATTGCCGTCGGGTTCGCCTCGTTCTTGCCAGCGTGGGTCGGGGCGCTGCCGTGGATCGCCTCGAAGACTGCGCCGTCCGGGCCGATGTTGCCGCTCGGCGCCACGCCTAGCCCGCCGATCATGCCCGCAACGAGGTCGCTGACGATATCGCCGTACAGGTTCGGCATCACCAGCACGTCGTACTGCTGCGGCTTCTGCATCAGCTGCATGCACATATTATCGACGATGCGGTCGTTGAACTCGATATCCGGGTAGCGCTCGGCGACGGCCTGCGCCTCGCGCAGGAAGAGGCCGTCGGTGAACTTCATGATGTTGGCCTTGTGCACCGCTGTCACCAGCTTGCGGCCGTTGGCGCGCGCGTACTCGAAGGCGTATTCCACGATGCGGCGCGACTCCGCCGGGGTGATGATCTTGATGGAGATCGCCGCCGTGCCATCCACCTGCTTCTTCGAGCGCTCATTGATGGCGTCGATCACCTCGGCCGCTTCGGTCGTGCCGGTGTCGAACTCGACGCCGCTGTACATCCCCTCAAGGTTCTCGCGCACCACCACGAGGTCGATGTCGCGGAAGGTGCTCTGCACCCCCTCCAGCGACTTGCCCGGGCGCAGGTTGGCGTACAGGCCCAGCGCCTGCCGCAGCCCGACGTTCACGCTGCGGAAGCCGCTGCCAATCGGCGTGGTCATGGGGCCCTTGAGGCCGATCTTGTTGCGCTTGAGTGACTCAAGCGTCGCCTCGGGGAGCAGGTCGCCCTGATTCTCCAGCGCGATCATGCCCGCTTCGCGCACTTCCCACTCGAAGTCCACGCCCGATGCATCCAGCACCCGCTGCGCGGCGCCGGACACCTCCGGCCCGATGCCATCGCCCGGAATCAGCGTGACGGTGTATCCCATGATCGAAACTCCCCTCGGTGAACGGCGCGGGCGCGCCCCTTCCATTCCTGACCGTGCGATTGTCGCACGCGCGCCGCGCCTTGCCGCATTTCGCGCTGCGCCGCACAATCGCCCCCAGCATGCTCGCCGCATTGTGCATCACGATTGGAGCGCGATTATCCTGATGACGACTCCCATTTCTCCCGTTGTGCTGGTCATCCTCGATGGCTGGGGCCTTGGCCGCGATGAGCCCGGCAACGCCGTGCTGCACGCCGCCACCCCGGTCATGGACCACCTGTGGGCCAGCTACCCCCACACCACGCTGAAGACGTGCGGCGAGGATGTCGGGTTGCCCGCCGGCCAGATGGGCAACTCCGAGGTGGGACACACGAACCTCGGCGCCGGGTTCGTGGTCTACCAGTGGCTGACCCGGCTGGACCGCGCCATCGCTACCGGCGAGTTTGCCGCCAACCCGGTTCTGAACGACGCCATGGACCGCGTCTCCGGTGGTGGGCAGACCCTGCACCTCGTCGGGTTGGTCAGCGACGGTGGGGTGCACTCGCACCTGCGCCACCTCGCGGCGCTGCTGCAGCTGGCGGCGGCGAAGGGGCTGGCGGCGGACCGGGTCGTCGTCCACGTCATCACGGACGGGCGTGACACCGCCCCCACCGGCGGGCTGGGCTTCGTGGCCGAGGTGCAGGCAGCGATGGCCGGGGCCGGAGTCGGGCGCATCGGCACGGTCTCGGGCCGCTACTACGCGATGGACCGCGACCGCCGCTGGGAGCGCACCCGGTTGGCCTACGACGCGATGGTGAACGGACTGGGGCCGATTGCGGAAAGCGCCGAAGCGGCGATCAGCGCGGCCTACGAGGCCGGCATTACCGACGAGTTCATCATCCCGACGGTGATCGCGACCGATGAGGCGGCACGGGTCAAGTCAGACGACAGCGTGATCTTCTTCAACTTCCGCGCGGACCGCGGGCGGCAGCTCTCCGAGGCGCTGGTGGGGGAGCATTTCACCGGCTGGGAGCGCGGTCCGCGCCTGCCGGGCCTGCATCTGGTCACGCTCGCCCGCTACGAAGAGAGTCTTCCCGCCGCCGTCGCCTTCCCGCCGATGGACGTGGTCTACCCGCTGGCGCGCGTGCTGAGCGAGGCAGGGCTGGCGCAACTGCACGCCGCCGAAACGGAGAAGTACCCGCATGTGACCTTCTTCTTCAACGGCGGCCGCGAGGAGCCGTTCCCCGGCGAGGAGCGGGTTCTCATCCCTTCGCCGAAGGTCGCGACCTACGATTTGCAACCGGAGATGAGCGCCGGGCCGCTCACCGATGCTGTGGTTGCCGCCATCGCGTCGGGCAAATACCACTTCGTGATCATCAACTTCGCGAACGGCGACATGGTTGGGCACACGGGGGTGCTGCCCGCCGCCATCACGGCGGTGGAAACGGCGGATGGCGCGCTGGGACGCATCGTCGCGGCGACGCTGGAGCAGGGTGGCGCGGCGTTGGTGACAGCGGATCACGGCAACGCGGAGGAGATGATCGACCTCGCCACCGGCGCCTCGATGACGGCGCACACCACGAACCCCGTGCCGCTGGTGCTGGCGGCGCCAGAGGGGAGCCCGCTACGCCACGGCACGCTGCGCGCGGATGGCCGGCTGGCGGGTATCGCGCCGACCGTGCTCGATCTGCTGGGCGTGGCGCCGCCGCCGGACATGACGGAGCCGTCGCTGCTGGTGGCGCAATAATGAACCATTCCGCCTGACACGGCGTTATCACGCCGGATCAACGGATGATCAACAGGAATCAGGTATGGTACGGAGACGCGGCGCTTCTTCGTCCTGCCGCACGCCGACGCTCTGACTGGAGGGAGTTCCCCATGGGATTTCGCGTTCGTCACGCAGTGCTCTCATTGGCGTTGACCGCCTGTGTCGCTGGCGCCGGGCTGCCGGCGCTGGTGGCCGCGCAGGATGCCACCCCGATGGCCAGCGCTGAAGCAATGGGCCCGCCGCCGCCCGCCTACGCGACTGTGATCGCCTCTGGCCTGAACAACCCGCGCGGGCTGTTCGTCGATGCGGACGGCAACATTTGGGTCGCGGAATCCGGGTTGGGCGGCGATGGCCCTTGCGCCACCGGTCCTGAAGGCAACGAAGAATGCATGGGCATGACCGGTGCGGTGGCGAAGATCGCCCCGGACGGCACGATGGAGCGCGTGCTGGAGGGACTCGCCTCCCGGGCCGAAAAGGGTGGCGCCGCTGCAACGGGCCCGAACGATGTCGCCGTCTCCGAGAACAAGATCTACGTGCTGTTTGGCTACGGCGGTGACCCCGCCACGCGCGTCGATCTGGGCACGGAGAACGAGCTTGGTTGGCTGAAGGTGGATGACGGCTCTGGCCTGAAGCCGGTCGTCGATGTCGCTGCCTACGAGACCACCGCCAATCCGGATGGCGCCGCGCTGGACTCCAATCCGTATAGCCTGCTGCCGGCTGCTGAAGGCGCCATAGTGGTGAGCGACGCTGGCGGCAACGCGCTGCTGAACGTCACCGCCGCCGGCGAGATCTCGACGCTGGCGGTTCTGCCCGGCCTCGAAGCGCCGCTCCCGAACTTCGACCCGGCGACCCCCGGCGCGGCCACGCCTGAGCCGCAGATCATCCCGGTCAACGCAGTGCCGACCGGCATCTCCGCGAACCCGGATGGCAGCATCGTGGTCGGAGAGCTGACCGGCTTCCCGTTCCCGATTGGCGGCGCCAGTGTCTTCACTGTGCCCGCTGACGGCGGTGACCCAGCGCCCTTCGCCGAGGGCTTCACGAACATCATCGACACGGCGGTCGGTCCGGATGGCAGCACGTACGTGCTGGAGATGCTGACGGGCAGCCTGCTGAACGCGAACCCGGAAGACCCGGCCACGATGCTCGGTCAGCTCACGCGCATTTCGCTTGATGGCACGCGCACGGTGATCGCCAACGAGGGTCTGGTCCTGCCGACTGGCCTCGCTGTCGGCGCGGACGGCTCCATCTACGTCGCGACGTTCGGCATCGTGCCCGGAATGGGGCAGATCTGGCAGATCGCGCCGCCGGCGTAGGAAAGCCCTTCCCCAGCCCCTCTCCCTTCGCAAAGGGAGAGGGGCTTTTTGTTGCCCGCCGGTGCTGTAGGATTGCGCGGCGGCGAACCCCGCGCAGCGAACAGGATCACGCAGTGAGTGAACACAAGGCCGCGGTGCGCGCGGAGCGGGCGGCGGAGGTGGCCGCGCAACACGAGGCAGCGGCGGCGAAGCAGGCCACACGCGGCAAACGCGGCGCCCATGAGCGCGTGCTGACGCTGCTGGACGCCGGGTCGTTTCAGGAACTGGCGCCCTTTGTCCAGAGCCGCGCCACCCGCTTCGGCATGGATCGCCAACGCCCCTACGGTGACGGCGTGGTGACGGGCCTCGGCACGATCGACGGGCGGCCGGTGGCGGTCTTCTCGCAGGACTTCACCATCTACGGCGGCTCGCTGGGCGAGGCCTTCGCCGAGAAGATGGTCGCGCTGATGGACCACGCCGCCAAATACGGAATTCCCGTGATTGGCATCAACGATTCGGCGGGGGCGCGCATTCAGGAGGGCGTGGAGGGGCTGGCCGGCTACGGCGAGGTCTTCTACCGCAACGTCCGCCTCTCCGGAGTGGTGCCACAGATCAGCCTGATCGTGGGGCCGTGCGCCGGCGGCGCCGTCTACTCCCCGGCCATGACCGATATCGTGGCGATGGTCGAGGGTGTCGGGCAGATGTTCATCACCGGGCCAGACGTCATCCGCTCCGTGACTGGCGAGGAGACCACCCACGAGGCGCTGGGCGGCGCGCAGGCGCACATGGCGCAGAGCGGCGTGGCCCATCTCGTGGCCAGCGACGAGGATGACCTGAACGCGCAGGTGCGCTACCTGCTCTCCTTCCTGCCCTCGAACAACCTCGAAGACCCGCCGTACTTTGCGCCCTCGGATGACCCGCAGCGCGAGGCGCCAGAGCTGGACACCATCGCGCCGGAGCAGAGCGAGAAGCCGTACGACATGCATGCCGTTCTCCGAGCGGTCCTCGACGACGGCGAGTTCTTCGAACTGCAGGCTGGCTTTGCGCCGAACATCATCACCGGGCTGGGCCGGCTGGATGGCTACCCCCTCGGGGTGGTGGCGAACCAGCCCCAGCGCCTCGCCGGCACCATCGACATCGACGCCAGCGAAAAGGCCGCGCGCTTCGTGCGCATGTGCGACGCCTACAACATCCCGCTGCTGGTTTTCGAGGATGTGCCGGGCTTCCTGCCGGGCATCGCGCAGGAGCACGAGGGGATTATCCGGCGCGGCTCCAAGCTGCTCTACGCCTTCGCCGAGGCTACCGTGCCGCGCATCACCGTCATTACGCGCAAGGCGTACGGCGGGGCCTACGTGGTGATGAACTCGAAGCATGTGGGGGCCGATTTCGCCATCGCGTGGCCGACCGCCGAGATCGCCGTGATGGGGCCGGACGCTGCCGTCAACCTCGTGTTCCGCCGCGAACTGGCGGGGGCGGAGGACCCGGCCACGCGCCGCGCGGAGCTGGTCGCCGAGTACGAGGACCTGTTCGCTAGCCCGTGGCAGGCCGCCAGCCGGGGCTACATCGATGATGTCATCGAGCCGCGCAAGACGCGCCCGTGGCTGATCCGCGCCTTCGCGGTGGCGCGTAACAAGCGGGTGAGCACGCCTGCGCGCAAGCACGGAAACATCCCGCTGTGAGCCACGCGGAACTGCGCTTTACATCCTTCGCTCGAGACACGGCGAGCGCTCGAGACACGAGTGTTGGCAACACCGCGCCTTCGGACGAGGAGGTCGCCGCCGTCATGGCAGTCCTCACGCTGCTGCAACGGCGAGAGGCCGAGGCCGCTTCGCCGGTCAGCGCGTCGCGTCCCTCCGCGTGGGCGCTGGCGGGGCGCCGGGCGGCCTTGCGCCCGTGGCCGGAGCGCTCGTGAGCGCGCGTGCTGTGCGGCCCGGACCGGTCGTGGTGCTCATCCTCTCGTGGTTCGTCGCCTTCAACCTGCGCAGTGGGTTTGTGGGGCTGGGGCCGGCGCTGCCGAACCTCACTCATGATCTGGGGCTCACCTTCGCGCAATCGAGCCTGCTGGTCGCGGCGCCGACGCTGCTGATGGGGCTGCTGGCGGTGCCGGGCGGCTTGCTGGCGGACCGCTGGGGCGCCGTGCGGGCCATCGCGCTCGGGACCGCGCTGGTGGCGATTGGTGGCGGAGCCCGCGCCCTGACCTTGAACTACGGGGTGATGGCGGCCATCACCATCATCTTCGGGGCCGGAATCGGGTTGGCGCAGCCCTCCCTGCCGCGCCTGATGCGGGCACGCTTCCCGCTGCGGCTGGGTGTCACGACGGGCGTGTACGCCTCCGGGTTAGTCTGCGGCGCCATCGTCGGCGCGGCGCTTTCGGCCGTGTTGCTGGCGCATGGCGGCCCGGAGCATCCGTGGCGCTTTCCCATCGCCGTCTGGGGTGTGCTGGCGGCTGTCGCGTTCGTGGTCTGGTCGGTGGTCATGCGCCCGTGGGAGCCGCCCGCAGATCGCGTGCAGGCTCCCGCCGCGACTGCCACATCCACCCCCGCCAGCGTATGGTCGCCGTGGCGCGACCGGCGGACGTGGATCGCCGCGTTCATCTTTGCGGCGCAGGGGATGGCCTACTACCTGCTGATCGCGTGGCTGCCGGCGGTCTACGCGGAAGGCGGCGGAGACACTGCCGTCACGGCGGCGCTATCCGCCGTCTTCAACGCTTCGACGCTGCCCGGCATTCTGCTTTTCCCGATCTGGTCAGACCGCCTGAAGCAGCGCAAGCTGCCCACTATCGCGGCCTCGGCGCTATTCACCGTGGGCGTCCTCGGGCTGATGGCGGCCCCAATGGCTGATCCCTTGCGCTGGGTGTGGCCCGCGCTGGCGGGCGCCGGGGTGGCCGGGGTGTTCGGCATGGCGCTGGTGATGCCCGCCGATATCGCCCCGGCCGGGCGCACCGGGGCCGCCGCCGGCATGGTGCTGGCCATAGGCTACGCCGGCTCGGCGCTGGGGCCACTGGTGGCCGGGCTGGTGCGCGATATGACTGGATCCTTTCATGCGACGCTGATACTGTTGCCCATCGTGGGCGTGGTGATGACTCTTGCCACGTTCGCCACCCCGGAAATGCCCAACCGAGCCCAGAAAGCGGAGAACGACGCACAATGACGAGGCACGATGACACCGAACCCCGCCAGCGATTGCGTGATCTGGGCATCACGATTGGCCGGTTTCCGACCGGCGAACACAACGCCATCACCGATGTGGCGGGCGTGCGGGTTGGGCACTCCACGCTGATTTCCGGTGAGGGGCCATTGGTCGTGGGCGAAGGCCCGGTGCGCACTGGGGTGACCGTGGTGCAGCCGCACGAGGGCGATGTCGGGCTGGAGCCGGTCTTCGCCGGGTTCCATTCGTTCAACGGCAACGGCGAAATGACCGGCCTCCTCTGGGTGAAGGAATCCGGGATGCTGACCTCGCCCATTGCCATCACCAACACGCACAGCGTGGGCACGGTGCGCGACGCGCTGATCGCCTATGAGGCGCAGCGGCTCCAGCGCCCGGAGCTCTACTGGAGCCTCCCGGTCGTTGCCGAGACGTACGATGGCTGGTTGAACGACATCAACGGCATGCACGTGCGGCAGGAACACGTCTGGGCCGCGCTCGATTCCGCCGCCACCGGGCCCGTCGCCGAGGGGTGCGTCGGCGGCGGCACCGGCATGAACTGCCATGAGTTCAAGGGCGGCATCGGGACGTCGTCGCGGGTGCTGCCAGAAGATCAGGGTGGCTGGACCGTTGGCGTGCTGGTGCAGGCCAATTACGGCGACCGCCACCTGCTGCGCGTCGATGGCGTGCCGGTCGGCGACCTGATTCCCTACGACGAGGTGCCCGGCTTGTCCGAAGCGCGCCGGAGGGCGCGTGACGGGTCCATCATCATTGTCATCGCCACCGATGCGCCGCTGCTTCCGCACCAGTGCGACCGTCTGGCCCAGCGCGGCACCGTCGGGCTGGCGCGCGTGGGCGGGGTGGGCGCGAATTCCTCTGGCGACATTTTCATCTGCTTCGCCACCGGGAACCGGGGCTTGCCGGGCTCCGAGGAGCGCACCCGCCGCGTTGCCGATTGCCGCATGGTCTCGCCAGACGCCATGACGCCGCTCTTCGAGGCCTGCGCCGAGGCGACCGAAGAGGCGATCCTGAACGCGCTCTGCATGGCGACTACGACAACGGGCAACCACGGCCGGGTCAGCTACGCCCTGCCGCTGGCGCGGGTGCGGCAGATCGTCTGCTCGTGATCGCGTCGTGTCTCTCACGCCTGGCGCCAATTGGCGCCGGAACGCCCTAGACGTCGGGGAAGCCCTCACCCCCAGCCCCTCTCCCGATGCGCGGGAGAGGGGA
>JASGGF010000038.1:0-20373 GCA_047605145.1 Thermomicrobiales bacterium | reverse complement strand
GGTGAGCGAGGACTACGACTGGTCCGCTGGCATCGCCGGGATCACCGCGCCCACACTGCTCATCTTCGCCGACGCCGACATGATGCGGCTGGAGCACATCGTCGAGTTCTACCAGCTGCTGGGCGGCGGCACGCACGACGCCGGCTTCGATGGCTCGCTGCGGCCAACGCCGAACCAGCTGGCCATCATCCCCGGCACGACCCACTACAACATCGTATCGACAGCCACGGAGACGATCGCCGGATTCGCGAACGCGTTTCTGGACGGGTGAGGCCTGAGCCTGCCAACACGCGTCTCCCGTTTCCCACTCCGGGCGCCGAGGGCAGCACCCCACGCTCCCGCACGAGTCGCGCTATCCTGCCGCGGCTCCAATGCGCCGTTTGCCGGCAGTGGCCTTGCGCCACGGGGAACGGGATGGAGGCGGCGAGTTCACACGGAAAGGCGCGCTTCCCTTGACGACGACGACACCGGCGGCCCTGCCCGCCGCCACCCGCATCGGGCACATCCATCTCAAGGTCGCGGATCTCGACCGGGCGCTCGCGTTCTACCGCGACACGCTCGGCTTCGCCGTGACGCTGCGCCATGGCGATCAGGCGGCCTTCCTGTCTGCAGGCGGCTACCACCATCACATTGGCCTGAACACGTGGGAGAGCAAGGGCGGGGCGGCGCCGCCACACGGCAGCACCGGCCTCTATCACTTCGCCATCAACTACCCGGAGCGGCGCGATCTGGCTGCGGCCCTTGTGCGCCTCTTTGCCAACGGGTGGGGGATCGACGGGGCCAGTGACCACGGAACCCACGAGGCGGTCTACCTGCACGATCCCGACGGCAATGGCATCGAACTGGCCTGCGACCGCGCACCAGAGTTCTGGCTGAAGGACGGCCAGATGATCTCTGGCCGGCAAGCGCTGGACTTCGCCAGCCTGCTCGCGGAACTCAACGATCCCGCAACGGAGCGGCTGCTCCCCACGCTGGCGAGCTACACCTGAGCCCGGATCGCGTCGGGCGGATGGCAGCGGCCGGGGAGGTCGCGCCTCAACTCACCAGAATGGCAGAGGCCGCCATGGCGGCGGTGGCGATAAGCACGCCGCCAGCGAAGAGCTGCAGCGAATAGGTGAACAGCTTCAGCTTGCGCACCGTGATGCGCGAGTTGGTGACGATCTGCCCGGCGAGGTCCAAGGCGAAGCGCGAGGGTTCGGCGGCATCGCCGGTGTGGCCGAAGTAGGTCTCGGCGATGGCGCGGGCCAGCGCTTTGGGCTCGTAGCGGGCAATGTGGCCGTAGAAGAGCAGGTTGTCGTTCGCGGTGGGGGCCTCCCGCGCGCCGATCAACAGCTTCTCCAGATTGGTGGAGGGGAGAAACGAGATCACCGCCAGCATCAGGCTGATCATCAGCAGCACGGCGCCGATGCTGAGCCCGATGCCAGCCAGATCCGGCACCGGGGGCCCCGCCACCAGAAAGGTGACGATGACCCCCAGCGCCGTTGAGGACAGGCCGACCGCCGCCGTGTTCTTGGCCTCGGCGAATTTCAGCCAGTCGATGACGCGCAGCAACAGATCGGCCAGCCGGGCCTCGACCTCGCGTTCGGCCTCGCGGTTGCTACTGCCGCTGCTCACGGCGGGCTAGAACCCGACGTTCTCGGGGCCCTTCAGCCCCAGCATCTGGCGCGCCTCGTCCGGCGTGGCGGGCTCCAGCGAGAGCTCGCGCAGGATGCGCACGGTCTTGGCGACCATCTCGCCGTTATTCTTCGCCAACTCGCCCTTGCCGAGGTAGATGTTGTCCTCCATGCCGGTGCGCACATTGCCGCCCATGATGGCGCCCATGGTGGTCAGGTTTGTCTGGTGGCGACCCGCGCCGAGAATGCTCCAGACGTAAGCGTCGCCGAACAGGCGGTCGGCGGTGCGCTTCATGTGCAGCATGTCCTCGGGGTCGGTGCCGATGCCGCCGAGGATGCCGAAGATGGTCTGCACGAAGACGGGCGGCTTGATCAGCCCACGCTCAAGGAAGTGGGCGAGGTTGTACAGGTGGCCGACGTCGTAGCACTCGAACTCGAAGCGCGTGCCGTGCTCGCCCATCACGCCCAGCAGGCGCTCGATATCGGCGAAGGTGTTGCGGAAGATGTGCCCGCGCGACATCTCGAGGTAGTCCGGCTCCCAGTCGTACTTGAACTCCTTGATGCGGTTCGCCATCGGGTAAAGCCCGAAGTTCATCGAGCCCATGTTGAGCGAGCACATCTCCGGCTTCATACGGGAAGGGCCGGCCAGCCGCTCGTCGATGGTCATGGTCTGGGCGCCGCCGGTGGTGATGTTGATCACCGCGTTGGTGTTCGCCTTGATCGTGGGCAGGAAGCGCAGGAACATCTCCGGGTCCGGCGTCGGCTTGCCGGTTTCCGGGTCGCGCGCGTGCAGGTGGAGAATGGCGGCGCCCGCCTCCGCCGCTCCGAGCGCGTTCTCGGCGATCTGCTCCGGCGTGATCGGCAGGTACGGCGTCTGCGACGGGATGTGGATCGAGCCGGTGATCGCGCAGCTGATGATCACCTTGCGGGCCGCGCTGGCCATGGGTTGCTCCTCGGCGACAGCCACGGGGACCGGCGCCATTGCCTGTCGGATTGTGTATGGGCCGTACTGTATCAGACGCGCTAACGCCCCATATGGCGACTCATGCGAGATGGGGAAGGGGATTCCGCGCCTACGCGAGGAGGTCCGCCACCACGATCTGGAACTCCGGCAGCACGTCGCCGCCGTCCAGTGGGTCCGAGGCCGTCAGGGTCACCGGCGGCTGTCCCAACGCGTGCACGGTCAGCGTCTCCGCGCGCGGGTCCACCACCCAGATCAGCGGCACACCGGCCTTGTGGTACAGCGCGACTTTCGTCTGCATATCGCGGGCGCGGTCAGAGGGGGACAGCACTTCCACCACCAGATCGGGCGCGAGGCGCGCGAAGTGCCACCGCGCCTCCCCCTGCGGCTCGCGCCCGGCGCGGACGAAGGCCACGTCTGGAGCCAGTACCGTCTGCCGATCCGCGTCGATCACGAAGCCGGTTTCGGCGCTGAAGACGGTGCCCAGCTTGTGCAATCGCACATGGTTCCAGAGGATCGCGCCGATGGACATGGTGACTCGGCCGGGCTCATTTGATGCGGGCGCCATCGGGACGATCACTCCATCGACTAGTTCAACGCGCTCGTCCGCACAGGTGGCTTCAAAAGCATCGATAGTGATTCGGGTGGCGACCATTGAGAGCACCTCGGACGCTGCAAAGGGGATGGCGCGTGTTGCCGGAAGCATACCCGCCACCCCTCGTGTCTCGACCGCAGTGGAGAGATCTCGTTCGTGACGCCGCAATCAGCGGCGGCCGAGATCCCTCCTGCGTCGGGATGACGACCGGTGGCGGGCGCCCAGCGCCAACCAAACGTCACGCTGCCGCCCCATGTGGCGATTCACGCTGAATGGGGAGGGGTGATTTCGCGCCTACGCGAGGAGTTCCGCCACCACGATCCGGAACTCCGGCAGCACGTCGCCGCCGTCCAGTGAGGCGGTGGCCGTCAGGGTCACTGGCGGCTGCCCCAGCGCGTGCACGGTCACCGTCACCGCGCGCGGGTCCACCACCCAGATCAGCGGCACGCCCGCGTCCTGATAGAGCGCCACCTTCGCCGCCACATCCCGGGCGCGGTCGGAGGGGGAAATCACCTCCACCACCAGATCAGGCGCGAGGTGAGCGAAATGCCAGCGCGCCTCGCCTTGCGGCGCCCGCCCGGCGCGGATAAACGCAACATCTGGCGCCAGCACGGTCTGCCGGTCCGCGAAGATCACGAAGCCGGTTTCAGCAGCGAGGATGTCCCCCAACTTGCGTGGCAGCACGAACATCCCCAGCCGAATGGTGATGAGTGCAGTAACCCGGCCGGACTCGTTGGACGCTGGCGCCATCGGGACGATCACTCCATCAACGAGTTCAACGCGCTCGTCCTCACACGTGGCTTCGAACTCGGCGACGGTGACAAGACGGGTGGCGACCATGGATACACCTCGCGTCGGAGCAATGGGGGAGCAGCGCTGCCCGAAGCATACCCGCCACCCCTCGTGTCTCGACCGCAGTGGAGAGACCTCATGCGTGGCGCCGGGGTTGGCGGCGGACGAGATCCCTCCTGCGTCGGGATGACGACGGGGTGGCGGGCGTTGAGATGACGACGGCGGTGGAGGATGACGGCGGGGCGGCGGGAGCCCAGCCTACGCGCGCGGCAGGTTGGCGATTTCGACGCGCTCGGTGATGCCCTCCGGGGTGAAGCCGAAGACCTGTCCGTAGAAGTCGAGTTCGCCCTCCAGCGCGCGGGTGATGTTCTCGGCGCGGCGGAAGCCGTGCCCCTCGCCGGCGAAGACCGTCAGGGCCACGGGCAGGCCGCGCTGGGCCATGGCCTCGGCCATCTTCTCCGCCTGATCGGGCGGCACCACGGTGTCCTCGCTGCCCTGAAAGAGCGCGAGGGGGACGGTGATCTGCTCAAGGTGGTAGATCGGCGAGCGCTCGAGGTAGATGTCGCGGCGGTCGGGGTAAGGGCCGATCAGGCGGTCAAGGTAGCGCGATTCGAACTTGTGGGTGTCGGTAGTCATCGTCTCCAGATCGCTGATGCCGAAATGGCTGACCCCCGCCGAGAACTGGTCGGCGAAGGTGAGCGCCGCGAGGGTGGTGTAGCCGCTGGCGCTCCAACCGCGAATGGCGGTGCGCTCCGGATCGACAATGCCCTGCGCGATGAGGTACTTCGCGCCGTTGACGTGGTCCGCCACGTCCACGATGCCCCACGCGTCGTCCAGCCGGTTGCGGTAAGAGCGGCCATAGCCGGTGCTGCCGCCGTAGTTGACATCCAGTACGGCGAACCCGCGCGAGGTCCAGAACTGGATCGCCAGATTCATGGCGGTGGAGGTGGCGCCGGTGGGGCCGCCGTGGCTCTGCACCAGCAGGGGCGGCAGCTCGCCCGCCGGCGCGGTGAAGTCCGCGTTCTGCGGCAGATAGAGGAAGGCGTGCGCGGTCAGGCCGTCGCCGGTGGGGAAGGAGACGGGTTGCGGCCGGGAGATGTAGCCGGGGTCGATTTCGACATTGATGGAGCGCTTCAGCTCGGTGAATGCGCCGCTGGCGCGGTCGTAGTGGACGATGGTGGTGGGGATGCTAGCGCTGCCGCCGGTGAACAGCGCCTCGCTCTCGCGCACCGCCAGATCGCCGATCTCGGTGTAGGGAGAGGCGATATCGGTGACCGCGCCGCTGCGCAGATCGACGGTGGCCAACTGCCAGAAGCCATCACGGGTGTAGGCAGCGAGGATCGTGTCGTTATCGAGGAAGCCGTACGTGGAGACGCCGAAAACCCACAGCGGCGCGCCGAACTCCGCCTCCAGATCAGTCACCTGCTCATCGCCCGCCGCGCCGGGGCGCCAGCGGTACAGGTTCCACCACTCGTTGCGGTCGGAGACGAAGTAGAGCGTGCCATCGGGAGCCCACGAGGGCTGGAAGATCGACTCCTCCGCGCCGCCCGCCACGTGCTGGCTACTGGCGACGGAGCCATCCGCCGCCAGTTCGGCGACCCACAGCTCGCTGCCGTCCCACGGCATGTTGGGGTGGTTCCAATGGATCCAGCACAGGCGCTGGCCATCCGGGCTGAGGCGCGGGTAGGCGTAGAAATCGGCCCCCTCCGCCAGCACGGTCCCGCCGCTCTCGTCACCGTGGAGGCCGGTGGCCACGATGGTGTTCACCGCCTCGCCCTCGCCCCGGTGGTCCTCGCGCACGGCGATCAGGCGATTGCGTGGGGTATCGAAGACAAAGTCGGCGTAGCGCAACGCGGTTTCGGGGGTGATGGGGCGGGTCTTGCCGTCGCGCTCCACGCGGTAGAGGCGGGTGTCGTGGAAGTGGGCGAAGATCAGCACGCCGTCCTCGGCGGCAACTGCGCCGCCGCCGTACTCGTGGACGCGGGTGCGTACGTTGGCGGCTTCCGGCACGGCGTCGGCGGTGGAGCCATCCGGGCGGCGGCGCACCACGGCGGAGCGGCCCCCTTCGCCGGGCCGGGACTCCAGCCAGAGCACATCCGCGCCATCGAACGAGGGATCGGCGACGCCGATGCGCTTGCCGGTGATCATCCCGGTGGTGATCGGCGAGATCCATGCCCCGTAGGGCGCCTCGGTGGTCATACGTTCTCCTGCCGGTTGAGGGCGCCGCGCTGCGCCGGATCATACGCTCTTCGGGCATTGTCCCTGAATGGGGATGCTCGCTGCACACCGGGCGCCGCGCGGGGGCGATGATCCGCGATACTACGCGCGGCATTTGTTGCGCGACAGGGGGACACGTTCGCATGTTGACCACGTTCGTAGGCCTGACCGAAGACGATCTGGACACCCCGGCGCTGGTGGTGGATATCGACACGCTGGACCGCAATATCGCCCACGTCGCGAAAACGACGCGCGAGGCGGGCGTGCAGTGGAGGCCGCACGCCAAGGGGCACAAGACCCCGGCCATCGCCAACCGCTATCTGGCGGCGGGCGCCATCGGGGCGACGGTGGCGAAGGTCAGCGACGCCGAGGTGATGGCGGCGGCGGGCATCAAGGACATCCTGATCGCCAATCAGGTGGTGGGGCCGATCAAGGCGCGCCGCCTGATGGGCCTGATCGCCTCCACCGGCGCCGATGTCATCGTCTCGGTCGACAGCGAGGCGAACGTGCGCGAGCTTGACGCC
This sequence comes from Thermomicrobiales bacterium, assembly GCA_047605145.1. Taxonomy (GTDB): domain Bacteria; phylum Chloroflexota; class Chloroflexia; order Thermomicrobiales; family UBA6265; genus JACCXM01. The sequence goes on along the minus strand of JASGGF010000038.1, from coordinate 13,671 downwards.
GTGGCGGGCGAGTTCGGCGTGCAGCCGCGCGTGGTGATCGAGGTCGATTCCGGCATGAAGCGCTCGGGGATCGCGCCGGGCGAGCCAACGGTGGCGCTGGCGCAGCTTGTCACCTCGCTGCCGAACCTGCGCTTCGCCGGGGTGATGGCGTGGGAGGGGCACGCCGTCTCGCAACTGGATCACGACCAGCGCAAGGACACGGTGACGAAGGCGGTCTCCACCCTGACCGCGACGGCGGACGCGGTGCGCGCGGCGGGCATCCCGGTCGATATCGTCTCCTGCGGCGGCGGCGGCACCTACCTGACCAGCGCCTTCATGCCCGGCGTGACGGAGGTGCAAGCCGGCGGCGTGACGATGGGCGACGGCTTCTACCGCGATCTGGGCGCACCAGTGGAGCCGGCGCTCTTCCTGATCACCACGGTGACCAGCCGCCCCGCGCCTGACCGCATCATCGTGGACGCCGGCCGCCGCGCCATCGACCCCAGCCAGAAGGCGCCGGATGTGCCGGAGCTGGAGGGCGTGACCAGCCTGAAGTTCTCCGCCGAGCACGGCACGATCCAGCTCGATCACGATTCCGACACCCCGAAAGTCGGCGACCGGATCAAGATCCGGGTGAACTACACCGATCAGGCCGTCCACTTGCACGACACGCTCTTCGGCGTCCGCGATGGCAAGATCATCGCGGCGTGGACGGTGCAGGGGCGGGGGAAGATTCAGTAAGCACGCGATGCCGCCAGCCAACCGCGCCATACTCGGGCGGTTCGCTGGCGGCGCGCGTGGGGCAGGGCTACCCGCAGGTTCCGGTCAACGGCCCTTCAATGACGCAATTGTCCGGCTCATTGCCCACGACGGACGAATCCGCGCTGATGATGACGGTCGCGGTGTCAGCAGCGGCGATGCCCCCGCTCTGATCCGTCGTGGCGACGTTTCCAGTCACCAGGCAGCCATCCGCCAGGGTCACCGTGCCGCTGCTGATCCTGATGCCGCCGCCTCCGCCGGCGGTGTTGCCGCGGATCGTTGTCCCGCGCAGCAGCGCCGTGGCGCTGCTTGAGATGCTGATGCCCGCGCCGAACGTGGAACGGTTCCCGCTGATCAGGCTGTCGTCGATCGTCACGTCGCCGCGCGCGATGATGCCGCCGCTTGAGAACTGACTCGTCCCATTGTCCACCACCGCGCAGCGCACCACGGCGGTCGTGGTGTCTTCCCCTACCAGCAAGCCCGGGTTGCCGCGGCCCCCTGAGCCCGTCAGGCGCAGATCCGTGATCGTCGCCTGCGCATATTGCTCGACGACAAAGGTCTCCCCGGCGAGCTGCGCATCGAGGATGGTGGCGGTGGCGGGATCAGCGCCCATGCCCGCCCCAAAGATCGAGAGCGTCGCGGAGCCGGGCACGACGAACAGCCCGGTGTAGCGGCCAGGGCAAACATAGACTTCGCCGCCCCCAGCAAGGGCTGTTTGCAGCGCCGCGCCGTCGCACACGTGATCCGCCGCGCTGCAGGTGACCGTGCAGGCGCGGCAGACGCCGTCCGCACAGATCTCGCTGCCGGCGGGGCAGAACGCGCTGCCACAGGCCACGCCACAGACGCCGTTCTGGCAGGTCTGCCCAGTCAGGCAGTCCGGGCCGCAGACCACAGTTTTGCCACAGGTCTGCCGGTTCTTGACCGTCCCGCAGAACCGGGAGCAGATGACGCTCCGGGACTTCGGGGTGCAGCCGCCACCCTTGCGGTTGCCGGGGTTCTTCCGCCGCTTGTGGCGCCGCTTGCGCCGCCGGCGGCGCCCGGCCTCCGCATCATCGTCATCGCCAGCGCCCGCCATCAGCCCCAACAGTGGGGCCAGCGTCAATGCGCCAAACAGTCGCCGGCGGCTGGCCGACCCGAACACCCGGGTCAGGGCGTCAAAATGCGCGGTATCCACGAGGTTCCCCTTTCTCAGAATGCACACGTCCCACCGGCTGCGCAGCCGGCGATGGTTCCGCTGTTTGTCGCGCAGTTCTCGTGGCAGTTGTCGGTCACGATGGGGGAGGGCGCGGCGCCCTGCAGGGTGACGTTGCCGCCCATGAGGCTATAGATGCCGCCGCCCTTGCCAGCGTCCGCCGTGTTCTGCGTGATGCGGACGCCGGGCCCGACCGTCAACGCGCCGGCGCCAACCCCCACGCCACCTGCGGTGGCCGCTGAATTGCCCTGCACGACGCTGGCGCCATCCAGCGTGGCCGTGGCGGTGTCCCCCACAACCAGCCCGCCGCCGAAGACGTCGGCGTGGTTATTCAGGAAGTGGCAATCGGTGAAGGTGGCCACGCTGTTGACGGCGACGCCGCCATAGTTGGCGGTGGTGTCCGGGTTCGTCGCCCGGTTGTTGCTGATCGTGCAGCCGGTCATCGTCAGCAGGCCGAGGCTGTAGAGGCCGCCACCGCTCCAGCCGGCCTCCGCGCCGTCGATGGTGCAATTGCTCATGATCAGCGGATCGGCGCCTTGCCTGATCCCGGCGCCGGCCTCGGGGAACGGCGTCTTGCCGCGCGCGAGCCGCACTCCCTGCAACGTGACTGTGCCAGACCCGTCAGGAATTAACAGCACCCGCTGGGCAGCGGCGCCATCCAGGATCGTGCCCCCCACCGGGTTGTCGCTGTCACCCGCGCCCACCACCGTCACGGCGCGGCTGATCTCGAAGCCGCCCTGATAGCGGCCCGCGCAGACCCGGATTGTGCTCAGGCTGGCGTCATCCAGCGCCGCCTGCAACGCAGCGCCGCACGCCGCCGGGCTGGCGCCGTCGGCGCAACTGACATCGCAGGTCTGGCACGATCCGGCAACGCAGAGTTCGATGCTGGCGGGGCAGAAGCTGCCGGCGCACGCGACGCCGCAGATGCCGCTCTGGCAGGTTTGCCCGTCCGCGCACTGGTTGACGCAGGTCAGGCTGGCGGCATCACAGGTGAAGCAGGGCGGGCAGGCCGGATTGCAGATGCAGACGCCGCAACCGACCGTCTTGCCGCAGGTCCGGCGGTTCCTGACCGGGCCGCATTTTCCGGCGCAGACCCGGGCCTTCTTGACGCGCCTGCAGCCCTTCTTGCGCTTGCCGGAGTCCTTACGCCCGCGGTGGCGATGCTTGCGCCGCTGGCGGCGGCCGGCTGCGGCCTCGTCGCTATTCAGCAGCGTCGCCACCGCGCTGGCGAGCGGCAGGGCCGCCAGCGGCGCCAACATCCCCAGGACCGCGCGCCGGGACAGCCCAGGCCGCGGGATGGCGAGCAGGCGGTGAGGATCGAGTGGGTTCATGGCGGCCTCCACGGACAGGATGTGGCGGCTAACACACTGGCTCCGCCTGCACAGAAGGTGTGAAGGCAGTCTGCGCCGGGAAGGCACGCGACACCAGTCGCCGATGTGCGGGTTTATGTACCGGGTTCTGCGGACTGCGCAGCGCTCGCGCCTTTGCTGTGCCCTGGCGAGATTGTTGCCAATGCTACATTTGCGTTGTCTGCGCTCTCTTCGCGGCCGCGCCCGTGCCGGGTCACGGATGGGCTGCTCGTCGTCGCCCGGAGGACCACGCCGTGGATGCTTCACGCTTCGACCACCTCAGCCGGCGTTTGGCGACAGCGGGCTCCCGCCGCAGTGTGCTTGGCGCGCTGGCGGTGGCGCTGGCAGCGGGTGAAGCGGCGCGCGAATCAGGCGCCGCTGGCGGGAAGCGCGGGGTAGCTGCCGAGCACTGGGGCAAGAAGAAGGCCTATTACTGCCAGCACGGCAAGACGATCCGCCGCTACCGGCGACAGCAGGACACGCTGCTGGCTAACGGCGCGACCCGCGGCAAGTGCCGCCGCTGCGCGCCGGGCGATGGCGCCTGTGGGACCGGGTGCTGCGACGGGGCCACCTGCCAGCCGGGCACGAGCGCGGTGGCCTGCGGCAGCGCGGGCGCGGCGTGTGTGGCGTGCGCCAGTGGCCAGACTTGCGTGGCGGGGGCCTGCGTGGCAGCGAGCTGCACACCGGGCGCCCAGTGCGCGCCCGGATGCTGCGATGGCGCCACCTGCCAGCCGGGAACAGCCACCAGCGCGTGCGGCCGGGATGGCGAAGCGTGCGCGGTCTGCGCCAGCGGCCAGGTATGCGCGTTCGGAGCGTGCGTCCTTGCCTGTGACCCACCATGCGACGCAGGCTGCTGCCTGGATGGCGAATGCCGGCTGGGGCATAGCAGTGGCGCCTGTGGGCACGACGGCGAGCCGTGCGCTGTCTGCAACGACAACCAGACATGCAACGAAAGCGCCTGCGAAACGACGTGCACCACCGCGGACTGTCCCACCGGGTGCTGCCAGAACGGCGGATGCCAACGGGGCAGCAGCACCGAAGCCTGCGGCGCCGGTGGTGTGGTCTGCGTGGTGTGCGACGCCCTCCAGGAGTGCATCGGCAAAGCCTGCGTCGCGGGGTAGTTCCCCGGGAGTCCGGATCATTGCCTTCCATGATTCCGTCTGGCTGATCAGATATGATGCTGGCCAGCCGCCGGAATTTCCGGCGACAGTACGCGGGCGTCGTGGATGGCACACGCCGCGCCAGAAGGGGCAGCCCCATGGACGCATCGCGCTTCGATCACCTCAGCAAACAGCTCGCCGCCGGCTCACGCCGGAATCTGCTCGGCGCGCTCGCCGCGATGACTGGCGCCGCCGCCATGACGGCAACGGATGCCGTGGGGGCCAAACGCCAGCGCGGAGTCCGCAGCGAGACCTTCAACAAGCGCAAGGCGACCTACTGCCTGAATGGGGAGACGATCCGCCGCTACCGCCGCAAGCAGGAGAAGCTGCTGGCGATGGGCGCCACGCTCGGCAAGTGCCCGGCGACGCCGCCACCGCCACCCCTGTGCGCAGATTCCTGCGCCGGCTGCTGCACCGGCGAGACGTGCTCCGCCGGCAACACCCTGACGGTCTGCGGCTCCAACGGGGATACGTGCGCCGCCTGCGGCGACGGGCAACAGTGCCAGGGGCGCTGCTGCACCCCCAGTGGCGGCGTCTGCGATATCAACAACCCGGGCGAGTGCTGCAGCCTGACGTGCGTAAACGGCCAGCCAGCAACCTGCCTGTAGGGGCGCGGGCCATCCGGGGCGAGGCGTTGGGGCCTCGCCCCACATGGAGCCCGGTGCGCGGACCCGTTACGCCTTGTCCGCCAGCGGCAGCAGCAGGTTCTCAACGTCATCCATGATGGCCATCACGCCGGGGATCTCCATGCTGTTCCAGACGCCCGAATTGACGAAGATGACCCGGCCCTCGCGCACCGGGGTCACCGCCTGCCAGACCGGGTTGTTCAGCAGTTGTTGCTGGGTCATCTCCGCGTTGTCATCGATGTAGATGACCAGCGCGTAGGCTTCGTTCAGGACATCGAGGCGTTCCAGGCTCAACTCCATCCCGAAGTCGTCGGGGTTGCGCTGTCCCTCCGGCTGCGGGATGCCCACCGCGCGGAAGACGATGCTCTCGCTCGTGCCGTACGGAATCCAGATCGTCCCACCCTGGAAGATACGCACCACCGTCACCGGCTTGTCCGTGAAGCCGGCGGCGGTGACCGCCTCCCGAAGCTCGGCCACGCGGGCGTCGTAGGCGTCCAGCACGGCCTGCGCGCGGTCCTCGACATTCAGCGCGATGGCGGCGTCGATCAGGTTCTGCTTGATCTCTTCCTCATAGGTGTAGCTCTGCTCGTAGGCGTAGGTCGCGGGCAGCGCCGCCTTGTAGCGCTCGACGTTCTCCAGGTTCCAGTCCTGCCCGCCGGAGCCCGAGATGGCGATGATCAGGTCAGGGTCGAGGCTGAGCGCCTTCTCGATGTCGATGGAGTCGGTGCCACTGGAGAGGTCGAGGACATCCACGACGCCGTCGATCTTGCCCTCCAGGAAGACTGGCAGCGAGTTGGGGTTCATCGACGCGGCCAGCGGTTTCACGCCGAGCGCGATCACGTTGCCGAGCGTCGAGTTGCCCTCCACGATCACCCGCTGCGGGTGGGCCGGGATAGTGACCGGGCCGAAGTGGTCCTCAACCTGGCGCATCGCGGCGGGGGTGGCTTCCTGCCCGCGCACTCCCATGGGCGCCGCCGCCAGCAGTGCCGCGCCGCCCGCGCAGATCAACACCCGGCGGCGGCTGATAGCGGCAACCAGCCGCTCGATCTCGGCGGCGGTCAACAGGGCTTCCGTTTCACTCAGGTCAAGCATCACAGGCATGGCGCACTCTCCTCGCAGGCACAACCTCGCAGACCGGCCGGGAGGAATTCCTCCCGGCCGGGATATCCTACTGTATTAGTCGGATATATTTGGGGTCGCGGTGAGCCAGCCGACAGGGCATTACCCGACGTGAATCACCGGGCGCAGGTCGACATCGGGCTCAGCCTGGCGCAGGATTTCGCGGGTGGTGGGAGCGATATCACCCTCGCCGAAGAAGATGAAGCGGCCGAGGAACTTCAGCGGGTTGCCCTCGCCCCAGCCGAAGTAGGCGTGGGTGCGGGCGTGGGTCTGCTCCTGAATCGCCAGCATCACGGCGGCGATGGTGTTCGGCACCGAGGCCCCCTCCGCGTACAGGATGTGGAACCCTTCGATGTTCTCACCCTTCACCCGCACCCGCGAGGCGAAGTCCGAGGCGTCGCGCACGATCACCTCGAGGAAGAGCACCGGCGCGCCGATGGGGATGTGGCTCGCCTCGCGCTCCTTGCGCTCCTTCAGCACGTACTCGCGGGCGGAGCGATCATCCGGGTGGTTCGCCACCACGCGCACCGCGCCGTGGTGCACCGCGTTGCGCAGGAACATCTGCGCGGCCTTGTCGAAGGTCACCTCATCTGCGCGCAGCTCCGTGGAGCGCACCGTGCGCGAAATGAGCGAGAGGATGACGATGGCGGCAATGAAGAAGCTGGCGATGCGGATGCCATCCGGCCGCTCCACCACGTTGACCACGGTGGTGTAGGCGAAGACCAGCGCCGCCAGCGAAAAGAGCGCCACCTGCACCCGCTGCCGGGCGCGTTTCGCCGCGAGGGTCACGGCCACCGCCGCCGAGGTGATCAGCACCAGCACGCCGGTGGCGTAGGCCCCGGCCTGCGCCTCCACACTGGCCCGGAAGATGAAGGTCACCGTGAAGGCGATGAGCGTGAAGACCAGCACCAGCGGGCGTGTGGCGCGCGTCCAGTCGGGCGCCATGCCGTAGCGGGGGAGGTAGCGGGGAACGATGTTGAGCAGGCCAGCCATGGCGGAGGCGCCAGCGAACCAGAGGATAAGGATGGTCGAGATATCGTAGATGGTGCCGAAACCATCGCCGTAGAACGCGTGCGCGAGGTAGGCCAGCGCCCGGCCGGAGGCGGCGCCCCCTTCCTCGAACTCCTCGTGGGGGATAAGCAGCGTGGTGACGAGGCTGCTGGTCATGAGGAAGACGCTCATGATGAGGGCAGCGGTGGTGAGCAACTTGCGCGTGTTGCGGATGCGACCGGTGAGGATGCGATGGGTATCCTCCGGCCCCCCCGCCACCAACGGCATCACGGCCACGCCGGTCTCGAAGCCGGAGAGGCCCAGCGCCAGCCGCGGGAACACGATGAGCGCGATGGCGACCATCATCACCGGGCTGCCGTGCTGCACGAACAGCGCTTCGCGCCAGTCTCCCAGCAGGCTGGGGTGTGTGAGCACCCGCACCATGCCTGTGCCGACGACCACGGCGTTCAGGCTGAGGTACGCGATGACCAGCCCGACCGCGATGCCGACCGCTTCCTTGAAGCCCCGCAGGAAGACGGCGCCCAGCAGGCCGATCAGCAGCAGGGTCACCAGCATCTGCGGCTGCCCCCACGATTCTGGCCAGAAGGGGTTCTCCAGCGCGTGCTCGCCGGCATCGGCGGCCGAGAGCGTGATGGTGACGATGAAGTCCGTGGCGACAAACCCGAGCAGGATCAGGACGAAGAGCTTGCCCTGCCACCACGGCAGCAGGCGCTCCAGCATGGCGATGGAGCCCTCGCCGCGCGGGCTCTCCTGCGCGACGCGCCGGTAGATAGGCAGGGCCCCCAGCAGGGTGAGGATGATGAGGATGAGCGTGGCGACCGGCGAGAGCAACCCGGCAGCGATGGCGGCGATGCCGGGCTGGTAGCCGAGCGTGGAGAAGTAATCCACGCCGGTCAGGCACATCACCTGCCACCATGGGTGCTGCGGGTGGTGGCCGCCGTGCCCCGGCGCGGCTTCGGCGTTCGCGTTGTTGGAATGACCAGCCATCAGCCAGCCGCGCAGTGGCCGCGTGTCTGTCGCCATGCGATGAGGCATTGAGAAGGGTGCTCCCGGGCTGGGCCGCGCCAGCCGCCGCGCGCCGGGATGCTCCTGCACCCGCTGAGCGCAACGGCGGAGGATACAGCGGAATGCGCAGATTTTCCGCCCGAGGCTGGCCCCTGTTTTTTGGGCGCGCGGCCGGGGCTACATCAGGCGCCGTCAGGAGCGCCCGCCAACCCGGCCGGGCGCGTCAGGGGAGCCAGCACGGCCTCGATGGTGGCGTGACGCCCCTCCTCGCTGAGCGCGGCGCAGCGCGCTTCACCCAGCGCCGCGCAGAGCGCGGCCACTAGCGCCGCCTCGCTCTGCCGCTCCGCCGGGTGCGTCTCGGCGCCGGCGGCATCCAGCGTGGCCTGCGCGTGCCCGAGCAAACGGGCGGCAGTCGCCGCCTCCGCTTGCGCCAGCGCGATCTCCGCCAGCACACGCAGCGCCTGCGCAATGCCAGCGGCATCCTGCATTTCGCGCCGCGCCCCGAGGCTGGTCTGGGCCAGATCCCACGCGCCCGGGATATCTCCCTGCCGCTGCCTGAAGCCCGCCAGATTTCCCTGCAAGATGGCGATCATGTACCCATCCTTCAACCGATTCTGCACCGCCAGCGCCTCCTCCGTAAGCGCACAGGCCAGGGGCAAATCCTCCCGGAAGGCGGCCAGAGCGCTCAGATTCAGCAACGCGGCGGCGCAGCCGTGCAGGTAACCAAGCTCGCGAGAGAGCCCCAGCGCCTCGTTCAGCAGCGTTTCGGACAGCGCGTCATCGCCGGCGCCACTGTGCGCCACGCCGAGGTTGATCAGTGAGGCGATGACTCCCTGATCGTCGCCAAGCTGGCGGCGCAGCGCCAGCGCTTCGGTGTGAACCTCCAGCGCCTGCGCGTAGTCGCCCAGACCATAGGCTGCGCCGCCGAGGTTGTTCAGGTTGTTGGCGATATTGACGACGGCGCCGAGGTCGCGGTTGATCGCTAGCGCCGCTTCGTAGCAGGCGATGGCGCGCGGGTAGTCGCCCTGGCTTTCCAGCACCAGGCCGTAGTTGTTCAGCGCCCGGGCCTGCAGCGCGCGGTCCCCCAACGCGGCCAGCAGGGGCCGCGCCTGTTCGTGCCGGGCGATGGCGGTGGCGTAATCCCCCTGCGCCTCCGCTAGCCCCGCCGCCGCGATGAGCGCGGCCACGTGGGCGGGGCCGGTGGCTGGCTCCGGGAGCGCCAGCGCGCGCTCCAGCCATTGCCGGCCCTCGGTCATGTCGCCCTGCAGCTCCCAGAAGGGCGCGAGGGCGCTGGCGATCCGCAGCGCCAGGTCGCCGTCATGCCGCAGGCCCCAGGCCAGCGCCGTCCGCAGATTGGGGAGATCGCGATCCAGGTGGTCTCGGGTGCGCCGCTGGTGAGCGCCACTGAGCGCCGTTTCGGCGCGTTCCGCCACGGCGCAGAAGAGCCGGGCGTGCGCCTCGGCCGCGGCATCCCATTCGCCGGCCTCCTCCGCCAGGCACTGCGCCACCTCCTGCACCGGGCGCAGCATGACGTACCGCTGGTGGGGCGCCGGCTGCAACAGGCCGCGCGCGCAGAGTGTTTCCAACACTCCGGCCACGCTGCCCCGCGCGAGCGACATGGCCGCGCCCGCCTGCTCGGCGCTGAACCCGGAGAAGACGGCCAGGTGGCGGAATACCTGCTGCTCCCGCGCTGGCAAGGCGGCGGCGCTCCAGCGGATTGCCGCCGCCAACGAACGCTGACGGGGTGGGAGGTCAAGCAGCGGCGCATCATCCGGTTCGCCGATGGGCCAGGCCACCGCCAACGCCGGGAGGGGGAACGCGCTGAGTTGCGCCGCCGCCAGCTCCAGCGCCAGCGGCACGCCGCCGCTGGCGTGGCAGATCTGGTAAATGTGCGGCGCGGTCTCCGGCGTGATCTCCAGGCCGCGCTGTGTGCGGTGTGCCCGTTCCATGAAGAGCGTCACAGCGGGCGCCGCATCCCAACCGTCCCTCTGCCAGGATACGGGCAGCGGCAGCGGCTCAATGGCAACCTGTTGCTCGGCGCGGATGCGCAACGGCGCCTGGCTGGTCGCCAGAATCGTCAACCGGGGGCACGTTGCCAGCAGCTCCACGATCTCCGTGACGGCGTCCGGGACGCAGTCCAGGTCGTCCAGCAGCAGCAGCGCGCGCTGCGTTGCCAGCGCGCCCACGACCTGGTCCCAGGCGCTCCCGGCGACCACTGGCGCGCCGCCAGTCCGGGACAGGACGCTGGCCAGGGCGGGAACCAGCTGGGCGGCGCCATCGAGCGGCATGGCGTTGAGGTACGCGAGTTGCTCGAACCCGGTTTCCAGCGCCTCCCCGACGGCCAACGCTAGCCGGGACTTGCCGATGCCACCCGGCCCGGTCAGGGTGACCAGCCGGGTCTGCGGGCGGCGCAGGCACGCGGCGATGTCTGCGATCTCGGTGTCTCGCCCGATACACGGTGTAGGGGCCACTGGCGCCCACACGTGGTGCACCGGGCGGCGCCGCGCGCGCCGGGTTTCGCGCGCCGTATCCAGAAACGCCTCGCGCTCCGCCAGAGGCAGGGGCAGGGCATCCGCCAGCTGGACGGCCGTGCTCGCCTGGACGATCTGCTTTACGCCCCGCTCCTGATCGCTGATGGTGCGCGTGCTGAGGCCGGAGAGCCCCGCCAGCTCCTCCTGCGTGAGGTCTGCCCGCTTGCGAAGCCGCCTGAGGAGCCTGCCGAAGCGGGATGGCCCCGGTTTGTCACCCGCCATGCCTGATCCCTGCCATGACGTTTCACCTGCGCGTCATCGCGCATCATCCGCAACAGTGTGGGGCGAAATGTGGGTTGCGTTCATGGGCATGGTAGTAGAAAGGGGCGAAGATGGGTAGCACATCGGATAAATCTGCAGGCGTGACGCCAGGCTGAGAGATCGCGCTCTGGACGGGCCGCCGCGAGACGGGAGACGGCATTCATGGATGACAACCAGTTCGATGCAGCAGTCAGGGCGTTGACCACTCAGCCATCGCGCCGGGATACCTTGCGCCTGTGGACCGGCGCGGGTCTAGCCGGGGCTATCGGAATCGTTGGCTTCCCGGAATTGGCGCCTGGCAAAGGCAAGAACAACAACGACCGGGGCAAGAACAACAAGAACAAAAAGAAGAAGCCGAAGAAGAAAAGCCAGCGCAAATCCTGGGACGTGACCAAGGCGCAAGCGTGCCTTGGCCTGGTTACCGACGTCAGGGACTTTGATTCTGCGGTGCAAGTCGTTTCGGATTGCGTGGGGGGGTTCTACAACCTGGTCCGGGAGTTCATGGATACCGCTATTTGCAGCACCGATTTCCCCCGGCAGTGGAAATTCTGTGGGTGGAGCCTGGAACAGGAAGCTTGTAGCGGAACAGGTAGCTGCTTCACCGGCCTGGTCTGCGCAGACAACGAGTGCTCATCCAACTCCGCCACCGTGTGCTGCGCCCAGCAGAACAAGCCTTGCGAATACAACTGCGACTGCTGTGGGTGGCTCTACTGCATTGACGGCGTGTGCGCCTAGGAGCCGGTGATGTTGAAGAGCGCCGTCAAGGATGACGAACCGGGCAAACTCCAGCACGCCTGTCTCAGGGTCTTATCCCGGCGCGGGCTCATCAGCCTGCTGGTCGGCGCGGGCGCCAGCGTCCTTTCCGCACCGCTGGAACCGACAGTCAGTAGCAAGAAGAAGCGGAAAAAGAAGGGAAAGAAGAAGACCCCTGTCTCAGCGCAACCCTTGGCCAACCCACCCGCAGCGCCAGCGCAGCTCCGCGTCGAGGCGGCGGTCCGCGACCTGACTGTCGGCATCACGAATGGCGTGGTGCTCCCCTATTCCCCGGCGCACCCGACTATTCAGGCAAAACTCGAGCTACGCGATGCAAACAACGCGATTTCGACGATCACCCTTAGCGTGACGTATGAGCCGGCGTTGGGGGCGTACACCGGGGCCATCCCACTTCCAGGCAATATTGCGCCGGGGCCGTACACCGCGGCTATCAAGTTCGATGATCGGGTCCGGACCCTCAAAGGGCAGGTTCCCGGTATTGTCAACATACGAGGTGGCCTCTTGAACTCAATCCCCCGCGTCACCCTCATTCCCGGCGACGTGAACAACGATGGGCAGCTGACCAAGGCGGATTACGACGCGGCGGCCGCCTGCTACACCGCCCCGAGCCGGCCCGAGACCTGCTCCGGGGAGACGCTAAAGGCGGCCGATGTCGATGACAGCGGCGGCGTCAACGAGTTCGATATCAACCTGATCGTCCGAGCCATGTCCCGGTAAGCCAAACACACAGCGCCGGGAGATGCTCCCGGCGCTGTGGATCGGTTGCGAACTGCGCGGCCCGCGCGTCAGCCTGTGGGCGTGGCCGTGGCCACGCCGCTGGACTACTTCATCTCGTTCAGGTTGAGCAGGTTGATGCCGACGAGGACGCCGCCGTCATCGGTGTCGCCCAGCCACGCCGTGCCCACGTAGCCGGAATCGTTCAGCTCACCCAGCCCGATGGTGACTTCACTGCCGTCGCCGCCCCACTCGCGGGTGCTGACGACGCCGCCGATGTTGCCGCACGCAATGTACGTCCCAATCTCATCGGTGCTCAGGTGAACGTTGACCGCGTAGCCGCCATCGAGCAGGTCCTGAACCGAGATATCGGGGATGACCGTTTCGCTGACCTCGACCGGATGCGCGCCAGCCGCGCCCTTCACGTCTCCAGCTTCAACCGCGATATCCGTCAACGGGTAGGCGACATCGCCGAGCGCGTCACACGTGCCCGTGTGGATATGCGCCGGGTGGGCGGCGTGGGCGGTTTCGGCGACCGGCGTTTGCGCGCTGACCGCCGGCACGATCAGGGCCAGCGAGGTCAGGGCAACGACGCTACTGCGACGCAGGACATGGCTCAAGGAACGGGAGCGAAGCATATCGGGCGATCCCTTCGCGATGCTGGCAGGGAACTGCGCCAGCGCACAGTGCCCCGGCAAACAAGCCGGCGCGGCGCTGTAGCATAACCTACTGTCTCAACCCGTGGCGGCAGCCAGAAAGTCCTCCACAGCGGCCAGGTACTCCGGCAGGCGGTCCCGGCGGATGCTGTGCGAGGCGCCAGGGATGTAGGCGACGTGCGCTTGTGGCACGAGGGTCTGGAACCCGGCCGCATCGGCCGCGCTGAGGATGCCGCCGCGTTCGGGGTCGGTGTGGATCAGGAGCACCGGGCAGGTGATCTGCGCCAGCAGCGCCGCCCAGTCGAGATCGGCCCAGTACTCCACTGCGTAGACCGCGAAGGCGTCCGGGTGCACGCTGCGCTTGGCGGCGGCAATCGTGGTGATTTCTTCCGGAGGCCATTCAGGGTAACGCGCGCGGATATCGCGCTCGGCCTCTTCCTGCGTCTGGCTCAGCCGGGCCAGATTGCGCTGGCGGCCCTGCTCGGCGTAGGTCCGGAGCGCGGCGGTGTCGGCGACCGGCGCCCACCACGGCCCC
>JASGGF010000037.1:0-20474 GCA_047605145.1 Thermomicrobiales bacterium | reverse complement strand
TGATCGGTGAGGCCCTTGGCGCGGGCGGTTCGCACGAAATCCGAGCGGATGACCTCGATCATGCTGGACCGGGTGTACCGCGCTAATGTCGCCAGCGGCGCGGCGCCGAGCGCGATGGTGGGCAATATCCAGTCCTGCGGCCGCTCCCAGCCTCCGACCCGAAACCCGAGGTTGATGCCCATGTCGGGGAGGTAAACCGCGAATATCAAAATCAGCAGGAAGCCCATCACGAAGCTGGGCATGCTGTAAAAGAGAATCGCGAGCGTGACCGAGAAGTAGTCGATCCACCCGTTCTGGTTCACCGCTGCCAGAACGCCCAGCAGCATGCCAACAACGATGGCGAAGACCAGCGCCATCGTGCCCAGGTGGAGCGAAATCGGAAATGTGCGCCCGATAATCTCATTGACGGTTTGGGGACGGGCGGAATACGAGATGCCGAAGTCAAAATGAAGCGCGTTCCAGACGTACCGGGCGAACTGCTCCGGCAATGGCTTGTCGAGGCCGTACAGCGCCTCGAGCCGCGCGATATCCTCGGGACGCTGCTTGTCGCTCACGTTGAACGGGCTACCCGGCGTGGCGTGCATGATGAAGAACGTGACGGCGGCCATGGCCAGCAGCGTCGGCACGAGCCAGAAAATCCGATTCAGCGCAAAACGAAACATGCGGGGCTTACCTCAGGGTGGTAAGACTCTCTGACGGGTTGCCGGGCCGCTGAACACTGCGACGGCTGGTACACCGCGCCCGCGTCAGACAACCCGATTTCAGCGTTCACCGGAAATCTACGATGACTCCGCCTGCCAGTTTTCAGGATTGGGCGACGATAGCACCCGTGTTTTTTCAGTGTCAAGAATCCGGGGAGCTGAAAATGGTCCCGGTTCCGCCATCACCTGTGCCAGCGCCGCTGTCGCCTACAGGATGTAGGAACTCAGATCTTCGTCCGCCGCGACTTCGCCGATCCGCTCAGCCACGAAGGCGGCATCGATCACGATCTGCTGGCCCTGCAGATCGGGCGCATCGAACGAGATCTCCTCGATGACCCGCTCGATGACGGTGTGCAGCCGGCGCGCGCCGATATCCTCGGCGCTCTGGTTCACCAGCATCGCTAGCCGGGCCATCTCACGCAAGGCGTCGTCACCGAACTCCAGTTCCACGCCTTCAGTCGCCAGCATCGCCACGCTCTGCTTGGTCAGCGCGTTCTCCGGCTCGTTGAGGATTGTGTAGAGGTCATCCTCGCTCAGGCTCTGGAGCTCGACCCGGATCGGGAAGCGCCCCTGTAACTCCGGGATCAGGTCGGCTGGCCGAGTCACGTGGAAGGACCCGGCGGCGATGAACAGGATGTGATCGGTGCGCACCGGCCCATACCGGGTCATCACCACGGAGCCCTCGACGATGGGCAGCAGATCGCGCTGCACCCCTTCGCCAGAGACGCTGCCGGCGTACTCGCCTTCCGCGTTGATCGTCTTGTCGATTTCGTCGATGAACACCACACCGGCGTTCTCGGCTCGCCGGATTGCGCCTTCGATCACGCGCTCCCAATCGACGAGCCGGTCTTCCTCTTGCTGCGCCAGAATGCGGCGCGCCTCGCGCACGGAGACGCGGCGACGCCGCCGGGGCGGCGCAGCAAAATACTGGCTGAAGAAGTCCGGGAACGTGTCGTAGCCGTCGTCTGGTCCGCCCGGCCCGGACTCATCGTAGCCCGGCTCCATCCACGGCTCTTCCAGCTCGATCTCGATGGTTTCGTCGTCGAGCGCGTCCGTATCGAGCAGCGCGACGAGTTGTTCCTGCTCGCGTTCGCGGCGCCGCGTCGAAGCGGCCGTCCGCTTGCTCGTGCTGCGCGAAGCGGGCGCCGCCGGTTGACCCGGCAGCCGGTGCTGATCGAGCAACTGCTCGGCCAGAATCTCCAGTAGCCGCGCCCGCGCCGCCGTCGCGGCGGCCTCGCGCACCTGCTCGAGCCGGCGGCCGTGCAGCATGTCGATCGCGACCTCGACCAGATCGCGCACGATCGACTCGACATCGCGCCCGACGTAGCCGACCTCGGTGAAGCGCGTCGCCTCCACCTTCACGAATGGGGCATCCACAATGCGCGCCACGCGCCGGGCAATTTCGGTCTTGCCCACGCCGGTCGGCCCCATCATCAGGATGTTCTTGGGCACGACCTCGCCGCGCAACTCGTCCGGCAGCAATTGCCGCCGGTAGCGATTGCGCAAGGCCACGGCCACGGCCCGCTTGGCGTCGGCCTGCCCGATCACAAAGCGGTCAAGCTCCGCCACGATCTGGGCAGGCGTCAGGTTCTCGACCGTCGGTTCATCGCCGCCACGGTCCGGGGTGCGCACCATCGGCGCCGGCGCCAGCTTCCGAGGCTTCGCCTCAACCACGCTCGCTACTCCCCCGCCTGCTCATCTTCGCTGAGTTCGTCGATGACATCGTCGTCGGACGTCTCCTCATCGGCGTCTTCAACCTCACCGCCAACCGTCTCGATGGTGAAGCGGTTGTTCGTGAAAATACAGAGGTCGGCGGCGATCTCCATCGCCCGTTCCACAATCTCGCGCGCCGGAAGGTCCGTGTTGGCAATCAGCGCCTTGGCGGCTGCTGTCGCGTACGGCGCGCCGGAACCGATGGCCGCCACCCCGTCGTCCGGCTCGATGACGTCGCCTTCGCCCGAGAGCACGAGGATCGATTCGCCATCAGCGACGATCAATTGCGCCTCGAGTCGGCGGAGGTAGCGGTCAGTGCGCCACTCTTTCGCCAGCTCCACCGCCGCCCGGCGCAGGTTGCCATCGCCCGCGCGCAACTGGGACTCGAACTTGGCGAACAGCGTCAACGCATCGGCTACCGCGCCCGCGAAACCGGCGATCACGAGGCCGTCCGCCAGCGGGCGAATCTTGCGGGCGCCGTGCTTCATTACGACGTCGCCGATGGTGACTTGCCCATCTCCGGCCATGGCCACGATGCCATCGCGGCGCACGCCGAGAATGGTCGTCGCGTGGATCGGCTCAGAGAAGCGACGCGACGCCGTATGGAGAGAACGAGACATGAGGGTGGGCATCCTGTCGGAATCAGGGCGGGAGTGGCCAGCCTTCTGGCCACGGGAAATTCTGGCGGGCAATGGTACAGGAGTTGTGGCGGATCGCCGGGGGGCTTACCCGGCGATCGCCAACTCCGCAGGAGCTTCGGCATCCGCTGTCGCGCCGCACGCCGGGCACTTGAGTTGCCCCTTGCGGCCCGCCTCGGTCATGAACGCGTTGCCGCAGGCCGGGCAGGGCCGCGCTACGGGCTTGTTCCACGACACGAAGTCGCAGGCCGGGTAACGGTCGCACCCGAAGAAGGTGCGCCCCTTCTTCGACCGGCGCTCCACGATCTCGCCCTCGTGGCACGTCGGGCAGGTCACGCCGATGCGGGTCAGCAACGGGCGGGCGTTGCGGCACTCCGGGAAACCGCTACAGGCAAGGAACTTGCCGTACTTGCCAAGCTTGATCACCATCGGGCGGCCGCAGTGCTCGCAGTCCTCGCCGGAGGGCTCGTCCTTCAGCTTGACGCGCTCCATGGTCTGCTCGGCGCGCACCAGCGTCTCGGAAAATGGCCCGTAGAACTCGTGCAGTGTGGGCACCCACGAGCGGTCGCCGGAGGCGATTTCGTCCAGCTCTTCTTCCATTTGAGAGGTGAAGCCGACGTCGAAGACCCGGGGGAAATGCTCCACCAGCAGGTCGTTGACAATCAGCCCCAGCTCGGTAGCCATCAGCTTGCGCTGCTCGGTGGCGACATAGCCGCGCGCCGTCAGCGTCGCCACCGTCGGCGCGTACGTGCTTGGCCGCCCGATGCCCTGCTCCTCCAGCGCCTTCACCAGCGAGGCCTCGGTGTAGCGCGGCGGCGGCTGGGTGAAGTGCTGCTCCGGCAGCAGCTGCAGCAGGTTGACGTACTCCTCCGGCGAAAGCACGGGCAGCGCGCCCTTTTCCAGCTCGTCTTCGGCGTCGCCTTCGTCACGGCCAGCCTGATACACGGCCATGAACCCGGGGAACTTGACCACCGAGCCAGTAGCCCGGAAGGTGTACGGCGCCTCGCCGTTTTCGGCGATCACTGCTGGCGGACCCGCCGCGATATCCACGCCGGTCTGATCGAGGATGGCCGGGCGCATCTGCGAGGCCATGAAGCGCTGCCAGATCAGCTGGTAGAGCTTGAACTGCTGCAATGACAAGAACGGCTTCACGCTGGCCGGGTCGCGGTGCGGCGAGGTCGGGCGAATCGCCTCGTGCGCCTCCTGCGCGCCCTTGGCCTTGCGGGCGTACACCGGCGGCCGCTCCGGCAGATACTCGGCGCCGTAGCGGTTGGCGATCTCGTCGCGCGCCGCCTGCTGTGCCGACGCGGCCACATTCGTGGAGTCGGTGCGCATGTAGGTGATCAGGCCCTGCGTGCCCGCCGCGCCCAGATCAACGCCCTCGTACAACTCCTGCGCCAGCTGCATGGTGCGGCGCACCCCGAGACCCGCCTTGCGCGAGGCTTCCTGCTGCAGCGTGCTGGTGGTGAAGGGCGCTTGTGGCCGGCGCTGCGTCTCCTTCGTGGTGACATCGCGCACACGGTAGGCGGCGCCCTCCAGCCCGGCCACGATGGCCTGCGCCTGCTCGCCCGTGTCCAGCACCGGCTTCTTGCCGGCCACACGGCTCAGCCCCGCGCGGAACATGTCCTTTTTCTTCGGTTCGCCGCTCGTTTGCTTCGCCAGATCGGCGTCCAGCGACCAGTATTCGACCGGCTCGAACGCCTCGATCTCGCGCTCGCGCTCGGCCACGATGCGCAGCGCGGCGGTCTGCACCCGGCCGGCGGAGAGGCCGCGCTTGACCTTCTTCCACAGTAGCGGGCTGACCTTGTAGCCGACCAGCCGGTCCAGTACGCGGCGCGCCTGCTGGGCATCCACGAGGTCGGGGTCGATCGCGCGCGGCGAGGACATCGCCTGCGTCACCGCCTCCGGGGTGATTTCATGGAAGACCACGCGGTGCACCGGCTTCGCGGAGGCGCCCGTCGCCTGCACCAGGTGCCACGCAATCGCCTCACCCTCCCGGTCGGGGTCGGTCGCGAGGTAAATCTCGCGGGCGCCCTGCACGCTGGCCTTCAGCTCCTTGATCAGCTTGGCCTTGTCGCGCGGCACGAGATAGGTCGGGGTGAAGTTGTCATCGACATCGACGCCGAGCGTGCTCTTCGGCAGGTCGCGCACGTGGCCCATCGAGGCCTTCACGGTGTAGCCACTGCCCAGATATTTGCCAATCGTGCGCGCCTTGGCCGGCGACTCCACGATCACCAGCTTGCCACGGCCCGCTGAGGGGGCAGCGCTAGCGCTCTTCCGCGTGGTCCCGGTCTTCGTCGTCTTGCTGGCGGTGGACTTACTCGCGGTTGTCGATGTGCGCTTGCGTGTCGTCGGTTTTTCAGTGGTGGCCATAGGTCTTGATGAACTCCAGAATAGTCAGGAAGCGGGGGCGCCT
This sequence comes from Thermomicrobiales bacterium, assembly GCA_047605145.1. Classification (GTDB taxonomy): domain Bacteria; phylum Chloroflexota; class Chloroflexia; order Thermomicrobiales; family UBA6265; genus JACCXM01. The sequence continues at coordinate 15,006 of JASGGF010000037.1, read as the reverse complement.
GTCGCCGGGCCGGGCTGAAAAGGCGGAAGTGGCCGACCTTCAGGCGGGCCGGAACGTTAGGCCTGTCGTACGCAGCATGTCAAGCGCCCGGGACTATTTACGAACGTAAAACTGGGCGCCGCAGTTCCGCACCAGCCCCTTAAGCTCCATCAACAGGAGCGCCTGCGCCGCATCGATGGTCGAAATCGCCGCCGCGTCAGCGACGTCATCGATGTGCAGTGGCTCGCCTCCCAGCAGGGAGATGATGCGCGCTTCCAGCGGATCGAGCGGCATCTGCAGCGCCAATTGCGCGGGCCGGTCTGGCCGCAGGTTGAGGTCCGCCAGCACGTCGGCGCCATTCCGCACCAGCCGCGCGCCATCGCGCAGCAGCTGGTTCGTGCCCTCACTGCTGTCATTGCCCACGTTTCCCGGCACCACGAATACGTCGCGTCCCTGATCCGCCGCGAAGGTGGCGGTGATCAGGGCGCCGCTCCGCATGGGCGCCTCGATCACCACGACACCGAGCGACATGCCGGAGATGATGCGGTTGCGCGCCGGGAAGTTCGGCGCGTCTGGCTTGGCGCCCGGCGGCTGTTCCGAAACAATGGCGCCCTGCTCAAGCACGCGCTCCGCCAGCCGCCGGTGCTCGGCGGGGTAGATTACGTCCACCCCGGAACCCAGCACGGCCACCGTCCGGCCGCCCACCTCCAGCGCTGTCGCGTGCGCGACAGCATCGACGCCCCGCGCCAGCCCGGAAACGACGGTAATTCCTGCCCTCGCCAGCGACTCCGACATCTCGGCGGTCACGTGGCGCCCGTACGGTGTGGATCGGCGAGTCCCCACAATACCGACAGCGGTCGCATCTTCCGGCGTCAGTTCCCCCCGGATGTACAGCACGCTGGGGTGACCCGATGCTTCGGCCAATAGGCGGGGATACTCCGCCTGCCCCGGGAACAGCGCCCGAATGCCTCGCTGCCGCAGCCGGTCGGCCTCCTGCTCAGGGTCGAGCGTGCGCCGCGTCGCCAGTAGCTCTGACAGCGCGCGAGGTTCTAGTGTCGCCCGCAACTCGGCCTCAGGCGCCCACCAAGCGATCTCCAGCGCCCGAAACCGGTCGACCAGCCGGGCAATGCGAGCCGGGCCGATGTGGCGCACGCGGGCGAACGCCGCCCAGTAGGCGGCTTCCCGTTCAAGGGTGGCGATATCGCCGGGCCCACGCGTCTCGATTGCATCCGTCAGGTCAGTCATGGCGGCATTGTACGGACACCTCGGCACAGACGGAGAGGCTCCTCGATTGGAAAAGGTTCGTTAGAATGCCCCTCCAGTGCTGATTCGCCCGCCGGTTTTTGGGGGCGACGTCGTCAGGGAGCATCCGATGCAGTTCGATAACCCGGTCAAGGCCAAACTTCGCAACGGCGAGATCGTCATGGGCGTGTTCATCCCGATGCCATCGCCCGATGTGGTGGAGATCGTCGCGCTGGCCGGTTTCGATTTCGTGCTGATGGATGCGGAGCACGGCCGCATTTCGCCGGACGACATTTACCCCATGATCCTTGCCGCCGAGGCGCGCGGTATCCCCGCCATGGTGCGCGTGGGCGAAAATGACCGGCAGGTCATCCTGAAGTACCTCGACCTCGGGGTCTCCGGCATGATGATTCCCCAAACCAGCACGCCGGAACTGGTCAGGGAGGCCATCGATGCCATGCGCTACGCCCCGGCTGGCCTGCGCGGCCTGGCGGGTGGCCGCACGTTCGATTACGGCGTGGGCAAGCCGATGCCCGAGTTGATCAACACGCTGAACGAGCGGGTGCTGAGCATTGCCCAGTTCGAGCACATCGACGCTCTCAAGCACCTCGACGCCATTCTGGCTACGCCGGGGCTGGACGTCCTCTTCGTCGGCCCCTCCGACCTCGGGCAGTCGATGGGCTACGGTGGCCAGTACGGCGTGGCGGAAGTCGAGGCGGTCATTCAGCAGGTGCTCGACGCCGCGAAGGGCACGAACGTGGCGCTGGCCATCGTCGCGCCAGACATCGCGACCGTCAACAAGCGGATTGCGCAGGGCTTCCAGATGATTGTGCCGAACGCGCCGGGCCTGTTGATGAAGGCGAGCCGCGACATGCTGGCCGCTGTCGAGCGCCCGTGAGCCCGAATGTTGCCATTCGGCCCGGCACGGCGGCGGATTACGACGTGGTCATCCCCCTGCTCAACGAGTGGTGGGGTGGCCGCGCCATGCAGGACATGCTCCCCCGCCTGTTCTTCACGCACTTCGCGCCGTGGCTGTCGATCGCGATGTCCGACGGCGCCATCGTCGGCTTTCTGGCCGGGTTCCGCTCGCAGAGTGACCCGGCCCAGGTCTACTGCCACTTCATTGGCGTCTCGCCGGAAGCCCGGGGGATGGGCGTCGGGGAGGCGCTGTACGGGCGGCTGTTCGCCGACGCGCTGGCAGCTGGCTGCACGGAGGCACGGGCGGTCACGTCGCCGTTGAACACCGGCTCGATCCGGTTTCACCGGCGGCTCGGTTTCGAGGTCGTGCCAGGGACCCGTGAAACGGAGGGCGTTTCATGGCATCCGGATTACGACGGCCCCGGCGAAGACCGCGTCTGCTTTCGGCGCAACTTACAGAAACCGAACGTGTGAATTGTGTAATCCGTTGTGCCGGGATGATTGAGGCGCCTATACCGCTGTGGTATCCTGCCGGGCCAGCAAGGGATCAGATTCCAGACATTTCTCGCGCGACCTGCGACCGGCCGCGAGACGCGGCATTGGAAGCCGCAGCTGGTCGTCGGCAGGCGCCTGATGGCGCCGAGTGAACGCACCCCCGCCAACCACGCGGGCGAGAGAGGAGCGAGCATGGTCGCCAGGCGCAAGCCGAAGTCCGCCGCGACAAACGGCAAGGGCGCGAATGGCCACTCTGGGCCAATTCTGGAAGTCAAGAACCTGAAAACGCAGTTCCAGACCCAGGATGGCACTGTCAAGGCCGTTGACGATGTCTCCTTTTATGTGATGCCGGGCGAAACGCTCGGTGTCGTAGGCGAGTCGGGTTGCGGCAAGAGCATGACGGGTCTTTCCATCATGCGCCTCATCCCCAGCCCGCCCGGCAAGATCGTGGCTGGCGAGATCCTGTTCAATGGCGACGACATTCTGCGGATGTCGGACGATCAGGTGCGGGCGATCCGTGGCAATGACATTGCCATGATCTTCCAGGACCCGATGACCTCGCTGAACCCGGTGCTCACCATCAACCGCCAGATCTCCGAGGCGCTCCAGCTCCACATGGGCATGAACAAGGCCCAGGCGAAGGAGCGCACGATCCAACTGCTGAAGATGGTGGGAATCCCGAACGCCGAAGAGCGCGTGGACCAGTATCCCCACCAGTTCTCCGGCGGTATGCGCCAGCGCGTGATGATCGCCATGGCGCTCTCCTGCAACCCGAAGCTGCTGATCGCCGACGAGCCGACCACCGCGCTCGACGTGACGATCCAGGCGCAGATTCTCGATCTGATGCGCACGCTCCAGACCGAGCGCGACACGGGCGTGATCCTGGTCACCCACTCCATGGGCGTGGTGGCCGGCATGGCCGACCGCATCCAGGTCATGTACGCCGGGCACATCGTGGAGACCGCCTCGACCGAGGAAATCTTCGCGAATCCCCGCCACCCGTACACCGTCGGCCTCCTCAAGTCGATCCCGCGCCTCGATGCGACGCGCAAGGAAAAGCTGGAGCCGATCCGGGGCCTGCCGCCGGATCTCATCGACCTGCCGGACATGTGCCCGTTCGTGCCCCGCTGCAACTACGCGCGTGAGAAGTGCGAACAGCAGAACCCGCCACTCCTCGAAGTCAAGCCGGGGCACCGCGCTGCCTGCTGGTTCTGGGAGGAAGTGAGCAAGGCGGACGACCAGGAGCAGGTGGCCCTGGAGCACGGCAAGCCGCTGCCGTCCGATATCACCGACTACTCCCTGGAGACGATCATCCCCGGCTCGCACGGGGTGCTCGATCCGGACAACCCGCTGCTGCCCGACGCGCCGGACCCGGAAACCAACACGGTCTAGGAGGCTGAACATGACCGCTACTACCGCAGGCGCCGCCGCCTCCCCGGCCACCGCGTCCACGAACGGCAAGAGCCAGGAACCGCTGCTGCAGGTCACCGACCTGGAGATGCACTTTCCGCTGACGCGTGGAATCATCTTCCAGCGTAAGGTCGGGGCGGTGCAGGCCGTCGATGGCGTTTCGTTCTCGGTGATGCCGGGCGAAACGCTGGGACTGGTCGGCGAGTCTGGTTGTGGCAAGTCCACCACCGGCCGCGCCATCCTCCAGCTCTACAAGCCCACCGGCGGCGAGGTCGTCTTCAAGGGCAAGGACCTCACCAAACTGAACAGTGGCGACATGCGCAAGATGCGCCGCCACTTGCAGATGATCTTCCAGGACCCGTACGCCTCGCTGAATCCGCGCATGACGGTCGGCAACATCGTGGCCGAGCCGATGCAGATTCACAATCTGGTGCCGAAGAAAGAGCGCACCCAGCGCGTGCAGGAGCTGCTGGAGACGGTGGGTCTCAACCCCTACTTCGCCAACCGCTACCCGCATGAGTTCTCCGGCGGCCAGCGTCAGCGCATCGGCATCGCCCGCGCGCTGGCGGCGAACCCGGACTTCATCGTCGCCGACGAGCCGGTCTCCGCGCTCGACGTCTCGATTCAGGCTCAGATCGTCAACCTGCTGGAAGACTTGCAGGAGCGCTTCGGCCTAACCTACCTGTTCATCGCCCACGACCTCTCGGTGGTGAAGCACATCTCCGACCGCGTGGCGGTGATGTACCTCGGCAAGATCGTGGAGATGGCGGACCGCAACGAGCTGTACGCCGATCCACTCCACCCGTACACCAAGGCGCTCCTCTCGGCGGTGCCGATCCCGGACCCGGTGATCGAGAAGCGGCGCGAGCGGATCATTCTGCCGGGCGACGTGCCCAGCCCGATTAATCCGCCTTCCGGATGCCACTTTCACACCCGCTGCCCCTACGCGATGGAGGTCTGCCGGCAGGTCGACCCGGCGTTCGCCAACCAGGGGAATGGCCATTTCGTCGCTTGCCACCTCTACGCCGATTCCGGCGCGGAGCAGGCCCCGGGCGGCGCGGCCAAGTTCCAGGCGATCTAGGCAGGGTTCCGGAAAAGAATGAACTTCGGGATTGGCAATCTGGATGTGACGACGATCATTTCGCTCGTCGTCACATTCGTGATTGCCATTTCCGTGCATGAGTGCATGCACGCCGCCACCGCCTCGTGGCTCGGCGACGACACCGGGCGACACCTCGGGCGAGTCACGCTCAACCCGGTCTCGCACTTCGACCCAATGGGCGCGATCATGTTCCTGCTGATCGCGCTCGGGTTGCCGGCGCTGGCATGGGGCAAGCCGGTGCCAGTCAACCAGTCACGGCTGCGCCCACTGGGCCGGTTTGGGCGGCAGGGGAGCATGGCGGTCGTGGCGCTGGCCGGGCCGTTCTCCAACGTGGTGATGGGCGCCTTCGCCGCCGCTGTGTTGAAGTACATGCTGGATTCCGGACAGGCTCAGCCACAGTTGGTGCAGTTTCTGTGGATCTTCGTCATCGTCAACTTTGGGCTGGCGGCGTTCAACATGATTCCGCTGCCGCCGCTTGACGGCTCCCGCCTCCTGACCGCGCTGCTGCCACCGTTCTGGCGGCCGGTGTTGGCCCCGCTTGAGCGTTACGGCATCATGCTGCTCTTCCTGCTCATCCTGCTCGGCGGCGGCATCGGCAGCAGCATCATCGGCGGCATTACCGAGCCGGTCCGGCAGCTCCTGTTCCGCCTCTTCGCCCCGTGGGCGTGAGCGGCCTCTCCGACTCTTCGCACTCGCTGTAGACTCGTTCCATGTCCACGCCCACGGTTGCCCCAACCACGCCACTGCTCCACGAGTATCAACTCCGGCTCCCCTCGTACGAGGGTCCGCTGGATGTGCTGCTGCGCCTGATTGAGCACCAGCAGTTGCCCATCACCGACCTCTCGTTGATGGCGGTGCTGGAGCAGTTCGTGGCCTACATCGCCAGCCGGGTGGACCCGGCCCCGGGCGAGATCGCCGAGTTCGCGGCCATCGCCGGGCGCCTGACGCTCCTGAAGTCACGTGAGTTGCTGCCTCGCCCCGCCCCAGATCTTGAGGAAGAGGACCCGGACGATCTGGTGCGGCAGTTGGAGGAGTACCGCGCCATCAAACTGGCGGCCGCGACGCTTTCCGCTGCGCACGGCCAGACCGGCTTCGGTCGTGGCGCCAGCATCGTCCACCCCCCGCCGGTCACCACGCCGATAAGCGTGCAGACGCCGCGCGTGCTGGCGCGCGCCCTGCGCCGCTGGCTCAGCCGCGTCCCGGCAGAGCCGCTACCGCTGACGACCCGCCACGCCACGACCCTGCGCGAAATGATTTCGCGCGTGTTCTCCCTACTGGATCGTGGCGAGGAGGCCAGCTTCTCGCGCTTCGCGGCAGGCGTCGCGTCACGGCAGGAGCAGGCGTTGGCGTTTCTCGCGTTGCTGACGCTTATCCGGAGGCACGCGGTGGAGGCGTCTCAGCCCTCGCTGTTTGGAGAGATCACGGTTAGTCGCTACGCCGGCGTCCCAAACCTTGCCTCAGCCGGCGATTCGGGCGAGGCTGACCTCAATGGCTGAAGCGACGCAGGCCATCGCCGAGCAGCAGCGGCTACCGGCGGTCGAGGCCGCCGACCTGCCGGCGCTCCTGGAAGCGCTCTTGCTCGTCTCGCCCGAATCGGCGACGCTGCGCGATCTGGCCGCCGCCGCTGGCGTTTCCACGAACGAGGTGGAACGAGCACTGGGGGTTCTCAACGAGGCGACCGACCGGGGTTGGGTCATCCTGCGGCATCAGGACACCGTGCAACTCTCGACCGCGCCGCGCTTCACCGAGCAGGTTCGGCACTTCCTGCGTATCGACCGCGAATCTCGTCTCTCCGGCGCGGCAGTGGAAACCCTGACGCTGATTGCCTACCGCCAACCCGTCACTCGCGCCGAAATCGACGCGCTTCGCGGCGTCGATTCCTCCGGTGTGCTGGCGACGCTGCACGCGCGCGGCTTGATCGACATCGCCGGGCGACTCCCGACCGTCGGCAATCCGATCCAGTACGCCACGACGGTCGCGTTCCTGCGCCAGTTCGGCCTTGCGTCGCTGAGCGAGCTCCCGCCACTGGGCGAATTCTCCGAGGACGCGCGGGAGCGGGTTTTCGCTGAAGCGGAGATTGTGACGGATGAGCCGCCGCGCGAGGAATCAGACCCCGGCGAGTGACCGCACGCGCTGCACCGCTTCCGCCACCGCGTCGACCGCGTCCGTAATCTCCCCAGCGGACGTGCTGCGGCCCACTGTGAAGCGCAACGCCGAGCGGCAGCCTTCTTCAGAAAGCCCCATGGCGGTTAGGACATGGCTTGGCTCGCTGTTGCCCGTCGTGCAGGCTGATCCCGCCGACGCCGCCACGCCCAGCAAATCGAGCGCCAGCAGCACCGTTTCGCCCTGCACGCCCGGTATCGAGACATTGAGGTTGTTTGGCAAGCGCGGGCCATCCAGCGGCGGTCCATTCAGGACGGCATCTGGCACGGCGGCGAACATGCCTGCCGCCAGTTGATCGCGCAGCACTCGACAGTGGGCCGCGTACGGCTCGCGGAACTGCTCCGCGCGCTCAAGCGCCGCGCCGAGTCCTACAATGCCCGCCACGTTCTCCGTTCCCCCGCGCCGCCCTTGCTCCTGCCCCCCGCCGGTCTGCGTGTAATCGAGAGGGGTATCGCGCCGCACGTAGAGCACCCCGACCCCCTTGGGGCCGTAGAATTTGTGCGCAGATAGCGAGAGTAAATCGACGCCGAGGTCATCCACGCGCAAGGGCAGCAGGCCCGCGCCCTGCACGGCGTCACTGTGGAAGGGAATGCCCCGCTCCCGCGCCAATCGCCCGATGTCGGCAACCGGCTGAATGGCGCCGGTCTCGTTGTTCGCGAGCATCACGGAGATCAGGCAGGTATCCGGCTCGATCACCGCCTCGACCGCGCTTGCCGCCACGATCCCGTCCGGCCCGGGCGCCACGAACGTAACGCGAAACCCCTGTCGCTCCAGCGACTCAGCGGTGTGCAGCACCGCGTGGTGCTCGATGGACGTGGTCACGATGTGGGGCAAGGCGCCCGGAGCCGCGAGGCGCGCCGCCCACGCCACGCCACGCAGCGCGAGGTTGTCGCTCTCAGTGGCGCCGCTGGTGAACAGCACCTCACCCGGGGCGCACCCCAGCACGCGCGCCACCTGACCGCGCGCGGTATCGACCGCTGCGCGCGCATCCTGCCCGACCCGGTAAATGCTAGAGGGATTCCCGTACAGCGTGTGCAGATACGGCTCCATTGCCGAGAGCACAGCAGGATCCAACGGCGTCGTCGCCGCGTGATCGAGGTAGATCGTGGAGTCGTCTGTAGACATCGGACTTCAGCGCGGCGCAGGCATCGCCAGGCCGGCGGCGCCTGCCGCGTTAGCTGGCGGCAGCAGTTGGCTCGGTCACGGCATCGCGGCGCGGCGCATCCCGGATGAGATCCGCCAGCGTCGTGGAGTCAAGCGTTTCCGCGATGGCATCCCGCATCCGCAACCAGACCGGGCGTGTCTCACAGCCTTCGATCAGCGGGCACGTCTGCTCTGAAAGGTCTTCGGACACGCAGTCCATGGGAGCGACCGGCCCTTCCATGACGCGGTAGACCTCGCCGATCCGCACCATGTCCGGCTCGCGGGTCAGGCGGTACCCACCCCGGGCGCCGCGGGTGCTTTCAACGAGGCCGGCGCGGCGCAGTGGCCCGATAAGCTGTTCAAGATACGGCATCGGCACCGATGACGCCTTGGACATCGCCGCAATCGACATCGGCCCCTGACCATGATTCTTGGCCAGGGCGACCATCGCCCGAACTCCGTATTCTCCGCGTGTCGAAACTTTCATGGCATTCCTGGCCGGGGCGCTAGGGAGGATTCTGAGCAATCGCACCCCTACAATGCGGCACGATACGCGTAGTATCGCCGATTTGGCCGATATCCGCTACTGTCCTCAGCTGCGGAAACGAGCCAGAAGTCCCCCATCCCAGAACGCGCGGAACCGCTGGACCGGATCGGGGGAGATCTGCCGGTAGATATGCAAGAACCGGTCCCCGGTGAAAATCCCCCGGTACACGCCGTGTTCGGTGACTGGCACCGCCCAGCGCCCTTGATCGTTCATCAGCCGCTGCACGTCATACACCGACGCATCCACATCCAGCGTGGTCACGCCGGGTTCCATCACGTCGGCCACGGTGCGGTCCGCCCCACCTACGCCAATTTCGGCCAGCAGGCGGTTCCGCCACAGCATCCCCACCACCCGCCCGCCCCGCGTGACGACCATGTCGCGCGGCCCTCCGCGCAGCGCGTAACCGAGCGTCTGCTCGGGCGAAATGCCACCCATGTCCCACAGCGCAAACTGCCCGACGCGCATCCGCTTCAATGACGACTCCAGACGCACCGCCCGGTCCTCAGCGAGCGCGATGATCGCGATGAACACGGCGATGAGCGCCAGCACCGCGCTCTTGATCACCAGAATGCTGGCGAGCAGCAGCAGCGCCGCCAACGCCAGCCCCACCCCCACCGCGACACGCGTTGCGGTCTGCCGGCCGAGCGGGCCGCTCAGGGCGGCGCGAAACACGCGGCCACCATCCATTGGGAACGCCGGCAGGATGTTGGAGATCAACAGCAGCAGATTGGCGTAGAACAACGTGGTCAGCAGACCAGCGAGGGATGGCTGAAAGACGGTGCGCGCGTAATCCTCGACGTCTGAAAAGCCATTGGCGACACCAGCCAGCAGCACCAGCGGCAGCAGGATGGCGGTCAGCGCCACGTTCGCCGCCGGGCCAGCCAGCGCAATCAGCATTTCGGTGCGGGGCGCGTTCTCCGGCATCTGGTCCATGCGCGCCACACCGCCCACTGCCGAGAGCGAAACATCGTGGACATGCACGCCTTGCTGGCGCGCCATATACACGTGCCCGAACTCATGCGCCAGCACGCAGACGAAAACCAGCAGCACCGTTGCGAGCGTAAAGAGAATGGCGCCCGGGCCAGAGGTCAGGCCGAAGCGCCGCCAATCGACCAGCACCCAAAGGAACACCAGCACGAATGTGGGGTGCAGCCGAACCTCGACGCCGTGAATTCGGGCAATCACCAGAGACCTGCGCATGAACCGAGAGTACCGATCTTGCCGCCGGAACTCAACCCGCAGGAGTCCAGATTTCAGTCCGGATCGCCCTCCATGCTAAGATTCTGCGCTTGTATGAGACCCTCGCTTCCACCTGCCCGGCCGCACGTCCGGGTGAGATGCCTCCAGCATGACTGATTCCGGGCTGAGCACACGCCTACGGCAGCAGCACCGCCGCGCCGGTTTGATGGTCGGCATCACCATGGTGATTGCGGTCGTCATCTGCGTCTTCGGCGCAGCGGTCCTCTTCGCCGCGCTCTCGCGGCCCTTCTCTGACCTGATCCCGCTCGCCGTCACCAACAACCCGTTGCAAACGACGCAACCGACCCCGAACGCGCCGTCGGAGGACAATGGCGCCAACGCGGCCATCGTCCCCGAACCAACCGCCGCGCCCGTTATCGAAGCGGCCAGCGATGACGCGGCGGATGCGCCGATCACGCCGACTACGACCGCCGAGGACTTCGAGCCAACGCACCAGATCGGAGCCGCCCAATCAGTCAATTTCCGCTCCGGACCATCAACCAGCGACGCCATCATCGTGGCGCTCTCCCCGTCCACGCCGCTCGAGTATCTCGACGAGGACGCCCCGACCGATAACCCCTCCGACGGCGACCGCTGGATGCGGTTCCGCACTGAGGACGGTGAAGAGGGTTGGGTCCGCGAGATCGACACCACCACCTACCAGCCCTGAGTCTCAGCCCGCCACGGGAGAGAGGACACCATGCAGCGCGTTCTGATTGTCGGCCTCGGCCTGATTGGCGGCTCCATTGGCCTCGCGCTGCGCCGCTGGTCCGAAGAGCACAAGGTCGACAACCGCAAGCCACTCGATGTCGTTGGCTTTGATCCGAACCTCGATCACCAGCGCGCCGCGGAAAAGATGGGCGCGGTCGACAAGGGCGCGTGGGACCTCGCGAAGGCCGCCCGCGAAGCCGATGTCGTGGTGCTGGCGGCTCCGGTCAACAGCCTGCGCGAGGTAATGGCCGACCTTGCGCCGAACCTGCAGCCCGGCGTGGTCGTGACCGACACCGGTTCCACCAAGGCGCAGGTGATGGTGTGGGCGAAGGAGCTCCTGCCGCCGGGCGTGCACTTCGTGGGCGGCCACCCCATGGCTGGCAAGACCCAGAGCATCGAAGGCGCCGAGGCCGATCTGTTTGCTGGCGCCACGTGGTGCATCGCCCCGGCGGTCAATGCCTCCGAGGACGCGGTGCGCACCGTGCTCGGCCTCGTGGCCGCCGCGGGGGCCGAACCCTTTTTCGTCGATCCCTACGAGCACGACGCCTACGTGGCGGGCGTCAGCCACCTCCCCTTCGCCATGAGCGCGGCCCTGATGAACGCCGTGGCCCGCGACACTTCATGGCGCGAGATGAAGCAGCTCACCGCCGGCGGGTTTCGCGACACCACGCGGCTTGCTTCCGGCAGCCCGGCCATGCACCGCGACATCCTGCTCACCAACCGCGACGCCGTCCTACGCTGGATCGACGCCATGAGCTCCTCCCTCGCGGAACTGCGGAAAGACCTCGCCAGCACCGACGAGCAGGCCAGCGAGCGGCTGGAGGCGTTCTTTACGGAAGCGCGCGACGCCCGCGCCGACTGGGCGACGCAGACGACGCGCGAGGGCGAGTTGCTGCAAGCCACTGGTTCGGAACTCTCTACCGAAAGCGTGAGCGATCACGTCGGCCGCATGTTCCTCGGCGGGTTCGCCAAGAAGCTACGCCAGCCGCCGGCCAAGACCAACGGCCAGCCGGACCGCAAGCCGTGACCGTCTCGGACGGGCCAGAGCGCCCCTCCCGCGTCGAACGGGAGGTGCTGGAGATCCTTGAGCGCTCCGAGGCGCAGCGCTCGCCGGTCGATCAGCTCACCGCCTCCGTGCGCCACCGGCAGGCGGCCACCCGCTCCCGCATGCGCGAGGCCTCCCGGCCCCGCTCCGGCTCGAAGTACCTCTCGCCCGGCCTGCTCCGCATCGCCGGGGCGCTGGCGCTGGCCATCATCGCGGCGGCCATCGCTGATGCTTCGCATCTGCTGGCGATGATCGCCGGCATCGCCAGCCTGCTCGTCTTCTTCTCCCTCTGGTTCCCCTCGCGCGCGTCGCTTTCTTCGCAGCCGCTCCGCTGGCGCGGCCGCGATATCCGCTAGGCGTCGCGGCCCCGCTGCGCCTCTGCTAGCCTTTCGCTCATGCCGACTCTGATCTCCGACGCCGTCGATGCCTACGTGGTGCGGCGCGTCAACGCGAGGCTGCAATTCCTGCTGCTGCAGCGCCGGGGCGACGCGCCATTCGGTGGCGCGTGGCAGGCCATTCACGCCCGCGTGGAGGCGGAGGAGTCTGCCGTCGCCGCCGCTGAGCGTGCGCTCTTCGAGGCCGCCGGCCTCGCCCCCGGCATCGTCTACAGCGCAGATTACGTCAACCAAATTTTTGACCACGGGCGCGACGCCATCGTCTTCATCCCTGTGCTCGCCTTCGAGGTGCCAGCGTCGTCCGCCATCACCCTCGGCGCCGACTTCATCCAGCACGAGTGGTGCGAACGCGATGAGGCGGCCAGCCGCCTGCTCTGGTCCGGCCAGCGCTGGTCCGTGCGCCACCTCTCGGACGTGCTGGGACAGGCCGGGCCATCCTCCGAGTTCTACCGCATCAGGTAGATTTCGCTCGCACGTTCTACAATTCCCGGTTCAGGTTCCGTCGCCAGAGGAGCCCAGCGGGAGCACGCATGCCAGACTTCCAGATCGTCGCTGATGTCAAACCGACCGGAGACCAACCTACGGCTATCCAGGGGCTCGTTGAGGGCCTGAGCGAGGGCAAGCGATTCCAGACGCTGCTCGGTGTAACCGGCTCCGGCAAGACCTTCACCATGGCCAACGTCATCGAGCGCGTCAATCGCCCGACCATCGTGCTGGCCCACAATAAAACGCTGGCCGCCCAGCTCTACTCCGAGTTCAAGGAGTTTTTCCCGCATAACGCGGTGGAATACTTCGTCTCCTATTACGACTACTACCAGCCGGAAGCGTACGTTCCGCGCACCGACACCTTCATCGAGAAGGATTCGGACATCAACGAGGAGATCGACAAGCTCCGCCACGCCGCCACCCGCTCGCTGCTCACCCGGCGCGACACCATCATCGTGGCCTCGGTCTCCTGCATCTACGGCCTCGGCTCCCCGGAGGAGTACGCGAACACCGTCATCAACCTCCGGCGCGGCGGCAGCGCCCGTCGTGACAAGGTGGTGCGCCAGCTCATCGACATCCAGTACGACCGCAACGACATGACGCTGGAGCGCGGCTCGTTCCGGGTGCGCGGAGACACGCTGGAGATCTTCCCCGCTTACGAGGACATCGCCGTCCGCGTCGAGTTCTTCGGTGACGAGATCGAGCGCATCGTCGAGGTCGATCCGCTCACCGGCGAATTGCTGGTGGAGCGGCTTGAGTTGGACGTCTACCCGGCCAAGCACTTCGTAACCACCGAGGACAAGCTGAAGGCCGCAATCCGCGATATCGAGCTGGAACTGGAGGAGCGCATTCAGGAGCTGGACGCCGAGGGCAAGATCCTTGAGAGCGCCCGCCTGCGCCAGCGAACGATGTACGACATCGAGATGCTGCAGGAGACTGGCTACTGCGCGGGCGTCGAGAACTACTCGATGCACCTCTCCCGCCGAAAGCCGGGCGAGCAGCCATCCACCCTCATGGACTACTTCCCGGACGACTTCCTGCTCTTCGTCGACGAGTCGCACATCTCGCTGCCGCAGGTGCGCGGCATGTACGCCGGCGACCGCGCCCGCAAGGACGTGCTGGTGGAGCACGGGTTTCGCCTGCCCTCCGCCCGCGACAATCGCCCGCTCACCTTCCGCGAGTTCGAGCAGTTGATCCCACAGGCGGTCTTTGTCTCGGCCACGCCCGGCCCCTACGAGGAAGAGCACACCGAGAACGTGGTGCAGCAGGTGATCCGCCCCACCGGGTTGATCGACCCGGCTATCTCGGTGCGCCCGACGAAAGGCCAGATCGACGACCTGCTCGGCGAAATCAACCAGCGGGTGGCGCTGGGCCAGCGCACACTGGTCACCACCCTGACCAAGCGCATGGCCGAAGACCTCGCCGACTACCTGAAGGAAATGGGCGTCCGCACGCACTACCTGCACAGCGAAATCGACACCCTTGAGCGCGTCGAAATCCTGCGCGATCTTCGCCTCGGCGTGTACGACGTGGTGGTGGGCATCAACCTGTTGCGAGAGGGCCTTGACCTGCCGGAGGTCTCGCTGGTCGCGATCCTCGACGCCGACAAGGAAGGCTTTCTGCGTTCGGAAGGCTCCCTCATCCAGACCATCGGCCGCGCTGCTCGCCACGTCGATGGGCAGGTGGTGATGTACGCCGACACCATGACCCGCTCCATGAAGGCGGCCATCGATGAAACGTACCGCCGCCGCGCCATCCAGATGGCGCACAATGAGGAGCACGGCATCGTGCCGCGCGGCATCATCAAGGAAATCAAGGACATCACCGAGCGCGTCAAGCAAGTGGCGGAAGAACAGGCCGGCTACTCGGTGGGTGGCAGCGGCGGTTCCGGCAAGCCGGGCGTCATCTCAGAGATCCCGCGCGACGAACTGGTGCGCATGATCAAGGAGCTCGAGTCGCAGATGAAGACCGCCGCGCGCGATCTGGAGTTCGAAAAGGCCGCGCTGCTGCGTGACCAGATCGTGGAGCTGCGGCGAATCACCGCCGTTGACCCGGTGCTGAACTGATGGCCGACGCGCAGCCCTACGTGCTGGTTCTCAACGGCCCGAACCTGAACCTGCTCGGCACGCGG
>JASGGF010000036.1:0-20886 GCA_047605145.1 Thermomicrobiales bacterium | reverse complement strand
GGCCACGGGTGGGGAAAACCAGACGCGCCGCGACACTGCACGTCGCGGCGCTTTTCTCATCTCGTCAGTGCATGAACCCGGGCGCAACAGATATCATGGAGCGACTCCCCGCGTTGGCGGTCGCAGCCGCACCCTGAACCAGAACAGGAGCCGACGTTGGCGGAGTTTGCCCACCTTCACCTGCACACCGAATATTCACTGCTGGATGGCATGGGCCGTTCGAAGGAGTACGCGGCGCGCGCGCAGGATCTCGGAATCAAGCACATTGCGGTCACCGATCACGGCGTCATGTATGGCGCGATGGAGTGGTACAAGACCGCGACCGCTGCCGGCATTCACCCCATCGTTGGCGTCGAGGCGTATTTGGCGGAAGGCAGCGCCCGCGCGCGCGAGCGAAAGTCCTACCACCTGCTCCTGCTGGCCGAGAACGAGACCGGGTACCGCAATCTGCTCAAGCTCTCCACCCGGGCACAGCTCGAGGGGTACTACTACCGGCCCCGCATCGATCTCGAGATGCTGGCCGAGCACGGGCAGGGGATCATTGCGACCTCAGCCTGTCTCGGCGGCCCGGTCGCCAACAATATTTTGCATGGCAAGCCTGACCTCGCCCGCGATTACGCCGTCAAGCTGAAAGAGATCTTCGGTCCCGAGCGCTTCTATATAGAAATGCAGGACCACGGCATCAAGGAACAGCTGCAGGTCAACGGTGATCTGATTGCGCTGGCGCGCTCTCTTGATCTCCCGCTGGTGGCGACCAACGACGTCCACTACTGCAATCAGGAGGACTCGTCGGCGCAGGATCTTCTCGTCTGCATCCAGACGAACACCCAGTTGAGCGATACCAAGCGCCTCAAGTCCGAATCTGACCAGCTCTTCCTGAAAAGCCCGGAACAGATGGCGCGCCTGTTCGATGGTGTCCCGGATGCCGTCGCGAACACCATGCGCATTGCCGAAATGTGCAATCTGGATCTCGGGTTCAAGGGGTACCACCTACCGGAGTTTCCCCGGCCGGCGGAGTTCCCCACCGCCGATGCCTACCTGGAGCACCTCTGCCGCATCGGCGCCGAGAACCGCTACGGGCACGTTTCCGGTGACGTTGAAGAGCGTCTGATGTACGAACTCGGCGTCATCAGCGGGATGGGATTCGCGAACTACTTCCTTGTGGTCTGGGACTTCATCCGGCACGCCAAGGAAAACGGCATCCTCGTTGGCCCTGGCCGTGGCTCCTCCGCCGGGAGCATCGTGACGTACTCGCTCGACATCACGGGGCTCGATCCGCTCAAGTACAACCTGATTTTTGAGCGGTTCCTGAACCCGTCCCGCATTTCGATGCCCGACATCGACATGGACTTCGCCGATGACCGGCGTGGCGAAGTCATCGACTACGTGGTCCAGAAGTACGGCGCCGACCGGGTTGCGCAGATCGTCACCTTCGGGACGCTGGGCGCGAAGGCCGCGGTGCGCGACAGCGGCCGCGCGATGGGGCGGACCTTCGGGGAAGTCGACCGCGTCGCCAAGCTGATTCCTACCGGCCCGGGCATTACCATCGCCAACGCCATGGAAAAAGTGCCCGAGCTGCAGGCGCTGTACAACGCGGAAGAGCCCGTCCGCGAGTTGATCGATACCGCGCGGAAGGTCGAGGGCATCTCGCGGCACTCCTCGACGCACGCCGCTGGCGTCGTCATCTCGCGTGATCCGCTGGTGCAGCACGTGCCGCTGCAACGGGCCGGCGGCAAGAGCGAAGGCGACATCACGACGCAGTACCCCATGACCCAGCTGGAGGAGCTGGGTCTGCTCAAGATGGACTTCCTGGGTCTGCGGACGTTGACGGTGCTGGGCAAAGCCGTCTCGCTGCTGCAGGCCGGTGGGCACGACATATCCCTTGAGTCAATCCCGTTGGAGGACGAGGCCGCGTTCGCGCTGCTGCGCCGGGGTGAGACGGCCGGGGTGTTCCAACTGGAATCGGGCACGACAGCCCGGATGACGACGGACGTGCAGCCAAACTGCTTCGACGATCTCGTGGCGCTGATGGCCTTGATCCGTCCCGGGCCGATGGCGATGGCTCCGGACTACATATCCCGCAAGCATGGGAAGTCCGAGACGGAGTACCTGCACCCCGACATGGAGCCGATCCTGTCGGAAACGTACGGCGTGGCGCTGTATCAGGAACAGGTCATGCGCATCGCCAACGTGCTGGCCGGGTTCTCGATGGCCGAGGGCGACGCGCTGCGCAAGGCGATGGGCAAGAAGCTGCCTGAGCAGATGGCAAAGTACCGGGACCGCTTCATTACCGGCTGCGCCGAGAACAAGATCAGCAAGAAACTGGCCGGCGAGGTCTATGACCTGATTGAGAAGTTCGCCGGGTACGGCTTTCCGAAAGCGCACTCAGCTGCATACGCGGTGATCGCCGCGCAAACGGCGTACCTGAAAGCGAATCACCCGGTCGAGTTCATGGCGGCGTTGCTCACCTCCGAACTCGGCAACACCGAGCGCATCGTGGCGCTGCTGGCCGAGTGCCGGCGCTCGGGCATTGCGGTGCTGCCACCGTGCATCAACCGCAGCCTCGTCGAATTCAGCGTCGAGCCACACGAAACCGGGCAAGCCGTGCGGTTCGGGATGGCGGCGGTCAAGAACGTCGGGTCCGGCGCGGTGGCGTCGATCATCAGTCAACGAGACGAGCAACCGACGAAGGAGTTCACCAGCCTGTCGGGTCTCTGCGATGCCATTGACTGGAGCGCGGTGAACCGCCGCGTTCTGGAATCCCTCGGCCGGGCCGGGGCGCTCGACGCGCTCGGCAGCAGGGGAGGGGTGCTCGAAGCGCTGGAATCCACCATTGCCTCCGCTCAAAAGCGGCAGCGGGCAACCGCGCGCGGGCAGATGGACTTGTTTGGCGCCGTCGTGGCGGAGACATCGGCGCCAGACGCGGTGCCCGATGTCGCGCTGTCCTCGCAGCAGATGCTGGAGTGGGAGAAGGAACTGCTCGGCGCCTATATGAGCGACCACCCGCTCACCGAGGTGATGCGCAATCTGGCGAATCTGCCCGAGGCGCGGGGAATTTGCGACATCTCGCTGCTGGCCGAACGCGAGGTCAATTCAAGCGTCCGGGTGCTGGCCATGATCGAGTCGGTACGGCGGATCACCACCAAATCGAACAAGACGATGGCGGTGCTGGGCGCTGAGGACCTGTCGGGCCGGGTCGAGGTGGTGGTTTTCCCGTCCAGCTACGAACAGTTTGGCAGCACGCTCAACGAAGGCTCCATCGCCGACATTCGTGGGAAGTTGGAAAAGCGGGGCGAGTCGCTGCAGCTGGTCTGCGAGTCGCTGACCTTTGATTTACCGGTGCCTGTCGCCGCGAAAGCGCCGGTGGATACGGTGCTGGTGCACTTCGCGGCGGCGACCGATCACTGGACAGATGTGCGTCTGCTTCAGGCAGTCGATGGCGTCCTGAAGCGCTTCGAGGGTGAGAATCCGGTCGTGCTGTCGATGCCGTTGCGCTCAGGAAAGCGCCGGATTCTCCGCAGTCGCTCGCGGTCCGTTGAATGGAGCGCGGAGTTCGAGTCAGAGCTTCTGGCGGTTGGTGGCATTTCGGCGGTGCGGGTTGTTGCCGCGCAACCGGCGCTGCCGATGCGCGTCGCGTCCTGACGCGCTTACCGCTTTCGATCCCGTAACCAGTCGCGCACGCGCTCCGGCTCCCAGGTGTTCAGCACCTGGTCAGGCCGGAGCCACGCTTTCCGGGCCATTGCCACGCCATACGCTTCCTGCTCGAAGCCGGAGGCGGTGTGCGAATCGCTGTTGATGGTGATCAGCGCGCCGGCAGCGGCCGCCCGGCGCGCCAGCGCCGGGTCCAGATCCAGCCGGGCGGGGTCAGCGTTGATCTCCAGCGCGGTCCCGGTCTCCGCTGCCGTGGCGAATGTCACGTCCCAATCAAAATCGCCGCCCTCGCGGCGCTCAAGCAGTCTGCCCGAAGGATGCGCGAGGATATCGACGTGCGGATTGCGCAGCGTGCGCACCTGCCGCTCCATCAGCGTTCCGCGCGACTGGCGGAGCCCGCCGTGGATGGAGGCGACGACCAGATCCAACCGGGCCAGCACCGCATCCGGGTAGTCCAGGTCGCCGTTCGAAAGCACCTCGACCTCGGCGCCGGCGAAGAGCGGAAAGCCAAGTTCCTCTGAAACGCTGGCCAGTTCGTCACGCTGCGCCGACAGCCGCTGCTGGCTGAGCCCGTTCGCTACTGCCAGACTGTGGCTGTGGTCGGTGATGCCGAGGAACTGGTAGCCCCTTGCTTGTGCAGCCGCCGCCATGTCGCGCACGGTGGCCTGCCCATCGCTCCACGTCGTGTGGGTATGAAGCTCGCCCTTGATGTCCGCCAGCGTGATCAAGCCCGGCATGTCATCCAGCCGGTCAAATGCTTCGGCATCGCTGCGGAGCTCCGGCGGAATCCAGGGCAATCCGGCAGCGCCGTAGACGGCTTCTTCATCGGGGAGGTCCGGGGCAATTCCGCCGAGCCGGGCGAGGTGCGCCTCGCTGCCAGTCGCGCGCACCAGCGCCGAACCCCACGATTGCTCGTTGGTGAAGAAGAGTTCTGCGGTCTTGCCATCATCAAACGAGACCGCCAATGCGCCATCGGTCTCGCTGGCGGCGGATTCGACGCCCGGTAACCGGGTGACCGCATCACGTGCCGCGTCGCGATTGTCGGTCGCGATGAGGAAGGCGAGTGACTCCACCAGCGGGTCCCATCGCCGGGCGCCGCCAGCCACGGCGATACGATCTTGCGGTCTGGCCGAGAGGTAGGCCAGCTCGAACTGCCCGGCCAACGCTCTGGCTACCCCGAGCGGCAGAAATCCGGTGCGCTTCGCCAGTTGCGCCAGCCCGGCGACTGCGGCCTTGTGGACGCGGTTGCCCAACCCCTTGGTGACGACGATGGTTCCGGCGTCGGCCGCTGCAGCCAGATCATCGAGCGTTGCGACGTGCAGATCCCGGTACAGCCGGCTGACGCTCTTGGCGCCAATGCCGGGTACGGTGGCCAGTTGCAGGAGGCTTTCGGGATAGCCCGCGGTCAGCTCATCGTGCGCTGCAAACGTTCCTGAAGCCACGAGCTGTTCGATCGACTCGGCGATCGCTTCGCCCACCCCCGGCAGGGAGCGCAGGCTGCCCGCCGCGATCAACTCGCCAACGGGAGCGTCGAGGTCCTGAATCGCCTCGGCCGCCCGGCTGTAGGCGCGGGCGCGAAACGCGTTCTCGCCAGCGATTTCGAGCAGTTTGGCGTGGTCATCCAACCGTTGCGCGATTCGCCGATTCGTGAGCGAGGCGCTCATGCCGCGCCGGCGGGCATTGGCTCAGCATCGTCGAGGCGGCGGCTCCGCCCTGCGACGAGCCTGACCGCGCTCGGCGCGTTCTCAGCGAGCACCAACAGCACATCGTCGGTCCGCAACATGTCCAGACCCTGCATGATCGCGCGTCGCTCGTCGGCTGCCTGCATGAACACGGGCGGCACGTCGTTCATCGCGGCGCCCAGCCGGAAGTGCGCCAGCCGGTCCTGAGGCCAATCACCGTGCGTGATAATGGCGCCGTGCTGCCGGCCCAGCAGCCGTCCGATTTCGCTGAGGTCGTCGCTCGGCACGTTCAACATCGGGCCGATTACCCGAAGTTGTCGCCCCCTGCCAATGCTTGCAGCGGCGCGCACCGCCGGCCGCAGGAACCACGAGGGCATAGGGCGGTCCACGATGACGGTGGCCGCGCCGATGTCGAAGATGTTGAACGAGCCCGGCATGGCGGCGGCCTGAGGGGTGTAGGCCGCCAGTCCGCCCGCAATCTGCGCCAGCGAGAGGCCGGCGGCCCGGCCGATGGCCGCCGCCATCAAGGCGTTCTGGACCGCGAAGGGCACCGAGCCATGGCGCAGCCAGGGGGTGTCATCCGTCGTCGTGACCAGTGATGTCTGCCCGGCCTCGCCCAGCAGCATCGCGTTGCCTTGCAGGTAACACGCGTTGCCGCCAAGACTCAGGTGGCGGCGCAGCATCGGCGCGTCTGGGGTCATACCGACCATGTAGTGATCGGGATGGGCCTCATCGGTGCTGTTCGCCAGTGCGAAGTCATGGGCGTTGAGAATCAATTTGCCGTTGCCCTGCATTTCCGCCTTCATGCGCGCCAGCGCCTTCCGGGCCACGGCGGTGTCCGGCGTCGCCAGGCAGGCATCGTTGTTCGCGCAGAGGTTGGAAACCGCCAGCACCGGGTAGGCGATGTCGGCGTTCGTTAGCGCCGGCACCGTAGCCCAGTCGATTTCCTGTAGCGCGACGTCAAGCCCGCCAGCTCGCAGCCGGGTCAGCGCGCGCGCCCACGGGGTAATTTCACCCCGCTGGCTCTGGCCTTCGATCTCGACGCCACCACTGGAGCGCGTGGCTGTGCGCAGGCCGGCGTGCGCGAAGATCGCTTCGGCGGCGCGCAGCACACTGGTCTTGCCACGCGACCCGGCGATGGCAACGACGGCAGGCGTTTGCTCGCGATCGAGCCGGCCGCGCCACGAAGCGAAGCTCTGGGAGCGCAGCGCGGGCAGTGATGGCGTTGGAAGTTCAGCCGGCACGATCATGATCTGATCCCTGGGATATCCCACCCGGAGCACGCGATCATCGTAGTCATGTGGTTCGTCGTCATGATCAACTTCTCTCCGTTGAGAAGGCGTTGAGGCTATCGGCTCGGGGCTGCCAGCGCCTCGCGGACGCATGGAAGCATAGTACCGGCGCCCCTTGGAGTGCGGGCCCAAACGTGCCCCCGTTTCGTCACCTAGGTGACGCCTGGTAGCACATACGTCCTGAAATGTCCGGCCGGACTTGTGCGATCAGACTAAATTGGCGCTCGGGCCGCTTTTGGCGAGTGTATTCCAGGCGAACACGCGCTCTGCGTTGGTCGTAGTTATCGTGCAGAATGCTGCATTGTCGATGTCCCATAGCGGAGCCAGCGCGCCAGCGACGAGCGGCAGGTTAGACGGCTCGTTGCGCCGGGATGCCGCCGCCGGAGGGGCAAGGTACGGTGCGTCCGTTTCGAGGAGCACCGCTGAGATCGGCGCCCGGGCGAGTGCGTCACGCAACGGCGCCGACTTCGGCCGCGTCGCGAGTCCGCCAACGCCCACCAGAAAGCCCCGCTCGATCGCCCAGTCTGCGAGGCGCGCCCCGCCGTCGAACGAGTGGAGGACGACGGCAGGGAGGTCAGGCCACCGGTCGAGTTCGTTCACCAGCTCTTCCTCAGCCGCGCGCTGGTGAATAATCAGTGGCAGATCGAGCTCCCGCGAGAGCTCGATCTGCCAGCGAAACGCTGCCAGCTGCTGGTCGAACGACGGGCCATTCCGGAAAAAATCGAAGCCGGCCTCGCCGATGGCGAGTGGGCGCAGCGCCTTCAGCCGCTCCGCCAGCAGACCAGCGTTGTGGTTGGCGAACTCCGCCGCATCCTGCGGGTGCAGCCCCGCCGCCAGGTCGATATCCGGATGCGCCGCCCGTAGCGCCACCGACGCGTCCCAGATGTCTGGCCGGTAGGCGATGTTGAGCATGCGGCGGACTCCCACAGCGCGGGCGCGGTCCAGCATGGCCTCCCGGTCCCCATCGAACGACTTGTCGTCCAGATGCGCGTGGGTATCGATGATCGGCGGCAGGACCTCGCTCACTTGACCGTGACGCTTTTCGCCAGGTTGCGCGGCCGGTCTGGATCGTTGCCCCGCGCCAGGGCGGCGTAGTAGCCGAGGAGCTGGCCGGGCAGCGCCTCCACAATCACGTTGGCGATCCCGCTCTCAGGTGCCTCGATGAATACGTCGAAGCTGGGATCGCTGGCGCTGCCCAGTCCAATCATGAAGCCGCCCCGGCTGCGCAACTCGGCCGCCCCGGAGAGCACGTCGGTGCGCGTCATGTCGTCAGGCGCAAAAACGAGGCAGGGCGTCCCCGGCTCAATCAGCGCGATCACCCCGTGCTTGAGTTCGCCGGCCGCGAAGCCCTCAGCGTGGACGTAGCTGACTTCCTTGATTTTGAGGGCTGCCTCAAGCGCCGACGCGTAGTGGATGCCGCGGCCGATAGGGAACATATGCTCTCGCGACGCGACATATCCCCCAAGTTCTTGCAGCTGCGCAGGGAGATCACTGTCCAGCAGGGTCTGGATCGTGTCCGCCGCGCTTGAAACGCTGACTGCGCCGCGCTCCCATTCGCCGGTCATCTCGCAAGCGGTCATCAACAGGGTCGCCAACATGGCGGTGTACGACTTTGTGGCGAGCACGCACTGCTCGACCCCGGAGCGCAAATGCACGCTGACATCGACCAGGCGATCCAGTGACGAGTTCGGCGTGTTGACGATGGCGGCGATCCGGGCGCCGCGCCGCTTCGCCTCGTGCATCGCCTCCAGCACGTCGATGGTTTCTCCGCTCTGGGAGATGGCGACGACCAGGGTACGCTCATCGAGGAACGCGCTGCGGTAACGAAACTCCGACGCCGGGACCAGATTCGCCTCGCGGCCGCAGATGTCGCTGAACAGGTAGGCGCCAGCGAGCGCCGCGTTTGCAGCGGTGCCGCACCCGACGAACAGGATGCGCTCGGCGTCGTTGCAGGCGGCAGCAAGCGCCTGAATCTCCGACCGCGCTTCTCGCACCAGCCGTCGCAGCGTGCGTGGCTGTTCGGACATCTCCTTCGCCATGAAGTGGGGGTGGATGCCCAGATCGATATCGTTGTCAGCCTCGTGGATCGGTGTCACGAAGGCGGTGGCCGGTTGTAGCGTCGCCCGGTCCAGCACCTCGATGCCGGCAGCGCTGAGCACCGCCAGCTGGTCGTCCTCCAAATAAATGAGTTCGTCCGCGTGGCCGTGCATCGCCACCGCGTCCGAGGCAATCGTGGACGCGTGAGGACCGCGTCCCAGCACCAGTGGCGAGACGCGCTTGGCGGCGGCGAAGGCGTCCTGTTCGCGGTCCAACACGACGACGGCGTTGTACCCCTCCAGCATCTCGAAGACGCTGGAGACGGCGGCTGCCAGCGAATCGCCACGTTCCAGCGCCTCCTCCACGAGGTGCACGACGACTTCGCTGTCAGTTTCCGACGTGAACACATGCCCGCGCGCGAGAAGCTCGGCCTTGAGCACGGTGTAGTTCTCGATGATGCCGTTGTGCACCACCGCGATGCGGGCTGCCTCGTCAATGTGCGGGTGGGCATTTTTCGCCGTCACGCCGCCGTGCGTGGCCCACCGGGTGTGACCGATCCCGCTGCGTGCCGGCGGGAACTCGCGGTGACGGCCGTTGATGCGGCCAGGCTCCTTGTCGAGCAGAATCTGGTCTGGCCCCGAAACCGCCACGCCCCACGAGTCGTAGCCGCGGTACTCCAGTGTCTTGAGCGCGGTCAACACCATTTCGCCGACGTTCGATTCCACGCCGACGTAGCCGAAAACGCCACACATGCCAGTTCCTCCACGGTCGCAACGCAAACGCGGGGCATCGCGCGACGCAACACTCGCGAGAGCGTTGTGACGCCATTTCCCCTATGTCATTTCGAGAGTGTGGGAGGAAGGAGCACACCGGGCGAGGATTGTCGGCGAATCACTCCGCCGGTTTGTCTCATCCGTCACGACCGTGCTGGCCGGGGAGCCACCCGCCGAAAGGTTCGATCGGCTCCCACCTCGTCAACTCGCCCCCTCATGGCGAGTCCTGGCGCTATAAAACTGCGAAAGAGGATCGCCTTCCACCGCGTCCCGTCCGCCGAAGGTACCAGAGCGCCGGGCCGCTGGCAATTGCTTCCTATACTGAATGTCAGGTTGTTCGTCGTGGCAGAAAGCAGGGGAAACACGCGTGATTGAACGGTACACCCGGCCGGAAATGGGCGCGATCTGGGACGATCAGGCGCGCATCGACGCCTGGCTGGCGGTGGAGAAAGCCGTTTGCGAGGGCTGGCACGCACGCGGCCGCATTCCGGCGGAGGCCATGCCTGCGATTCGTGCCGCGACGTGCGACCTTGGGCGAATGCGCGAGATCGAGGCCGAAGTCGATCACGACATGATCGCCTTTCTGCGCGCAACCGGCGAAACGGTCGGCCCGGACGCCCGGTACATCCACATGGGGCTGACCAGCACCGACGTGGTGGACACCGCGCAGGCCACACAACTCGTGGCGGCCGCTGACCTACTAGCGTCCGGCCTGCAAACGCTCACTGATGTCGTCGGGCGTCAGGCTGTGGCGTACAAAGACACCCTGATGATCGGCCGCACGCACGGCATGCACGCCGAACCTACGACATTTGGGCTGAAGCTGGCGGTTTGGTATGACGAACTCCGGCGGCATCAGCGCCGCCTGGCTCTGGCGCGCGAGGATATCGCGGTCGGCAAGATCTCCGGCGCGGTGGGCACCCACGCGCACGTGCCCACCAGCCTTGAGGAAGAGGTCTGCACCCAGCTCGGCCTGCAGGCGGCGCCCGCCTCGACGCAGATCTTGCAGCGGGACCGGCACGCTTTCTTCATGAATGTGGTCGCCGGCATCGCCGGGACGCTGGAAAAGTTCGCCACCGAAATCCGCCACCTCCAGCGCACCGAAGTGGGGGAGGCCGAGGAGCCATTCGATCCCGGCAACCAGGGGTCATCCGCCATGCCGCACAAGCGCAATCCGCACGCCTCGGAGCGGATCAGCGGACTGGCGCGGCTGGTGCGTGGCTACGCGCTCACCGCTGCAGAGAACAATGCGCTCTGGCACGAGCGGGATATCAGCCACAGCTCGACTGAGCGGGTGATCCTGCCTGACGCCACCATCACCCTCGATTTCATGATCCACGAAATGACCGATATTCTGGACCGGCTGGCCGTTTACCCGGAGCGGATGCAGCGCAACCTGGACGCCATGCGCGGGCTGGTGTTTTCGCAGCCCGTGCTGTTGGCGCTGGTGGACGCCGGGATGGACCGGCACGCGGCCTACAAGGTGGTGCAGGGCCACGCCCACGCCGCCTTGCAGGGAGGTCCTTCGCTGCTTGAAGCGCTCGAAGGGGACCCGGCCGTGACATCGCTCGTCGATGTCGACCACCTGCGCACGCTCTTCGACCCGTGGCGGCAGCTAACAAGCGTGAATGCCGTCTTTGAGCGCGTCGGACTGGCGTAACCCGGGCGGTTCAACACAACATATCCCATTGAGCCAATAAAAATTGACCGGCTTCCCAGACCCGTCTAGAATCGCGCCCGGGACGGGCCACCGGAACTGCGGCCATTGAGACGCCATCTTGAGGAAGGAAACGCGTGGCAGGCGGCGAGTTGGAAAATCAGGAGGCGTTGCGCGACACCGCGCTGCGCAGCCGGCACGAGGCGCTCGGCGCCCGGATGGTGCCCTTTGCCGGGTGGTACATGCCGGTGCAGTACAGCGGCATTCTGGCCGAGCACCGCACCGTGCGTTCGGCCGCCGGCCTGTTCGATCTGGGGCACATGGGGCAGGTGCAGGTCGAGGGACCTGACGCTCTCGAGTTCCTGCAGCAGACCACCACGAATGACGTCTCCCAACTGCAGGATGGCGACGCCCAGTACTCCATGCTGCCGAACCCGGATGGCGGCGTGATCGACGACATCATTGTCTACAAGATCGCGGGCGAGCCTGGGTATTTCGTTTGCATTAACGCCGCCAATCACGACAAGGATGTGGCGTGGCTGCAGCGGCAGCGCGCCGAGCGCGCGAACCTCGATGTCGCGGTGCGTGACCGCTCCGATGAACTTGGGATGATCGCCATCCAGGGACCGCACGCGGTCGAGATCGTGCTGGGCCTGACCGATGACCCGCTCGGGGACCTTAAGGCCTTCAGCGGCGTCAAGGCGACGGTCGCCGGCATCGATCTGCTGGCGGCGCGAACCGGGTACACCGGCGAGGATGGCTACGAGTTCTTCGTGCCGCAGGCGCAGACTGCGGCGCTGTGGGACGCGCTGATGGCCGCCGGGGCGCCGCTGGGTCTGGAGCCCATCGGCCTTGGCGCGCGTGACACCCTCCGTTTGGAAGCCCGCATGCCGCTGTACGGCAACGAACTGGCCGACGACATCAGTCCGCTGGAAGCCGGGGTCGGTTGGGCCGTCAAGCTTGACAAGGGCTCCTTCATCGGCAGCGACGCCATCGCCGCGATGAAGGAGCAGGGTATCCCGCGCAAGACGGTCGGGTTCAAGCTGGTGGAGCGCGCCGGTTCGGCTCGCCACGGTTACACCGTCCAGGTCGATGGCCGAGACGTTGGCGTGGTGACGAGCGGTGGCCGCTCGCCGTCGCTGAACGAGGAGATCGGCCTGGCGCTGGTCGATGCCGGCGTCGCGGGCGTGGGCAAGCCGCTGGACATCATCATTCGCGGCAAGCCTGTCCGCGCTGAGCAGATCAAGCTGCCGTTCTACCGCCGCGCGCGCGCCTGATTCGCTGCCGCGATCTACTGTTTCGTTTCTGTTTGATCAAGGGAGAGCACGCACCGCCATGTCTTCACCAGCCGACCGCCGCTACACGAAAACGCACGAGTGGGTCGCGCTCGACGGCGATATCGCCACCATCGGCGTCACGGATTTTGCCGCCACCGAGCTCGGCGACATCACGTATCTGGACCTGCCTGACGTCGGGACGCCAATTTCCGAGGACTCGGCGTTCGGGGTGATCGAATCGGTCAAGGCCGCCAACGACATCTACTCGCCGGTGGCCGGCGAAGTGGTGGAGCGCAACGAGGCGGCGGTCGATGCGCCGGAATCGGTCAACTCGTCCCCGTACGGCGATGCGTGGCTGGTCAAGGTGCGCATTGACGATCCCGAGAAGTTCGCGGCGCTCATGGACGCGGCCGCGTACGACGAGTTCGCGGCCTCTGCCGCTCACTAGTCCAGTAGACGGTTCCCTGGAAGTCTGGCGCTTGTCGATGGCGCAATCGCTGGACTCCGTGACCACCCAGCCCAGTCAGCCCCGGTTCAGTAATCAGGTGGGTACCTTCTCATGACGTTCAATCCACACACTGCCGAAGATCGCCTCGCCATGCTCGAGGCAACCGGCGAAACCGCCATCGCGGACTTCTTCGCGGCCATCCCGGACGCCGTTCGCTTTCCAGAACTGGATCTGCCGCCGGTCCTTACGGAAGTGGAGGCGCTGGATAAGCTCTCCACGCTCGCAGCGCGCAACATGGCGGCCCGCGGCGAGGACGTGTACCTCGGGGCTGGCAGCTACCGCCACTTCGTGCCCGCCACGGTCGGCCAGATTCTGTCTCGCGGCGAGTTCTACACGGCATATACCCCGTACCAGCCGGAAGTGGCGCAGGGGACCCTGCAGGTCATCTACGAGTTCCAGAGCCTGGTGGCCGCGCTGACCGGCATGGACGTGGCGAACGCCTCCATGTACGACGGCGCCACCGCCCTCGCCGAGGGCGCGCTGATGACCGTCTCGCTGCCGAAGAAGAAACGGCGGGTCGTCGTGGCGGGCACGGTGCACCCCACGTACCGGGAAGTGCTGCACACGTACCTCGAAGGGCTGGATATCGAGGTCGTGGAAGTTCCGCTGCCCGAGAGCGGCTTCGTTACGCCTGCAGAAGCGCTGGCGCCGTTTGTGGGCGAAGGCCTCGCCTGCGTCGTGGTGCAGTACCCCAACTTCTTCGGCGGTATCGAGGACATCGCCGCCATCGCAGAGCTGGCGCACGCCAACGGCGGGGCGCTGGTGGTCAGCACGTACCCCATGCCGCTGGCGTTGATGAAGCCGCCGGGCGAGCTCGGCGCGGATGTCGTCGCTGCTGAAGGGCAGGCGCTGGGCGTGGCCCAGAGCTACGGCGGGCCGTACGTCGGGCTGCTGGCAACGCGGCAGGGCTACGTGCGGCAGATGCCGGGCCGCCTGGCCGGGCTGACCACGGACAGCAAGGGGAACCGGGGGTACGTGCTGACCCTGCAAACGCGGGAGCAGCACATCCGGCGCGAGAAGGCGACCTCCAACATCTGCACCAACCAGGGCCTGATGGCGACCGCCGCAACGGTGTACATGTCGACGCTCGGCCCCGAGGGCTTCCGCGAGGTGGCGGAGCGCGCCTACCAGAACGCGCACTACCTGGCGGCGGAGATCGGCAAGCTGCCCGGCTACCGCGTGGCAACCGGCGGCGAGTTCTTCCACGAGTTCGTGGTGGAAACGCCGGAGCCCGCGCGCGAGGTGCTGGCGGCGCTGCTGGAGCAAGGCATCATCGGGGGGTTGGATCTGGGCAGCGTCGATCCCTCGCTGGAGCGTTACGTGCTGATCTGCACGACGGAAATGAACTCGCGCGCCGGCATTGACCGGCTGATCGCGGCGCTACCTGTCAGCGCGGAATAGGGACCTATCCGGCGCTGCGGCATAACGGCCGGGATTGGCTGGTATACTACAGCGCCGGAATCCGTCGCGATTGTGATATCTGCGACGCTAGCGAGGTGACGCGGCGGACATGAACGCCGTGTCTTTGTTTGGTTTGACGGAGCGCTCGTGGGCAAACCGATCGTCGCCATCGTGGGCCGGCCAAATGTCGGGAAATCGACGCTCTTCAACCGCCTGATTGGCGAGCGACGAGCGATTGTCGAGGACGAACCGGGCACTACCCGGGACCGCGTCTACGGCTCGACCGACTGGGGCGGGGTGGAATTCACCATCATCGACACCGGCGGCCTGCAGGATGATCAGGAGCTGGTCGGCGAGTCCACGACGGTGCTGGCGCGTTTCACCCGAGACCAGGCCCACGCGGCCATCGCCGAAGCCGATGTCATCATCTTCATGGTGGATGGCAAGGCGGGCATGAACGCCGGCGATCATGAGGTCGCCGAGATCCTGCGCCGTGCCGACAAGCCGACGGTGCTCGTCGCCAACAAGGCGGACAGTACTGAGCGCCGGGACGCCGTCTACGAGTTCTACGAACTCGGTCTGGGCGATCCGCTGGCGATCTCCTCTTACCACGGCACGGGCACCGGCGATCTGCTGGACCGCATCGTGGAGGCGCTGCCTGCCGCCGAAGAGGATGAGGAGATCGAGGGGCCGGCCATTGCCATCGTGGGCCGCCCGAATGTCGGCAAGAGCCGCCTCCTGAACGCCCTGATCGGGCAGGAGCGCTCTATCGTCAGCGACATCCCGGGGACCACCCGCGACAGCCTCGACACCGTGCTGACGTGGGCCGGGCAACCGGTGACCTTGATCGACACCGCCGGCATCCGCCGGCGCGGACGCATTGACCGTGGCATCGAGCAGTACAGCGTGCTGCGCTCCATGCGGGCCATCGACCGCGCCGATGTTGTGCTGCTGGTCATCGACGCGACCGAGGGGTTCACGGCGCAGGATTTGCACATCGCCGGGTACATCGCGGAGCAGAAGAAGGGCATCGTCGTCGTCGTCAACAAGTGGGATCTGATCGAAAAGGATTCCTCGACGATGGACGAGTTCCGCGAGGAAGCGCGGCGACAGCTCGACTTCATGCCGTACGCTCCGCTGGTGTTCGTCTCCGCCAAGTTCGGGCAGCGCGTCAATCAGGTCGTGGACACCGCGTTGGCGGTCGTCTCCGAGCGCCACAAGCGCGTGCCGACCGCCGCCCTCAACAAGATGTTGAAGGACGCGGTCGCGGCCCACCCGCCGCCGAGCAAGCCGGGCAAGTGGCTGAAGTTCTATTACGCCACGCAGGCCGATGTGTCGCCGCCGACGTTCATCATCTTCGTGAACGACCCGACGCAGATTCACTTCACGTACAAGCGGTTCCTGGAGAACCAGTTGCGCGATGCGTTCGGCTTCACCGGCACGGCGATCCGCCTCAGCTTCCGGGGCCGGGAAGACGCCCGTTAGGACACGCCGATGACCGGCCCGCTGCTCTTCGTCCTCGGGTTTCTGGCCGGAGCGATTCCGTTTGGCTACCTCGCCGGGCGGATGATGCAAGGCATCGACCTGCGGCAAATCGGCAGCGGCGGCACCGGGGCCACCAACGTGCTGCGCACGCTGGGCAAGAAGGCCTCCGCTGCTGTCGTCATCCTCGATTTTCTCAAGGGCATGCTGCCGGTGCTGGCCGCCGCATGGCTGGGCGCCGGGCCGGGGTGGACTGCCGCCGTGGCGGTGGCCACGGTGGCCGGGCACTGCTGGTCGCCGTTTATCGGCTTCAAGGGTGGCAAGGGCGTGGCGACGGGTGGCGGGGCCGCCATCGCGCTCTTTCCGGCGGTGCTGGTGGTCCTGCCAATCATGCTGCTGATTGTCTGGCGGACGCGGTACGTCTCGCTGGGGTCCGTGATTGGCGCCTTGCTGGCCGTGGTGGTGGCGACGGCGGCAACACTCGTAGGTGCGCTGCCGTGGCAGTCAGCGGTGGCGATCGCGCTCATCGCGGCCATCATCGTGTTCCGGCACCGTGAAAACATCGAACGACTGCGCGCTGGCGTTGAGCGCCGCATCGGGGAGCGGGTGCAAGCGACCGCGTAGCGAAGCGCAACCGGGCGGCGCGCAAATTGCCGGCATGCGAGGACACAGATCAGGGCCGCCCGACGCCGGGCGGCGTGCTACGACTTGACGAAGACGGTGACGGCCCCGCTGTAGCCGCTGCTCACAGCCGCGCCGAGCTGGCTCAGGTTGACCATGTAGCCGGCCTCGCCATCGTGATCGCCGAGGATGTTGTCATCGTCGTTCTCGGTGTCGCGGGCTTTGGTGCGGGTGTAGGCGCCTGACGCGGCGTAGACGGCGTCAGAGATGTCGTCGTCGAAGAAGAGCTGGCCGGTGTGAACGACATCGCCGCCCTCGTACTCACTGGAGACCACGGCGCCATCGACATGCACCTTCATGTGGATGTGCACCGTGCGGCCGGAGTACCAGCCGGGGTAGATGGTGGTGAACGTTGCGGCGCCGTTGCTATCCGTGAGCTGGATGCCGCGCAGGAACGTGGTGTTCGCGTTGCTCTGGCCGGTTTGTGGCGTGCCGCCGCCCGGGTTTTCGCCAGTGATGTGCGAGTAGACACCGACTGCGTCACAGTGCCAGATATCGACCGCCGCGTTCGCCAGCGGCGTGCACGAGCCGGCCTCCTGCACGGTGATCGCCAGTTGCAGCGGCACGCCGGCCTTGCCTTCGGTGATATCACTACGGACCAGCATGTCATCGATGTAGTAGGGGCCCTCGGTCATCTCCGCCGTCAGCGTGCAGGAGCCGGAGGCGCTGTTATTGCTGTTCGAACCATTCGAACTGGAGTTCTTCTTGTTGCGCTTCCGGTTCTTGTGCTTGCCCTTGTTCTTCTTGCGCTTCTTCTTACTCTTGCGCTCGGCTGTGCTCTGGTGCTTGCCGCCGTTCCTGTTCTTGCGGCTCTTCTTCCCTTTGGCTGCAGCGTCAGAGAGCGCTTCGGGCGCCGCCAGCGCCGCCAGGCCGAGCGCCACGCTGCTACTGGCGTGCAGCACGTCGCGGCGCGTCGTGGCCTCTGGCGCGGCGCTGTAGAAGTCGTCGATGAGGGTGTGCAGGCTCGTTTGGTCGACCATGGAGCGCTCCGCCGGGTAGGGGATGAGGGCTGGTCTCGGTGAAACGCAGCCAAAGCGGAGCGAAGTGTGCAACATTCGCGCGCGTCAAATGTCACAAATTGGTCAACAGCGAGTCGCGATTGTGTCATCCTTTGTGCACACCGGAGCCCGCGCTATCGCTGATAGCCCTCCGGGTGCGCCTGATGCCACCGCCACGCCGATCCCACCATGTCATCGAGGGTGGATCGGCGTGGTTCCCAGCCGAGCACCTCGCGCGCGCGCGTGGCATCGGCCACCAGCACGGGTGGATCGCCGGGACGGCGTCCAGCAAACTGCACTGGAACCTCGCGGCCGGTGATCCGCTCAACCGCCGCCACCACCTCGCGCACCGTCGCGCCGTCGCGGGTGCCGAGGTTGAACGCCCCGAGCGAACCTTCGCCGGCCGCCAGCGCCTCCAGCGCCAGCGCGTGAGCATCGGCCAGATCGAGGACGTGGACATAATCGCGGATGGCGGTGCCATCGCGGGTGGGGAAGTCCGTGCCGAAGATGGTCAGCGCCGGGGCCGTTCCTGCCGCCGCGAAGAGCACGTTCGGCACGAGGTGCGTTTCCGGGGTGTGATCCTCGCCGATGCTTTGGCCGGCCCCGGCGACGTTGAAGAAGCGCAGCGCGGCGTAGGCGATGCCGTACGCCTCGGCGTAGGCGCTGATCGCCATCTCGGCGGCCAACTTCGTGGCGCCATAGGGGTTGATCGGGGCCTTCGCCGCCTGCTCCGGGACCGGCAGGGTTTCCGGCACGCCATACACCGCCGCTGTCGACGAAAAGACCAGCTTGCGCGCGCCGCTGGCTCGCATGGCGTCGAGCAGGTTGAGCGTGCCCCCGAGGTTGACCGCCCAGTAGGGGGCCGGGTCCTGCACCGACTCCGGCGCGATCGTGAGCGCGGCGAAGTGCAGCACGGCGTCTGGCGCAAAACCGGTCAGGGCGTGCCGGAGTTCCGGGGCATCGGTAATATCCACCTCGGCGAGCGTGGCTCCGGCGGGCAGCGCGGCGGCGTGACCCTGCGACAGGTTGTCCAGCGCCAGCAACTGATGCCCGTCCGCCGCCAGCCGGTGGGCCGTGGCGCTGCCAATGTACCCGGCGCCGCCGGTGATCGCGATCCTCACGCTTGCTCCTGACACTGCGTACTCAGCCCATCATTGTAGAATCGCGGGCAAATTGCCCGCGCAGCCAAGGCCACGCGACGCCCCCGGAAAGGACACGCACCATGTTGGAAGTTTCCCCAGCGCTCGCCGCCGATCCCGAGGTCGCGGCGTCCATCGGCCGCGAGGAGCGGCGGCAGCGCGACAGCATCGAGCTGATCGCGTCGGAGAATTTCGTCAGCGCGGCTGTGCTGGAGGCGGTCGGCTCCGTGCTGACCAACAAGTACGCCGAGGGGTACCCCGGCAAGCGGTACTACGGCGGCTGCGAGTTCGTTGACGAAGTGGAGCGGCTGGCGATCGACCGCGCCAAGACACTGTTCGGCGCGGAGCACGCCAACGTGCAGCCGCACTCCGGCGCGAACGCGAATCTGGGCGCGTATCTGGCGCTGATGCAGCCGGGCGACCGCATTCTGGGCCTGAGTCTGGCGGAAGGCGGCCACCTCACGCATGGCCACGCGGTCAACTTCTCGGGACGCCTGTTCGAGCCGCACTTCTTCGGCGTCAATGTCGAGACGGGGCTGATTGACTACGAGGAGGTCGCGCGACGGGCGCGCGAGGTGCGGCCGCGCGGCATCATCGCCGGGGCCAGCGCCTACAGCCGGCAGCTGGACTACGCGAAGTTTCGCGAGATTGCGGACGAGGTCGGGGCGTTCCTGTTCGCGGACATCGCGCACCCGGCCGGGCTAGTCGCGACCGGGCTGCACCCGACGCCGATCCCGTACGCCGACATCACCATGACCACCACGCACAAGACGCTGCGCGGCCCGCGCGGCGGCATGATCCTGACCTCGGAGAAATACGCGAAGGCGGTCGATAGCGCCGTGTTCCCCGGCATGCAGGGTGGGCCGCTGATGCACGTGATTGCGGGCAAGGCGGTGGCCTTCGGCGAGGACCTCAGCCCGGGCTACACGGCGTACGCGCAACAGATCATTGCCAACGCGCAGGCGATGGCAAACCGGTTGGTAGCGCGCGGCCTGCCGATCATCTCCGGAGGCACCGACACGCACCTGATGCTGGTCAATGTCGGGGCGCTGGAGATCAGCGGCACGAAGGCGGAGAAGCTGCTGGACGCCGTGGGCATCACCTGCAACAAGAACACGATTCCGGGCGACACGCGTCCACCGGCGCGCGCCAGCGGCATTCGCCTCGGCACGCCAGCAGTCACGACGCGCGGGTTCGGTGAGGCAGAGTGCGAGCTGGTGGCCGATCTGATCGCGGACATTCTGGGCGCGCCGGATGACGAGACGGTGCGCGGCAGCACGGCCGAGCAGGTGCGCGACCTGACCAGCCGATTCCCGCTGCCGGGGCTGAGCCGGGTGGCGTAGCGCGCGGGTAAGACCCTCAACCCCAGCCCCTCTCCCTTTGCGAAGGGCGAGGGGCTCTCGGTGGCGGAGCGGATAGTGACCGGGACACACCCGCACGTTGCCGCCTACACCCCCGCCATTTGCGAAGGGCCGGGCGTGAGGGTTCGTCGCCAACGCCAGGCTTGCCGGGCTGCGGCGCGCTGCAACTTTTGCTATTGCAGCAGCAGCTCGAAGCGCAGCTTATCCCGCTCTGCGGAGGTGACGCGGCGCAGGACAAGCTGGTAGAGCCCCACCAGATAGGCGCGGGTGTACGGGCTGAGCGCGGTCGCCAGCAGGGCGCCGGCCAGCCCGCCAACGAGCGTGCCCATCAGGAAGACCGGTACGGTTGATGGCGCCGTTGCCGGCGTCGGATCGAGCAGGGTCAGCGCCGGGTTGTCGGGCGCCGCGTCCGGCGCGATCTCCATGGCCATGTCAGCGTTGCTCACTGGATCGACAGGAGGGTGGGGGCTTCCGCCCACAGATCCTCCAGCCGGTAAAACTCTCGCAAGTCCGTGGAGAATACGTGCACCAGCACGTCTCCGAAATCCAGAACGATCCACCCACTCGCGGCGGTTCCCTCGGTGCGGCGGGCGCGCACGCCCTGCTCGTGCATTTTCTCGAGCAGGGTGCGTTCGATAGCGCGCAACTGCCGCTCGTTCTCGCCCTCGGTGATGACGAAGAAGTCGGCGAAGGGCGAGATCTCGTGGATATCGAGCACCACGGTGTCGCGGGCGGGGGTGTCGCTGATGATGTCGGCGAGCTGCAGTGCCCGCTCGCGGCCGGATGTGGCGTCGTCGGCATCGCCGGCCATCACGATTGGTTCAGTCAAGCAGTCCTTCTCCTGGCAATAGTGCGAACGGTGGGCCCGGCAGGGATCGAACCTGCGACCCTGGGGTTATGAGCACCGTGCTCTACCTCTGAGCTACAGGCCCGCATGTTTCTGCGGC
>JASGGF010000035.1:0-21041 GCA_047605145.1 Thermomicrobiales bacterium | reverse complement strand
CTCGATGCCGTGGCCGAGGTTGACAGTGAACACGCCGGAGAGGCCGTCGATGTAGGTCTTGCCGAAGACATCGGTGACGCGGATGCCCCGGCCGCTCTCCAGAATAAGCGGGTCTTCGGCGAAGCCCTTCATCTGCACGAAATCGACCATGACCTGCGCGGTATCCGGCGCCGCCTGTTCCAGCATCACGTCACTCCCCACCATTTTCCCGGGCGTGCATCCGTGGAACCGTGGCCAGAGGCCCCTGCCACCCGAAGACGCGGTCGTCAGTGGTTCATCTGGCGAACTCGCGTTATTTCCTAGTCCAATGTGCGCGCATCCTACTCCCGGAACCCCTGTTGGTCAATAGGGCGCACAGCACGAGGCAGGGAACAGCGGCGACGACAGCGACCGGAAAAGCTCCTGACGATCCCCCGGCTGACCCTGACGGCCCCCACGGCCTGGCTCACCACGCCGTCAAGCGGAGCGAAGGCGAAGGATCGCGCACATCCAACTCCCGGGGCCACGGCGACTCGACCAGCGGGGTGGAGGCGGGGGCGGGAACTTGCGGTAGCAGGCAGAGCGAGGGAGCCGCCACAGCCCGCCACCCCCTGAGCCGAAGGCGCCACCCCCCTTACGCACAAAAACACTCGGGGAGAGCGGATTCCGCTCTCCCCGAGTGTTGTCGTTTCACTAAACGACCGGGTAACCCCGGTGCGATTTAGCTGACGAAGGCGAGGTTGTAGCTGCCGCCAGAAGCATCGGCGATGCCGGTGCCGCCGTTCGCGGAGACGCTCAGCGCGGTGCTGTTGGCGTTGGTGCCGCCATCGGCAGCCACGGTGCCGACGGTGTCGCCGATGCCGATGGCGCTGCCGGCGTTGCCGCCGCTGTTCACATCGCCGATGGCAACCGCGCCGCCGTTGGCGGAACCAGTCGCAACGCCGCCGTTACCCGCAGAAGCGGTATCGATGTACTGCATTTCGAAACGCCCTCCCTTTTTGGCCCCCCAACGGAGCCCTTCCACATTGCGATCCAGACCCTTGCGGATCTGAAACCGGCGCCCCGGTCAAAACCCGAGTCGCTCGATCCGTGTGACTTCCCATCGCACGAAATCGGCGCCAGCAGTGCAGAGAATATCAGATTTTCGCCAAACGCTCCACACCAGATCTTCCAGCGTGTGGCGACTCCGAAACTCTCCCGTCGGATTGCTCCGCCAGCGAACCGCTCCCGAACACGATGAGAGGAAAGCAAACCCTCCGCCTCGGAACCTTGCCGGGCATCAACCGCACAGTCAGGTGCGGGGACGTGTGCCCCGCAGTCAGTGTATCAGCCTTTAGCTGACGAAGGAAATGTTGTGGTTGCCGCCGCTGGCGTCGGAGATGGCGAGGCCCTCGTCACCGCCGAGGTGCATTTCGCTGTGCTCCACCTGCACACCGCCGGTGGCGGTGCCGCCGCTGCTGCTGGAAATGCCAGACACCGAGCTGCCCACGGAGCCAGCGATGCTCGCGCCGAGGTCATCCTGCGCCATGGCCACGCCAGCCATCGCAGCGCCTGCCGCCGCGCCACCAGCCACGCCGGCAATCTTTCGGTAATTCATGGTCGTGATTCCCCTCCCTCATAACGCCCCGGACAGCAAACGCCGTCCTGGCGGTTTGCAGAACCATCCGGACTGCACCCTGATGGCCATGCCTCGGGCGTCCCCCAGTGTCACGCTAACATCCGATCAACCCGGTGTCAACCTGAACGACCACCCGCGTGGTCCTGGAGGACGTACTTTGTGGCGCGTGGTTGCGCCTCGTTTTCTCAAACGCCCCGATTCGGCGGAGCGTTTCTCGTTCGCCCGGATTTTCCGTTCCGGTCAGGCACGGGAATGCTAATCCAGGCTGCGCTCGGCGTCTTCCCAGCCGGGCAGGATCGCCTGCTCCGCCGGGGCCCGCCGCGAGCGCTGGCGCAGATCGTCCAGCAGCGCGTCCATGATCAGGAACCGCTCCGGCGTCCACTGCACCTGGCGCACCTTGGCGACCAGGGTGGCCACGCGCGGGTCTTCGTCCCGCTGACGCTGGCGGTAGCCCGCCATGGCCAGCAGGCCGTCCAGATCCAGGCCCAGCGTGTGGGCCACCCGCTCCAGCGAGGCCGGGTCCGGCCGCCGCCCGTGCAGCCAGCGGGAGACCATCGAGACATCGACGCCCGTCGCCCGCGCGAAATCAGCCTGCCGCCAGTGCCGCTGCGCCAGCTCCTGGCGCAGCCAGTCCGGAAAGATGCCTCCGGTGTGCGTGCCGCCCACGCTCTTCGACTCCTCATGCCTGCGTTCGCGGCGCGGGGATGTTTCCTGCACTCCAGTATGGCCCGCTATACTCGCTGCGCCGTCCTCATGCGTCCGCCAGGACGCCCAGATCTGCAGATTTCACCCTCGCGGAGGCCCGCCAGTGACCGAATGCCAGGGGTGTGGAGCGTGGAACGAACGCCATCGCACCCTGTGTGTCCTCTGCGGCGCCCCGCTGGCGGAGGTCGATGAGTGGGGCGCCGACGCCGAGCCGCTGCCGCTGCCACCGCTGCCCGATGGCGGCCTGCGCGCCTCCATGCCGGCGTGGCTGCGGGATGTGCCGGCGGCTGACGCGGTCATCATCCCTGAAAAAGCCGGCGACGACGAGGAAGCTCTCACGCCGGAGGAAGCCCTCTCCCGCGAGGAAGCCCTCACCCCCAGCCCCTCTCCCGATGCGCGGGAGAGGGGAGCCGATCAGACGGAGCCGCTGGTGGATACCGAGCCAGCGTGGACCGCAACACCGCACGAAGCCGCCGCAGAAAGCCACTCTCCCGCGCATCGGGAGAGGGGTTGGGGTGAGGGCTCTCCCACCGAGCCACCCCTCGGCCCTACCGCCGACCCACGCACCTTCCTGCGCGATGAGGATTTCCCGCGCTGGCTGCGCGAGCTGCCGCCGCTGCCTCCCCGCCCCCCGCGCCCTGAACGCTCGGCCTTCCCGGAGCCGGTGGTGATCGCGGTCGTCGAACCAGCGCCCATCCCGGAACCCGTGACCATGGCCGAAGCGCCCCCGGAATCCGCGCTGCCAGCAGTGGAGCCAGCGCCAACTGCGCCGGTTGCCACCGCTGCCCCTCCCCCCGGCATCGCCACCGCGCCCCGCCGCCCGGCCTGGGAGCAAGCGCTGCTGGCGCTGCTGGGCCTGGCCATCGTGGTGGCGGTTGTGTGGGCGCTCATCGCCAACGGGCTGATTGGCGGCGTCTGAGGCCCGGAACAGCCTGAACACTGCGCCGGGGTGTCGCGGGTCGCTACAATGGATGCAGACTGCGCCCACTGGGGAGTGGCGCAGTTTTCACGCACGGGGAATGGGAAGCGGAATCTGCGCTTCCGGGGTTGGGGAAAACAGCGATGACGACCATCCAGGCGGCGCACGCCGCGCCCACGCAGCACGCTCGCCGGGGGAACCGGCTTCGCACTGGCGTCACGCTCGCCCTCACCGCGTTGCTGCTGGGGAGCAGCCTTGGCGCGCCGCTGGCGGCCCGCGCGCAGGATGACGCGCTGGCGCAGTCCAACGGCGAGCCGGAGAAATTCGCCGCCATCAGCTACATGGGCAACGCCGAACTGCCGCCGCACGTGGGGCAGGCCAGCTTCGCCGTCTACGTCCCGGAAACGGGCCACACCCTAAGCGACGTCTTCCTCGATTATTGGCGCGCCACCGGCGAGGCGGCCATGTTCGGCCTGCCCATCTCCGAGCCGTTCGCCACCGAGGATGGCACGTACGCCCAGATCTTCGAGCGCGGCGTGCTGGAGTACCTGCCGCTGAAGGTGTGGACGGTGGAGCCGTTCGTGCGGCCGATGCCGGTGGGCCGCTTGCTCATCGGCGAGCGGAGCAGCGGCCTGGGCGCGCCGGGCAGCGGCAAGCGCCTGGCCAGCGGCAGCCGCACGCCGGAGATGCGCTTCCTGGCGGCGGATGACCCGGCGGTGCAGGAGGCGCTGGCGAACGGCGGCACGTATGACGCCGCCAGCGGCCACACCATCAGCGGCGCCTTCCTGAGCTGGTACGAGCTGCACGAGGGGGATTACTACCTCGGCTCTCCCCTCTCCGAACCGCTGCAGGTGGACGGCCAGACGGCGCAGTGGTTCGATGGCGGCCTGCTGGTGGAAACGGCGGACGGCGTGCAGCTGGCCCCGCTGGGCGAGCGCCTGGCCGCGCGCTTTGGGGTGAGCACCGCGCCAGTAGCTGAAGGCAGCGACCCGGTCTACAGCGAAACCCTGTTCCAGACGGCGCCGAACCCGCTGCCACTGACGGAGACAGACGGCCACGGCCCCAAGCGGATCGAGGTCAGTATTGACCAGCAGATGCTGTGGGCCTACGAAGGCGACACCCTGATTCTGGAAACGCCGGTCAGCACCGGCCTGGCCCCGAACACGACCGAGCGCGGCCGCTGGCGGGTGCGCTACAAGGTGCCAATCGAGGACATGCGCGGCGCCACGGATACGCAAGGCGACGTGGTCTGGGTGGTAGGCGATGGCGGCGAGGCGCCGGCCGGCAGCATCCCCTACGGCGTCCCGGATGTCCCGAACGTGATGTATGTCAATCTGGATGCCGAGGCGCTGCACGGCGCGTACTGGCACAACAACTTCGGCAACCCCATGAGCCACGGCTGCATCAATCTGCCGCTGCCCGTGGCGGCGTTCCTGTTCGGCTGGGCGCCCATCGGCACGCCGGTCACCGTTTCGTAGCGGATCAGGCCCCGGGGAACTCCAGGCGCAGGGCGGCTGGCGCTGCCTCGGTGTGCGCCTGCGTGTGCCCGACGACCCACGCGGTTTCCCACGCCCCCGGCGTGAGCCGGGAGCGGGCGGTGGCAATGCCGGTCTCGTAGGCGGCGTGCTCCACCACCCCCATCGGCGCGCCGATGCGCTGGCGCAGGGCGGCGGCGGCGCCGTACAGCCAGGCCGCCTCCCCGGCGTCGGCGTGCGTGGCCAGCGCAGCGGCCATCCCCTCCAGCGAGGCCGCCACCCCGCGCGAGTCTCCCACGCGGTGATAGATGCGCAGCGCCTGCTGGTGTTCGCGAAATGCCTGCGGCCAGTGCCCCTGCTCCGCTTCGATGATTGCCAGGTTGGTGAGGACCCGCGCGGCAATCAGGGCATCGGGCAGACCGCGCGCAATGGCAAGCGAGGCGGTGTAGTAGCGCACGGCCTCATCGAGCCGCCGCTCGGCGTGGGCCACTTCGCCCAGATTGCTGAGCGACCCGGCCTCCACCACCGCGTCGCCTGCGCGCCGGGCATCGCGCAGCGCGCCTTCGTGCCAGGCGCGTGCGGCCACCGTTTCCTTGTCTACCAGCGCCACCAGCCCCAGGAACGCCTGACACCAGGCGGCGCCCTCGGTATCGCCGGCCTCGCGCAGGAGCGGCAGCGCCTCGTGCAGCGCCGAGCGGGCCCGCGCCAGATCACGCCGGCGGTAGGCCAGCGCTCCCAGGCGCCATAGCGCCCGGCGGCGCTCGGCGGCGCCCGGCGGGCCGTGGGCCAGGGCGCCCTCCAGCCACTGCTGCCCTTCCATATAGAGGCCCCGGGTCTCCCAGTACCACCACATGGCGCTGGCCAGGCGCAGGGCGATCCCGGCGGCTGGCAGTTCGGGCTCCGCTGCGGCCGCATCCCGGGCCGGGGCGCGCGCAGTGGTGATCGCCCACTCCAGCGCCGCCCGGATGTTCTCCTGCTCCAGATCCAGCAAGGCAAAATACCGCGCCTGCTCGGCGCCCAGCAGCGCGGGTTCGGTCTGTTCGGCCAGCGCCAAGCAGGCGAGCGCGTGAGCGCGCCGGGCAGCGGCCTCCTCCCCCGCATCGCGCAGGCGCGCCAGCGCAAACTCCCGGATCGTTTCCAGCAGGCGCACGCGCCGCTGGCCATCGGCCGTGAACTCGATGCTCACGAGACTGGCGTGCGCCAGCGCCGCGATGCGGTCCAGCCCGTGGATATCGTCCGCTGCCGGATCATCGCTCCGGGCCGCCAGTTCAACCGGGGCGCCGCCCGCAAACACGGCCAGCCGGCGCAAGCAGCGCTGATCGGCGGGATCGAGCAGGTCGTAGCTCCAGGCGATGGCGTTTTCCAGAGTCTGGTGCCGCGCGGGCAGATCCCGCATGCCGCCGGTGAGCAACGCCAGCGCGTGGTTCAGCCGGGCCAGAATGGCCGCTGGCGAGAGGAGGGAGGTGCGCGCGGCGGCCAGCTCAATGCCCAGCGGCAGGCCATCCAGCCGGCGGCAGATCTCGACAACAGCGGCGGCGTTCCCGGCATCCAGGCGGAATGGGCCGTGCGCCTCCGCGCGCTCCACGAAGAGACGCACGGCCTCGTTCTGCTGGAGGGCGCGCCAGCGCGCGGCATCGGCGGTGGGCGGTGGGCCGGTTTTCGGCAGGGGCAAGGGCGGCACGGTCACGACGTACTCGGCGTACACCCGCAGCGGCGAGCGGCTGGTGACCAGCAGCACGACCTGCGGGCAGGCGGCGGCCAACCGGGCCAGGCTGGGCGCGGCGTCCAGCACCTGCTCCAGGTTATCCAGCACCAGCAGCAGCTGTTGCGGCTGCAGCCAGGCGATGAGCGCATCCAGCGGCGGCAAGAGCGCCGCACTGTCCGAGGCGGCGGCTCCGGCCATCTCGGCGTGATGCAACTGCTGGGCGATGGCGGCGGGCACGAGGTCGGGGTCCCGGATAGCGGCCAGGTCCACGACATGGGCGCCGTGCCGGTAGCGCCAGGCTTCCTGCGCGGCGATTTCCCGGGCCAGGCGGGTTTTGCCGATGCCGCCGGGGCCGCAGAGCGTGACGATGGGCGGTGTTGGCAGCGTGAGCAAATCGTGGATGGCGGCGAGTTCCGCCGCGCGCCCAATGAGCGGCGGCAGCGCCGGGTGTGGATCCGGGCGGGAGCCGGAAGGTTGCGGCAGTGGACGCTGCGCAGCGGCGTACAGGCGTTGGCGTTGGCCCGGGGCCAGCTCCAGGGCCCGGGACAGCGCATCCAGGGTGCCCGCAAAAGGGTGCGGGGAGCGGCCGCGCTCGATATCGCTGATGGCGCGGGCGCTGACGCCGGAACGCTCGGCGAGGCGCTCCTGCGTGAGGCCAGCCTGGACACGCAGGGTGAGGAGCAATTCAGCCAGAGCACGTTCGGGAGGCGGTGGCATAGGCGGGCGAGCCAGCGACACAACGCAAGAGCCGGGGTGAGTTCAGAGCATGGTACATAGCGCAGGCCAATTTGACACGGGATGCGTCCATTTTTGTGGGCCGCACCCAGGTGGAGGCAACGCCCGGCGCTCCGTACGTTCCGCTACACGGCCAGCGGGATCACCGGTGAAATGAGGAAAATTCCCTATATCCAGACGGGATGGCGCATTCTCATACTCGAATCCTGTGCCAATCGCGCATGAGGAGTCCCACCATGAGCATCCCGGACCAGGACGACGGCCTCATCCAGCGTCTCAGCCAGCATCTTGACCGGCGCGATCTCGCCCGCCTGACCGTCGGCGGGCTGGGCGTCGTGGTGGCGCTGCCCTCGCTCGCTGACATGGCGGACGCAGCAGATAAGAAAAAGCGCAAGAAGCGGAAGAAGAAGCAGAAGCGGCGGAAGCACCGTAAGCAGGGGACCACGACGCCGGCGCCAAACACCGTGCCGCCCACCAACTATGTCTTCGATCGCGAGATCGGGCGCGCGGCGGCACGAACGCCGGGGGTCCTCCTGAATCCGGCGGGCATCGCGACGGATAGCGCCGGAAATGTGTACGTCGCGGACAATTTCAAATCGCGTGTCGTGAAGTTTGCGCCCGCTGGGACCTCCATCAAGGATCTTGGCACGCCCGGTGATGGCGCCAATG
This sequence comes from Thermomicrobiales bacterium, assembly GCA_047605145.1. Lineage (GTDB taxonomy): Bacteria > Chloroflexota > Chloroflexia > Thermomicrobiales > UBA6265 > JACCXM01. Next base: position 13,236 of record JASGGF010000035.1, on the reverse strand, counting down.
ACGTCGGGTTTCCCAGCGCGATTGCGCTGGATGCTGCCGGCGCCATCTCCATCGCGAACGGCCACTACGATCAGAACGATGACTACGTCGTCCAGATTCAGGTGCTGGACGCCAACGGCGATTTCAGCCGGAATCTGGCTAATCCCGCTCCAGACGTCCTGACCGATGTCCATGGGCTTGCGGTGGCGGCGAATGGGCACGTCTACGCCAGCGACTCCTCGCTCGGTCAGGTGTACGAGTGGGACGAGACCGGGCAGTTCGTGGCCGCGCACAACCCGAACAGCGAGCTCCAGAATCCCCTTGGTGTTGCCATTGATAGCAATGGTCACATCGCGATTGCCGATCAGGATGCCAACGCCGTCTGGGTGTACACCCTGCCCGGTTTTGCAACCTACGCGACCCTCAATACGCCGGGAGGCGGCGCTGGGGAGATGAACAATCCCACGGCGCTGGCGTTCGATAGCGCGGACAACCTCTACGTCTCCGACCAGTACGGCGGAAGAACCCAGAAGTTCGTCTGGAACAGCGGGACGTCCACGTACGACGTCGCGGGCAGTCTTCAGGCGTCTGGCAACGCGGCCGTTGCCATTGGCGCCGGCGGCGATATCTACATTGCCGACGACTATGTAGGGAAGGTGCAACGCTTCTCCAGCGCGTTCACCCTGCTCAACGAGTGGGGGCCTCCCGGCGAAGGCGTGTTCGCGAATGTCGAGGGCGTTGCGGCTGACAGCACCGGCGCCATCTACGTGACGGACAGCGGGACAGAACTGGTCCACAAGTTCAACAGCTCCGGCAATGTCGTCACCTCATGGGGAGGCCAGGGGACGGCGCCCGGGAAGTTCGACTTTGTAGAGGGCATCGCGGTCGATGCGGCAGGCACGATCTATGTCGCAGACTGGCTGAACGACCGGGTTCAGCGCTTCAACGCCAACGGGAATCCTGCCGGTTCGCCATGGGATCTTGCCGTTGGTCCACACGAGCTTGCCGTTCGTCAGGGCATCACCTACGTCTCGAATTCGGACAACGAGAGCATTCTGGCGCTGGACAGCAGCGGGGCGGTCATCGCCGAATTTGCCGCCGGGCTGTTTGACTACGATGTCGAGGGTATCGCCATTTCCGACACGGCGATCTACCTCGCTGACGGCAACAATGAGCAGATCCTGCGATTCGACCTGAACCGGCAGCCCCTCACACCGTGGTCGGTCCCCGGCGCGGGTGGCATCGCGACGGATGCCGTGGGCCGCGTCTTCGTCAGTTCCTATGATGACGACCGGATTCATGTGTTCGATGCCAACGGCGGCGAGCTCTTTGCCTTCGGCCAATCCGGGCAGGGTGCGGGTGAGCTGGACGGCCCGCGCGCCCTGGCGTTCGACGGAGCGGGCAACCTGCTTGTCACCGACCGCACGGACCGTGTCCGCCGCTTCACGCCCGCGCCGGGCCGCGCCGCCAGCAAGGGCGGCGGCAAGGACACTCCAGGCAAAGGCAAGCACAGTGGCAAGCGCCGCAAGGCCGAGCGCCAACGGCGCGGAGAGCGGGCCGCGCATCGCCGCACGCGCCGGGACTAACGCTCAGTCAGGCGCCTGGCAGCAACGCGTCATCACGCAGGAGCCCGTCTGGTTCGCCAGGTGGGCTCTTGCGTGTGCCTCTGGCAACGCTTCCGCCAACGCTGTGAGCGCCTCAGTGACTAACTTGGCGGGTCACTTCGTGGGCGCTCTTCGTGGTTTCGCGCTGCCGCGTCCGTCACGCTCGCGGGACGCAGGGAGAACCGCGTTCTGGGGGCGCGCCACTTCCAGGTTGCCACCAGCCGGGCGCCTCCCTGCCGCCGTCCACTCACCGCGCGCAGCATCCGCAGGAAACCGCCCGATGTCCCTCCCAGAGACTGAGCCGACCACCTACCCGGAACCGGAATACGACCGCCTCATCCAGCGCCTGCGCCAGCCGGTGGACCGGCACGGGCTGGGCGGCCTCGCCGCCGTTGGCAACCGTGGCCGCAGGCGTGGACGCCCCGGCGCCCGCAAGCAGCGCCCCCGTTCCGCACAGGAGTTACGTCAACAGCCGATACGCCAGCGCCGCGCGCACCAGCGCTGCCCGGTCCTCCGCGTGGCCGGCGGCCCACTCCGCGGCAAACGCCGCTGGCGTCAGGCCAGCGCGGGCCGCCTCTACCCCGCGGTGGTACGCGGGTTCCTCCACCACGGCCACTGGCGAGCCGATCTGCTCCCGCAGCGCGGCGCTGGCGCCGAAGAGCCGGGCGGCGTCCTCCGGGCGACCACACAACGCCAGCGCGCCGGCCATTCCCTCCAGCGACGCCGCCACGCCGCGAGAATCACCCACTTGGCCATACTGGCCCAGCGCCGCCTGGTGCTGGGTAAAGGCCGCTGGCCAGTGTCCCCACTCCGCCTCGACACCCGCCAGGTTCGTGAGCGTCCGCGCAATCACCTGCGCGTCGTCCAGCCGCTGCGTTACCTCCAACGAGGCCCGGTAGTAGGCCGTGGCGTCCGCCAGATCCCCCATCGCCTGCGCCAGTTCGCCCAGGTTACTGAGCGATCCAGCCTCCTCACGCGTGTTGCCAAACCGCTGGGCATCCGCCAGGGCGCCCGAGAGGAACGCGCGCGCGGTCACGAAATCACGCTGCACCAGCGCCACCAGCCCCAGAAACGCCTGGCAGGTCTCCAGATCGTAGGGGATATCAGCCTCGCGCAAGTGTGGAAGGGCCGTGTGCAGCGCCGCCTGCGCCTCCGCCAGATCCCGCAGCCGGTAGGACAGCGCGCCCAGCCGCCACTGCGCCCGGCTCCGCAGCGTGGCATCGGCCGGCGCCGGCGCGGCGGCCAGCGCCTCCGCCAGCCAGCGCTGCCCCTCGCGAAAGAACCCGCGCGTTTCCCAGTAGGGCCACATCGCGGCGGCCAACCGCAGCGCCACATCCGCCGCCGGTGGCCCGGCCCTTGCCGCCACCACCGAAGCGGGCGCTGGCGCGCTGGCCGCCGCCACTGCCCAGCCCAGCGCCCCCCGGAGGTTTTCCAGCTCGGCATCCAGCCGGGCGTAGTGCCAGGTTTGCTCCGGCCCGTGCAGCGCGCGCTCCGTGTCCTCCGCCAGGGTGAGGAAGGCCAGCGCGTGCGCGCGGCGGGCGGCGGCCTCCTCCCCTGCTTCCTGCAGCCGCTCCAGGGCGTATTCGCGGATCGTTTCCAGCAGGCGCAGGCGACCTTGTGGCGGCGGCGTCTGGTCCCAGCGCAGCAGCCCCCACTGCGCCAGCGCCGCGCTCAGTTCCAGCGTCTCCAGATCGTCCGCGCGGGTCCCCCAGACCGCAGCGGCCTGCTCCGGGTCCGCGCCGCCGGTGAACACCGCGAGCTGGCGCAGCGCGCGCTGCTCGGCGGGAGCCAGCAGCGCGTAGGTCCAGTCGATCGTATCGCGCAGGGAGCGGTGACGCGAGGGGCGGTCCCGCTGGCGGCTGGTGAGCAGGGTGAGCGGTTGCTGCAGGCGTTCCAGAATGGCGGCGGGCGGCGCCACCCCCACCCGGGCGGCGGCAAGCTCGATGGCCAGCGGCAGGCCATCCAGCTTGCGGCAGATCGCTTCTACATCCGCCGAGTTCGCTGGTGTCAGGGAAAACCGGCCGTGGGCCGTGGCGCGGTCCACAAACAGATGCACCGCGGCGCTCTGGGCCAGTGGCGGCGTGGGAATCACATACTCGGCCCGCAGCCGCAGCGGCGCCCGGCTGGTCACCAGCATGGTCAGGCCGGGGCACTGTTCCAGCAGGCGCAGCAGGTCTGGCGCGGCGTCCAGCACCTGCTCCAGGTTATCCAGCAGCAGCAAGCTCTGCAGCGGTTGTAGGGTCGCCACCAGCCCCGCCAGCGGGTCTTGCGCAAAGTGAGCGGGAATCTGCACCTGCTGGGCGATCGTCCCCGCCACCTGCGCCGCCGCCCGTGTCGCCGACAGATCCACGATGCGCACGCCATCGCGGTAGCGCCAGGCATCCGCCACCGCTACCTCCAGCGCCAGGCGGGTTTTGCCGATGCCGCCCGCCCCGGTCAGCGTCACCAGGCGAACCGCCGGGCGCGCCAGCCGCTCGCGAATCGCGGCCAGCTCGGCCTCCCGCCCGATCAGCGGCGTGAGCAAGGCGCTGGACCAGGCGGGTGGCGCAGCAAGCGGGGCGGCGAGCGCCGCGGGGTCCTGCTGCCCGGCCGCCTGGTACAGCTGGCGTCGCCGTTCGCCGGAAAGCTGCAGGGCATCCGCCAGCAGTTGGAGCGTGCTGCCGTGCGGCCGGGCGATGAGGCCGCGCTCAATGCTGCTGACGCCGCGCTCGCTGACCCCGGCGCGCGCGGCCAGCTCGGCCTGCGTCCACCCGGCGCGCCGGCGCAGCGTCTTCAGCATCTCGGCCAGGGAGGCGCCTGCACCAGGAGTCATGCGCACACCATCGCTTCCTGTTCGCCCCCATGCCATGGGCCCGGAAAAGATGTGGGCATCGTGTGGGCAGGATGTGGCAAAACGTCGTGTTCTTCGCGCTACTGCAATGTCAAGATGGTACATGAGTCTTCCGGCGGAAACAGTCACGTTCCGGCCATCACCGGGGACCGATCGTTCCGCGCTCTGGCGCCATGGAGGGCCTCAGGCCATGCCGGCAATCTGGATACGCAGCCTGCTGCTGCTACTGGCTCTCTGCGTCGCCGCGCCAGTGTCCATGCTGGAGACCTTGCCGGGTCCCCCGGCCAGCCAAGCGGCGCCCGGCGAAACAGCCGCGCCTTCTGGCGGTGTGCACGCTGCCCGCGGCGCGAAGGCGCGCCGCCACAAAGCGCGCGAGCGCCGCCGCGCCGAGCGGCGCCAGGCCCGGCAAGATCGGCGCGAGCAGCGGCGCAAGCAGCGGCGCAGCCAGCCCGCCACCGTCGGCGGCGGAATCGCCGCCGACGCCGCGCGACAAGCGAACTGCGAAGAAGCCGGGCTGGTGTACCTGCCGCTCAGCCAGACCTGCACCCACGGTGGCGATCCCCTGCCGCCTGGCGTCCGCGCCACCGGCCGCGCCGCGCCGGTGGCTGCGTCACGCGCGGCCAGGTTGCCGGCCTATGAGTGCGTAGGCGATGGCGTCAGCGGCGCGCGGGTGCAGGTGCTGTATGTGCGCCCCAGCAACCAGGCCAGCAACTTCGCGGCGTACCAGACCTCGTTTCGCACGTGGGCGGCCGCCGCCAACGACACCTTCGCCGCTGCCGCCGCCCAGACCGGCGGCAGCCGCAGCCTGCGCTTCGTGACCACGCCGGGGTGCGCCATCGACGTGCAGGAGGTCACCATTGCGCCTGGGCAAAACAGCGATGTGGACACCCTCTTCGCCGCCATCCGGGCCAAGGGGTTCACCAACACCAACCGCCACTATCTGGCCTTTGTGGACAGCGGCATGGCTGGCGCGTGCGGTCATGGCTCGCTGGAAGACGATGACTGGGCGGCCCAGACCAACCGGCACAACTACACGCCCGGCATCGCCGCAGTCTATTCCAACTGCTGGAGCGAGCCCTCCGTGGCCGTCCACGAGTTGCTGCACACCCTTGGCGCCGTCCAGCTCAGCGCGCCGAACGCCAGCGGCTACTTCCACTGCATCGATGAGTATGACGTAATGTGCTACAGCGACGGCCCGGGCGTCACCATGCGCTACGACTGCCCCAACGCGTCGCTTGACACGACGATGATCGACTGCGGCAAGAACGACTACTTCCACACGAACCCACCCGCCGGGAACTACCTGGCCAGCCACTGGAACACCGCCAACAGCCGCTTTCTGATCGGCGGCGGCAACGGCCCGGATGACGACGGCGCCGATCCGGTGGTGAACTGGGTTTCCCCCGGCGGCAACGACAGCATCACCACCGTCTCCAGCGGCGTCGTCACGCTCACCGTGAACCCCACGGACACCATCGGCATCCGCACGGTCGAGTTCTCGCGCTGGAACGCCGCTGCCCAGCAGTGGGAAGACTTCCTGACACTGGATGAGGCGCCCTGGACCACCACCGTCACCGTGGACGATCTGGATATGGGCATCAACTACTTCCACGTGTTCGCCGGTGACCCGACCTGGAAGTGGACCGGCGCGTCGATCAGGCTCTTCCGCGAGGACCCCAACGGCCCTGGCCCGGATGATGGTGGGCCGACCGTCGCGCCACCCGCTGTGGCCCCGGTCTTCTCCCAGCCAGTCAACGGCCAGAAGGTCAAGGGCGGCTCGGCTTTGCGGCTCGTGGTGAGCTCGCCCAGCGGCGTGGCGGATCTCCGCTACTGCCTGGCGGCCACCTGCCCGTGGGAGGCCGGCGTGCCGGCCCCCAACCCCTGGCGGGCCCCGAAGAAGGGCGTCGCCACCTTCGTGGCCCGCGCCGGCGATGGCCCCGTCTCCGACCCGGTCACGGTGACCATCAAGAAGGCGAAGAAGAAGAAGAAGAAGAAACGCTGAGCCACGGAACGGCGCCACACCCCTCGCAACCGCAACCACTCCCGGATATTCGCTCGCCGGAGGACCCCATGCCCACGCCCGACGCCCTCACGCCGGACCCCACCTACGACCGCCTCATCCAGCGCCTGCGCCAGCCGCTGCCCCGCCGCGCCCTCGGCGGCCTCGCGGCGGGCGCGCTGGGCGGGCTGACCACGCTCAGCTTGCTGGCTGATGCGAACGCGAAGAAAAAGAAGAAGAAGAAGAAGAAGAAGAGCAAGAAGAAGACGCAGCCCACCACTGTCGCCCCCACCACGGCGGCCCCCACGCCCACCAGCACCACCACCGCCGGGCCGGGTGAGAACTTCACGTTCCAGCGGATGCTGGGCACATTGGCGATCGATACGCCAGACACGCTGGTCTTCCCGCTGTCGATCGCCACTGACCCGGACGGCGCGGTCTACGTGCTGGACACCTCTCGGATCATCAAGTTCAACAGTGAGGGCGATTACCTGGCCAACTATGGCGCCAAAGGCGCCGGCAATGGCGAGCTTCACCAGCCTGAAGTGCTGGCGGTCGACGCCGACGGCTGGATGTATGTGACGGATCACCACGGCGACGGTTCCGACGGAAATCGCTTGCAGGTCCTGGATGACGAAGGGGAGTTCGTCACATTTCTCCAGCCGGGGAGCGGGCGCCTGAGCCGTGTCGATGGCATTGCCATTCGCAGCGACAACCGGGTGTTTGCCACCAACATCCCCCCATCTTCCGGTTCCGGGCCCACCATGCCGCAGATCCTTGCCTGGGACTGGGATTCCGACACAAGCGAGTTCACATTCGCCGGAGCATGGGACGCCCCGGATCTCCCCTACTCCTACAGCAGCGGGTATGGCGGCAACCGCGCCACCATCGACAGCGATGGCTGGCTCTATGTCATGATCCATACTTGGGATCTGTCCCGGCACCGCGTCGGCATCCGCGTGCTGGACACGGAAAACGAATGCGCCACCATCACCACCTATCTCCCCGAGCAAGGGGGCGCTGACGGCGCGTTCGGCATGGTCACCGGCATCGCGGCCGCTGCCGACGGCACGATTTACGTCTCGGAAGGCTACAACTACCGCATCCAGCGGTTTGTGTGGTCGGGCGGCGCGTTGGTCTATGACCGGCAGTACGGGACCGACGGGAAGGGTTTGGAAAACCTGCGCTATCCCATCGGGGTAGCGGTAACCAACACGGGCGATGTGGTGACCACCGACACCGGCAACAGCCGCATCATCCAGCTTGATGGCGACCTGACCAATCCCCGCCGCCTCAACCCGCTGCCCCACGCCGGGGTGTTTATCTTCCCCAACGCCGCCGCCCAGGATGCCAGCAAGCGTGTCTACATCACCGATCCGGCCTCGTGCCTTGTCCACAAGCTGGAGCCGAATGGCGCGCCGAGCACGGCCTGGGGTGGGTATGGCGCCGGTCCCGGCAAGTTCGACACTCCCAGCGGGGTCGCTGTCTTCGGAGGCATGGTTTACGTTTCGGACTATGCCAATGCCTGCATCCAGGTCTTCAACACAAGCGGCGCCCATCAATCGACCATTACGCATGAGTCACTGGTCAACCCGGGCGCGCTGGCCTTCGATACCAGCGGCGTGCTGTACGTAGCGGACAGGACCACCAACCGCATCGAAACCTTCGTCAACGGCGCCCATGCCACCGGCTGGCTCTGCTCCGCCAGCAGCGCCCCAATGGACGTGGCCGTTTCCAGTACGAACCGCGTGCACGTCGTGGATTACATGAATTACACCGTGCAGGTGTTCAGCACTGATGGCGAGCTGCTGGATACCTATCCGGCCAGCATACGCCCCAAGGGACTGGCGTTGGGCGCCGCCGACACGATCTACGTCGGGTCGGATGTGACTGAGGAGATTCGCGTTCTCTCCAGCACCGGGCAACTGTTGACGACGCTCGATGCCAACGAAGTATCCACCAGCAACGGCCTGCTGATCGACGCCGACGGCAACCTGCTTCAGATCTCCCGTGACGGTGTGCGGCGCTTTACCCCGTCCACCGGCCGCCAGCGACCAAACGATGACGCCAACGCGAGGAAGAAGGCGAAGCGCCGGAAGAAGCGCAAGGACCACAAAGGCGGAAAGCGGGGCAAGCGCGCCCGCAACCGCAGCGCGGGCAAGGGCCGCAAGGAGCGGAAGCAGAGCACAGCGCGCCAGCACCCCGGTGGCGGCGCTGCCGACAGCGGCGGCGCGGCGGCGGGGTGGCGCCCACGATTGGCTGCCTGACAAACCCAACCGCAAGTGCAACGGCTTGAGCTGAGCACATCTGGAGGTCACCCGGAGCACCGGGTGGCCTCCACACTGGAGGACCCCATGCCCACGCACGACGCCCTCACGCCAGACCCGACCTACGACCGCCTCATCCAGCGCCTGCGCCAGCCCGTTGATCGGCGCGCCCTCGGCGGCCTCGCGGCGGGCGCGCTGGCCGCGGGCAGTGCCCTCAGCCTGCTCGATGGCGCCGACGCGAAGAAGAAAAAGAAGAAGAAAAAGAAAAAGAGCACCAAGAAGAAAGGGCAAGCCACCACCACGGCGCCTACCACGGCATCCCCCACCCCCACCAGCACTACCACAGGCCGGCCGGGTGTCCCGAACTTCGCGTTCCAGCAGATGCTGGGCGTGATGGCGGAAAACACGCCGGGCGTGCTGGCGAACCCCCTCGCCGTCGCCACCGGGCCAGATGACGAGGTGTATGTCCTCGACGGGGCGCGGATCATCTCGTTCAGCAGCGATGGCGTGTATTTGGCCAGCTATGGCTCCGCAGGGACGGGCGAGGGTGAGTTCAACTACCCCGAAGTACTGGCGGTAGACACCGACGGCTGGATGTACGTGGCGGACTCCAACAGTGATGAGCCCCAGCCGCCGTGGCGGGTGCAGGTGCTGGATGACGAAGGCGAGTTCGTCGCCAGGTTGCAGCCAAACAGCGGGCAACTGGGCCGCGTGGATGGCATCGCCATCCGCGACGATGGCCGGGTCTTTGTCACCAGCATTCCCTGGACTGGCGGCACGCCGCAAGTCCTCGCGTGGGACTGGAGCGTTGTCCTCAGCGAATTCACCTTCGCCGGAGCGTGGAACGTTCCGCAGCTGCAGCGGAACTATGGCAGCGGCAGCGGTGGGAACCGCGCCACCATCGACAGCGATGGCTGGCTCTACGTGATGGTCGGCTATCAGGAAGAGACCGAGTTCTTTCAGGGTATCCGTGTGCTGGATACGGAGGATCACTGCGCCGTTATCACCAGCCATGACACGGAGTACAGCGACGGCGCTGGCAAGTTCCTCATCATTTCCGGGCTGGCCGTCACGCCCGATGGCACGCTGTACGTCACGGACAACAACGCCACCCGCCTCCAGCGGTTTACGTGGGCGGGCAATACGCTGGTCTACGACGGGGAGTTTGGAACCGAAGGCCCCGGGCTGGACAACCTCAGCTGGCCGTGTGGAGTAGCCGTGAACAGCACAGGCGAAGTGCTGATCGCGGACAACGGCAACAGCCGCATCCTCCAGCTCGATGGCGACCTGACCAACCCGCGCCGATTCAACCCGCTGCCGCCCGCCGGAGTGTTTATTACCCCCATCGCCGCCGCGCAAGATGCGGACAAGAACTACTACATCACCGATGCGACGACGTGCCTCGTCCACAAGCTGGCGCCAAGCGGCGCGCCGCTCACGGCTTGGGGCGGATACGGCACGGGCGCCGGCGAGTTCGCTTACCCCGCCGGGATCGCGGTCCATGACGACAAGGTGTACGTCTCGGATTACGACAATTCCCGGATTCAGGTGTTCGACACAGACGGCGACCACCAGTCAACCATTACCCACGGGGCGCTCGTGGGACCGGCCGGGTTGGCCGTCAGGACCGGCGGCACGCTGGTCGTGGCCGACGATGTTTCCAACCGCATCGAGACCTTTTCCGGCGGATCTTACGCCGGCGGCTGGCCCGGCCCGGCCGGCTTTGACCCGTGGGAGGTGGCCGTTTCCAGCGCCGGAAACGTGCACGCGCTGGATTACCAGAACAACGCCGTGCAGGTCTTCTCCCCCGTTGGCTCGCTACTGCGTACGCACCCGGCTGGCGACGCTCCCGAAGGGCTAGCGCTGGATGCCAAAGACAACATCTACATCGGATCGAACGACGTCCGGGAGATTCTGGTCCTCACCAGCACCGGGAACCAACTGACAACGCTCGACAACAACGAGATCACCTACAGCAAGAGCCTGCTGATCGATGCCGACGGCAACCTGATCCAGATCTCCTATGCTGGCGTGCGGCTCTTCACCCCAACCGCCGGGCGGGCCGGAGGCAGCCAGCAGGCGCGCAAGGACGGGCAGAAGAACCGTCATGACCGCAAGAAGGGCAATAGCTCCAGGCGGGACAAGAAGGGCACACGTGGCAAGGCGCGCCACAAGCGCAATCGTGCTGGCGCCTCCAACCGCGCCAGCCGCAAGGGCGCCTCGCGGCGTACGAACGCTGCGCCACGCGGCGGCAAGCGATCGCCCGCCCGCGCGGCGGCTACGCCGCCCCGCGAGCCCTCCCGCAAGCGCGACGACCTGACCTGAACCCACCCGAGGCTGCCCGGCGCGCCGGGCAGCCTCCGCGCAGGGTGAGGAAGACCAGGATTCCTAACGCGCGGCCCCGTAGGTCACCATGAGGACATTGGCATGATCGAATCGACGTTTGATGCCCTCGCGCGCCGTCTGGCGCAGCAGCTCGACCGGCGCAATCTGGCCCACCTCGCCACCGCGCTCGGCGCATCCGCTCTACCGCTGGCCCTGCGGGAAGACACCGCCGCCAAGAAGAAGAAATCGAAGAAATCGAAGAAGTCCAAAAAGAAGGGCAAGAACTCGCCAACGCCGACGACGCCGCCACCAGACACCTGTATCCGGAGCGAGTGGCTCTGCGACAGTTCGCTACAAACACCCTGCTGCGCGGGCCTGACCTGTGACACCAGTGGGCACTGCCGGGGGTGCCGCAACCAAGGGCAGGCCTGCGGCCCGGGCAATGGCCACGGCCTTGCCTGCTGCGAGGGCTACCGCTGCAACGAAGTCAACCAGTGCGAACGCTGCTTCGGCGTAGGGCAGGCGTGCGGCGAGTGGCGCACCGAGGAATGCTGCGGTGACTTGACCTGCACCAACAATGTCTGCACCGACTGCCGTGCACACAACGCAGCGTGCGGACCTGGGCAACCCTGCTGCGATGACATCGACTGTTTCGGCGGCGTGTGCACCTGCCGCAGTGACGACGAGACGTGTACTCCCGGCTCCCCACCCTATTGCTGCCCGGGGCTGAACTGTTTCGATGGGCATTGCCAGGATTTCTGCGGGTCGCCCGACACCCTGTGCGGACCACGCGAGACCTGCTGTGGCGCGACTCCGGACTTCCCCGAAGGCGGGTGCTGCTCCGATCCAGCGTATCCCCAGTGCTGCGCCGATGAGTCATGCACCCAGGTCGGAAACACTTGCTGCCCTGGCGAGGACTACTCGTGCGAGCCCGGCACGTTCTGCTGCCCGGACGGCGGCGGGTGCGCGCCCGATGGCGGCAGCTGCTGCGACGGTGGAGGCTCCTGCGGCCCCAGCACATTCTGCTGTCCGGATGGGTTATGTGCAGCTAACGGCGGAGCCTGCTGCGCCGGTGGCGGTTGGTGCGAGGCTGGCTGGTACTGCTGCTCGGACAACGAATGGTGCGCCATCAGCGGCTCTACCTGCTGCCCCGGCAAGGGGTACTCCTGCCCCCCAGGCTCCTTCTGCTGCGAGAGCGGCTGCTGTTCCCCGGAGCGCAGATCCGGCAGGGCCGCGCTCACCGCGCTGATACCCAAGTCGCCCAGGCGATCCCACGACGCCGGGGCGCAATCGGCCCAGACCACGAGGCGCCGTTCACGGCGCTCTCAGCCCAACCAGCGAGCAACCCGGCCAAAACGCGCCCGGCAACATCGTTCCGGCAGGAAGCGAGGCCGTCTTGATTGAGTTCTCCGCCAAACCGTGCGTGCCGTCGCCGCGCGGGACCCAGATCGTGTTGTAGCCGGGCCTGCGCCTCGCCGGGCGTAGAGCGGTACCGCGCGCAGTTCACCGGCCGCCGCCGCCAGGGCGCCCGGCCGCAAGATTTTGTGACCTGCGGCGAGGCGGCATCCCCCAAGCCCCCGTTGCGCCCACCCATCACCTCTGGCATGATGTCGCGACGCTTCACCAGTGATGATCGATGTGCGCGCGGGGATGCCAGCCGGAATGCCGTGCCGTGGATGACGGGCAGTTCGACCGGCTGGCGCGCGCCCTTGGCGCGTCCCTGCCCCGGCGCGGACTGGGCGGCCTGCTGGCGGGGGTGGCCGGGCTAGGCCCGGCGCTGACGCATCCGGAAACCCTGGCCCGGCGCAAGAAGAAAAAGAAGAAGAAGAAAAAGTCCAGCAAGAAGAACAAGAAGCCGCAAAAGCCGCCAGCTGGCTGCGTGCCCGATTGCAGCGGGCGCTCCTGCGGCTCGGATGGCTGCGGCATCAACAGTAACTGCGGTGTGTGCAGCGGCAATCTGGCCTGCTTGTTCGGCGCCTGCGCCTGTCCGGGCCCGCTCTGCAACGGCGCCTGCTGCGCCAGCACCGATCACTGCCTGGCGGGGCAGTGCTGCCCGCCAGACCGCTCCTGCAACGCGGAATGCTGCGCCACCGGGTTGCGCTGCGTGCCGGAGGCAGGCTGCTGCCCCACGGCGCGCGCCTGTCCGGCGACGTGCTGCGCCGCCGGCGAAACCTGCCTGGGCGATACCTGCTGCCCCGATGCCCAGATCTGCGATGGCCGCTGCTGCCGCGC
>JASGGF010000034.1:0-21112 GCA_047605145.1 Thermomicrobiales bacterium | reverse complement strand
CCATTGTCACCGCGAGCGGCGGCACAGGCAGCACCTGCTCCCCGCGCACCCGTAGCGGCACGCGGCTGGTGGCCAGCACCTGCACGGCGGGGCAGGCCGCCAGCACACCAGCCGCCACCTGCCCGCTGGGCCCGGCCAGATGCTCGCAGTTGTCCAGCGCCAGCAGCATCTGGCGGCCGCGCAGGTGCGCCACGATGGCCTCGCCCAGTTGCCCCTCGCCGGCGGTGATGCCCAGCGCCGCCGCGACGGTAGCGGGGAGCAGGGTGGGTTCGGCGACCTGCGCGAGATCGATGAAGACGACGCCATCCGCGAAGTGCGGGGCCACCTCCGCTGCGATCGCCTGCGCCAGCCGCGTCTTGCCGACGCCGCCGGGTCCGGTCAGCGTGAGGAGGGGCACGGCGTGCTCCGGAGAGAGCAGCCACTGCCGCGCCCGCGCCTGCTCCACCGCGCGCCCTACCAGCGGCGTGCGAGAACGCGAGGCGCCGGAGGTGTCACTGCGCGAAGGGTGATGCGTCATGGCGGCGTCACCGTGGATCAATGGCTGGGCAATCAGGAGTGCAGAGTGTAACGCAGGCAACACATTTCGCCGCGTCAAGCCGTCGCTGTACTCAATAATCGTTATTTCCCCACGCCTTCAGCTTCCTCATCATGGAAGAGGCCGCCCGTGCCTCTGAACCTGCGTTGCGCCACGGTTGTGGGCGAGCCCCGGCGGCGCCGTGAACGCTCGTAGCGATGGAAGCACCGTGGAACATACCCAACTCGAACACCTGCTGCGGGCGGTTGCGGCGTCGCCATCTCGCCGGGCGGCGCTCCGCCTCGTTGGCGCGTCGCTGCTGGGCGCCGGGCTGGCCGGCGCGCCGGCGGCTCTCGACGCCAAGAAGAAGAAGCCGAAGAAGGTCACCATCTGCCATCAGGGGCAGACGCTGAAGGTGAGCAAGAAGGCCAGCAAGCAGCACCTGCAGCACGGCGATACGCCCGGGCCATGCCCCACGTCCTCGCCGCCGCCGGGCGTCAACGGCTGCCCCGCTGGCCAGAAGCCCTGCGACGGCGCCTGCATCCCGGCGGATCAATGTTGCGATAACGCCGACTGCGATATCTTCCGCCAGACCTGCAACGCAACGGGGCAGTGCGTGTGCCCAGCGGCATTGCCAGAGGTGTGCGGGGGCGCGTGTCTGGCGCCGTGCACACCGTTTCAGACTCGTACGCCGTCCTGCAGTTGCTGCTTGAGGAATGGTGAACCAAGCACCAGGGCCAGCGATTGCTGCTCCCTTCAATACAACGCAAGTTCCGGTTGCCTAGCTCGGCAACCCGGGGAAGCCTGTACATTCGATGCGCAATGCAGCCGGGAGAACTGCGTTTACGGCAGTTGCTCGTCGTGTTCCCATGACGGCGATATCTGCAAATACAGCCAATCGACCTGTGGCGCAGGCGGCTGCTGCCTGAAGGCCGTCGATGGCACGACGCGCTGCGGCAGCCGCATCTCCAGCATCGAGTGCGGCCAGTGCTCGGATGACGCGGCCTGCGATCAGGGGCAGGGGCTCGGCTACTTCTGCGCCCGCAGCACCGGGACTGGCTGTTCCTGCGCCACCGGCGAGACGTTCTGCGCCCGCCCGCGCTGATCGCTACGAAGCAACCGCGACGCATTGTCACCGGCCCGGAGCAAACGGCTTCGGGCCGGTCCGCGTAGTCTCACCAACGGTGCTTCTCAACTGCCCACAAACCGCCTGTCGATTTGCCTCTCCGCCAGACGACTACTGAGTGAAACCGCCCCTGAGGCGGGTCGCGCGAACCGGGTCGACACGGATCGCCAACCCCGTAGGCAATTGGTCTCGGCACGTTGACGAAGGAGTTGGATGATGTCTCGCAAGGCTTCGATTGCGCTGTGGATCGTGCAGGGTCTGCTGGCGGCGTTCTTTCTGTTCGTGGGCTTCATGAAGCTGACCGCGCCAGCGGAGATGCTGGCCGCGCAGTTCCCGCTCCCGGCCGAGTTCATCCGCTTCATTGGTGTCTGCGAGATGCTGGGCGCGCTGGGCCTGGTCCTGCCGCTGGCCCTGAAGATCCGCCCGGAGCTGACCTCGCTGGCGGCGCTCGGCCTGACGATCATCATGCTCGGCGCGGCCGGGACCACGCTGGCCGTCGGTGGCGGCGCCATGGCGGTCATGCCGCTGCTGATCGGGGTGCTCACCGCCCTCATCGCGTGGTGCCGCCGCCCGGCGCAAGAAGCGGCGCCGCAGCCGGGCAAGGGGACGGCGCTGGGCGCCATCTGACACCGATTCGCCACTCCAACAACCGCGCCGGGGCGGGGGCCAACTGGCTCCCGCCTCGGTTTGTGCGCAGGCCATTACCCCAGCACGCGCCGTAGCACCCCGATCACAAGCATCCCGGCCAGCAGCGCCACCAGCAGGTTGCCGAAGCGCCGGGCCACCAGCGCCACCACCACCGCCGCGATCACCCCCGGCGGCCCGGCAGCGACCACGGCGGGCGCAGTCAGCGCCACCAGCGTCACCCCGCCCAACTGCTCGATGATCTGCGTCACACGGGGCGAGGGCTGCAGGCGGCCCACCAGCCAGAAGCCGCTCCAGCGCACCAGCAGCATCACCACCGCCATCCCGGCGATGGTGATGATCGCCTCACTGCGCACCAGCGCGCCTCCCGGCCTGCCACCCGGCCAGTTGCGCGGCCAGCACTCCGGCCGCCGCCCCGAGGATGACGTACCACGGCCCGGCCACCAGCGCGTGCACCGCAATGGCGACCAGCGCGGCCACTACCCACGGCAGGATCTCAGCGCGCCCCTGCCACAACCCGGCAATCAGCGCTACGAAGATGGCGGTGGCGGCGAAATCGAGGCTGAAGGCGGCGGCGTTGGCGGCCAGATTCCCCAACAGGAAGCCCGCTGCGGTGCCGATGATCCACGCGATCAGAATCGCGACGCCGTTGCCGAACAGGAACCCAGCGTCGCGCCGCCCCGCCCGGTACTCCATCATGCCGACCGCCCAACTCTGATCGATCAGCACCGCCAGCGTGCCGTACGCCTGCAGCGGCGGCAGCGAGCCGAGCCACGGGCGCAGGGTGGCCCCCAGCACCAGCAGGCGCAAACTGACCAGCGCGGTGGTGAGCCAGATGGTGAGCATCGGCGGCGGGATGGCCCACAGGTCGGTGGCGACGAACTGCCCGGCCCCGGTGAAGACCACGCCACTCATCAGCAGCGACTCGCCGACCGTCAGCCCCACGTTCCGCGCCAGCGCGCCGAACACCATCCCATAGCCAACAATGCCGACGCTGGCCGCGAGCGACCCGGCCAGCCCGGCGCGCACGCCCGCCGCCGTGAAGGTGACGGGCTCCGGCGGTGGCGCATCATCCGGTGGCGCGGAGGCGCTGGCTGGGTCTGGCATCGGTATCGCTGGACCTTTCCCCTACATCCTTCGTGACTCGAGCGACGTCGAGAACGCTTGGTGTGCATTGGCGTAGTGGCGCCGTTGTAGCGCCAGAGTGCCCTCACCCCAACCCCTCTCCCGATGCGTGGGAGAGGGGCTTTTCGTCCCTCTCGTCACGCCAGATGCGGCATGGTTGCGCCACATTTCCACTCCGGTGTCGCAAATTGGCTCCCCTCTCCCGCGCATCCGGAGAGGGGCTGGGGGTGAGGGCTTCACCAAGGGTTCGGGCATTCCGGGCCCAACTGGCGCCAAGCGTGAGAGACCTCGTTTCGGCGCATATGCGCACGAGGTCTCTCGACTTCGCTCGAGACACGAGAGGTAGCGTTCGAAACACGGGGTCGCTACTCCGTGAAGAACCGGTAGTACATCTCGCTGCCGGGGCTGCCGGCGCGCAACGCCTGCCCGTCCACAATCGTGTCGAAGATGAAGCGCTCCGGCCCCTCCGGCTCGTTGTCCGCCACGAAGGCGCCGCTGCCATCGGGGACCAGCACGGCCTCCTCGCCCCACGGGTGGATCAGGCGCAGGGCGCCCTGCCGCAGCACCACCCGGAAGCCGGGCGTCCACGGGTTGTGGGCGCGGTAGTGGCCGGGGTACGCCGCCCATTCCGGCGGCGTCTCGTCCGCCGCCGGGTCGTCATGGCCCGGCGCCGGGAACCAGTGAGCGCCGTGCGACAGGCCGGTAATGACGCCATCCTCACCGCGCTGGAACTGGAAGGGGACGAGGTCGTAGCCGGGCGCCGTCGCCAGAAACCAGTCCGGCGCCGGCGGGATGTCGAATAGCTCCAGTGGCAGGCGCGCCGCGCCCCACTGCAGCGTCAGAGCGCCATCCTCCACCGTTGCGGTCACCACGTCATCGCCGGCGCCGTAGGTTCCGGCGTAGACCGAGAGATCGACGGGCGGCGGTGGGACCGGAGGCAGCAACGGCGTGCCCTCCTGCGCCGCCACCAGCGTCGCCAGCAACTCCTGCGCCAAACTGCCTACGCCCTGCGCGCAGTTGGTGAACAGCACCACGCCCAACCCGGTCGCCACGTCGCCGCGCATCGCGGCCATGAACCCGACCATGCCGCCGTTGTGCCCAATGCGCGCCCGCCCGTTCGCCTCGCCCACGAACAGGCCGTAACCGTAGGTCGCCCAGCTCGCCTCGGCGTGCGGCGCGGTGAGCAGCGCATACCCCTCTGGCGAGAGGATGCGCCCATCCGGCCCCACCCCGCCGTTCAGCAGCATCCGCAGATACGTCGCGAGATCCGCCGCCGTCCCGACGAGGGAGCCATCCGCCGTATTCGTCTCGAACCACGGCGCCGGCGCGAAGCCGTGGGCCGGGCGCCACGGCCGGTCGCCGTAATACTCGAGGTAGGGGATGGCCTGCCGCCCGCGCGTGCTGTTGTCGATGACGGCGCTGGTGTCGCGCATGCCCAGCGGCTGCAGGATGCGCTGCGTCACCAGTTCGCGGTAGGTCTGCCCGGTCACGCGCTCCAGCGCCTGCCCCAGCACGCGGTACCCGACGTTGGAGTAACGCATCCGGCTCCCCGGCGGCGCGGCGGGAACTTCACGCAGCGCCCAGTTCTCGTAGCGCTGATCCGGGGAGAGGTCACTCCCGGCGGGCAACCCGGAGGTGTGCGTCAGCAGGTGATGCAGCGTGATCGGCGCGTGGCCGCCACCCACCGCGAACCACGGCAGGTACGCCGTCACCGGCGCGTGCAGATCGAGCACGCCCTCGTCCACCAGTTGCAGGGTGACGATGGCGCTGAACGATTTGCCGATGGAGCCGTGCTGGAACCACGTCTGCGGCGTCACCGGCGCGCCCGCCGCCAGATCGGCCACGCCGTAGCTGCGCTCCGCAAGCAGCCCCGCCCGGTCCGTCACCGCCAGCGCGAGGCCGGGGGTGGCGCGCGCAGCCATCCACGCGGCCACGTCCGCATCGATGCGCGTCAGCGCGGCGCTCAGCGTTTGTTCATCCATACCGGTTGTGCTCGCTCACTGTGGCGACCGTCACGCCGAAACTCCCGTACCGACTACGGGGGCCCGTTTGCGTATGTAGGGGCATCATCCGGGTAGGGGCTGCCCGGGTCAACCCACTCGCGCTCAGGAATCGTGATGTTT
The DNA here is from genome assembly GCA_047605145.1 of Thermomicrobiales bacterium. GTDB lineage: Bacteria > Chloroflexota > Chloroflexia > Thermomicrobiales > UBA6265 > JACCXM01. The sequence continues at coordinate 15,579 of JASGGF010000034.1, read as the reverse complement.
CCATCGTGCATCGTTTGCGCCATCCGCGCGGTTCAGACGTGGCTCGCCATGACCGGCATCCGGCTGATCGCACGCCACCTGTTCCGCTTCCGCATCGAGGTCAGCGGCCGCGAGCATGTGCCGCGCGGGGAGCCGCTGCTGGTAGCCGGCGGGCCGCACCGCAACTGGATCGATGGCTTCCTGCTGCTGTACGCCATGCCGAACCAGCCACGCATCGTGTTCCTCGGCTCGGAGAACGCGCAGCGGATGTGGTGGCGGCGGCTGATTCTGTGGCTGACTGGCGCCTTTGAGCCGGTCTCCACCACCAGCGCGCTGAACCGGGAGGCGCTGGAGGCGGGGCTGGGCGTGCTGGCGCGCGGCGACCGCCTCGGTATCTTCCCTGAAGGCTGGGACCACATGGACGGCCCCACCCGCGAGATCGGCGAGTTGCGCCGGGGCGTAGCGTATCTGGCGCAGCACAGCGGGCGCCGGGTGCTGCCGGTCTCGCTGGCGGGCAGCCGTCCCCTGTGGCGCGGCGCGACGCTGCGGGTGCAGATCGGCACGCCGATTGCGCCGCCGCCTCGCTGGGCCTGTAAGGCGGAGCAGCACACGTGGACCGAATCGCTGCGCGCCACGCTGCTGGCGCAGCAGCCACCGGACCTGCCGGTTCTCCCCGCAGCGGAGCGGGTGTGGTCGTGGCTGACGACGTGGCTGAACTGAGCAGCGTCGCTCAGGTCAAACCATTTACGGTTCTCCCGTAACCGCCGTTATGCCGCGCTCGTGGCGAAGCGGCGCGCGTTCAGGAAGCCGATCTCGTGGCGCGTCTCGCCCGCCGTCGCCAGCTCCGCCAGAATCTCGCCCACGACCGGCGAAGATTTGAAGCCCCGCCCGGAGAACCCGCCCTCCGGCACATCCAGCAGGAAGTTCGGCGCGCCGGCCTCTTCCGTCCACCAGTCCGGGCGTTCCGGCCGGAAGGAGGCGTTTATCCGGCGCAGCGCCTCCAGCGGCAGCCCAAGCTCCCCCAGCAGTTCAGCAGCCCACGGCCCGGTGGTGATGATCACGCCCACGGCGTGGTAGGCGCCCTTGCTGGTCTCCACGCGCCAGCCGTCACCGTCCGGGGTCAAGCCGGTCGAGGTGGGCTACGGGATCGAGTCGCGGAACCGCGCGCGTCAGCCGCCTCCTGATTCGCGGCGACCGCACGGGGCGCTGCGGCGGCTGACACCGGCGGGCCGCGCCATTGCCCTGCAGGCGGCGGTTACAGGGTGGCGGGCAGGGTGATGGTGAACCCCTTGGCTTCGCGGATGTCGGCGTTGCGGCTGACCGAGAAGATCTTGCCGGCAATGTTGAAGGTGCGCGTCTGCTTCGGCCTGAAGCTCTCCCGGGCCGCGACAGACAGCCCGGTCGGGATGTTGACGCAGCAGGCGCGGTCGGGGTGCTTGCCGTTCAGCACGATCTGGGCGTGCGGCGCCCACGTCCGCGCCGGAGGCCGCCCCGATGATGATGGGAAAGGACCCGATCACGCGCGAGTAACCGTCGCCGACGTTGTCATCCCCGTAGGGCTTGCAGCACGTGGTGGGGCCGTACACGCCGAATTGCAGGTTGACGGCCGCCACGCTGGCCGCGTTGTTGACGATGATGCGCACCCCGGCCCAGTTCGCGGAGGCCGCGCGCTTGCGCTGCCTGCGCCGTCGCGCCTCTTTGTTGGCTTCCAGCTCCGCCTGCGTGACGAGCAGGAGCGCGCCGCCGGCCAGCGCCCCGAGCGCCGCACGGAGGGTGGGCCGCTACGCGAGCGGGCATCGTGCTTCCTCGAACGCGGTGTCGTCTATCCGGTTGGTCACCCTATCGGTTTTCGCCGAGGTCGTCGTGTCCTAACGTGTCGATGACGTTGCGATCAGCATACTGGCGCGTCTCTGGTGCACCAAGGTGGTCAATCGCAGAAGCCGGACCCCGCGCAGGAATCGCTGCAGCAATCGGCGTCCGTGCCGCAGACCGTGCCGCCGCTGCCCCGGCACTCCCCCTGACCCGGGCCGCTGAGGCAGCACTCGTCGTCCTGGCTCGGGCAGACGACCGGGTCCGAGAGGCAGACCTGCGCGGCGTTGCAGACGCCGGGGGCGACGCGGCAGACCTCGGTCGGGAAGCAGGCTTCCCCGGCTGGCAGATTCGTCGCTTCGCACTGTCCTGTCTCCGGAACGCAGGTGGCGAGCCGGCAGGGGTTCGGCTCCGGGCAGATGATGGAGCCGATGGCCACGCATGCGCCGTTCGCACACTGGCTGATCTCGCAGAGGTTGCCGTTGTCGCAGGGGTCACCGTCCAGAATCTGTTCGCAGACGCCATCGACACAGCGCGCGCAGACTGGGCAGAGGCCAGCCGTGCAGATGCCGCCGCAGCCATCGGCGGCCCCGCAATCCTGCGCGTTGCAGCGCGGGCGGCAGGCGGCGGTGCACGCGCCGTTCACGCACTGCTGACCAGCGGGACAGGGCGGGCACGTGGCGCCCGTCTTCTTCTTCTTCTTTTTGCCCTTGCCCTTCTTCTTGCGCCGCTTTGCGTCGGCGTCGGGGGCGGCCAGCAGCGACAGGCCGCCGAGGATGGAGGCCACGCCCAGTCGCTGCGCCAGGGTGCGCCGGGTGGCGCCCGGGGTGAGCGAGCGGGTCAGCAGGTCGAAATGGCGATCATCCATAGGGCGGTCCTGTGGCGTGGTCCGGGACGGCGTGCGCCCGTGTGGGGATGCTGGCTGGAACGAGACGATCATCGTTATGTGCTGTTAGCTACTGAACTGTAACACGTCGCCCGCGCGCCCGCCTGGCAAGCGACCGCGCACTGCACCGATACGGATTGTGGTACAGGTTCTGGCGGACACCCGGCGGACACGCGCCGCAGATCATGCGTAACCTGGAGGGTCAAACGCTCAGCCGCCTGATCTGCCCGGGGCCGGGCCATTCCTGCCGGAGATAGCACCCGGAGATGGTTCCGCCGCGTTGCCACCTCAGGGCTTCCCCCGGCCACCGCTGGCGCGGAGCCACCCGGGCGAGGGCGCGACCATCTCGACGCAGCAGGCGGCGCACCTGCTCGGCGTCTCCGAGCGCTCGGTGCGGCGGGCCATCGTGGCCGGGACGCTGCCGGCAGCGCGCCGGGGCGGCGGACCGGGTGCAGGTGCGCGATGTCGAGCGGTTGGCCGCCGAGCGCGCCGACGCCGCGGGCAGCCCGGCGCACCCATGGCGCCGCCACCGCGCTGGGCCAGCAAGGCGGAGCAGCATACGTGGACCGACTCGCTCAGCGCCACGCTGCTGGCGCAGCAACCACCGGCCCCGCCGGTTCTGCCCGCAGCGGAGCGGGTGTGGCCGTAGCTGACGACATGGCTGAGCTGAGAAGGCTCCTTCTCAGCTCAGCCCACTTACGGTTCTTCCGTAACCGGCGTTACGCCATACTCGTGGCGAAGCGGCGCGCGTTCAGGAAGCCGATCTCGTGGCGCGTTTCGCCCGCCGTCGCCAAATCGGCCAGAATCTCGCCAACAACTGGCGAGAACTTGAAGCCCCGCCCGGAGAACCCGCACCCCAGAATCACGCCCGGCTTGCGCGGGTGATGGTCGATGATGAAGTCGCGGTCGGTGGTATAGGTGACCATGCAGGTGGACTGGTCTACGACCTCGCCACTGGCGCCGGGGAGGTAGCGGTCCAGCGCATCCCGGAAGAACGTGATCTCCTCCGGCGCGATCTCGCGGTCGATGGTCCGCGCCGTGGTGACCGGGCCGATGCCGACCCCGATTTTCACCCCGACATCGCCTGTAGCGGGCATCCCGTAGAACCCGCCTTCCGGCACATCCAGCAGGAAGTTCGGCGCGCCGGCCTCTTCCGTCCACCAGTCGGGGCGAGTGGGCTTGAAGTACGCGTTCACCCGGCGTAGCACCTCCAGCGGCAGCCCGAGATCTCCCAGCAGTTCGGCCGCCCACGGCCCGGTGGTGATGATCACGCGCGGCGCGTGGTAGGCGCCCTTGCGGGTCTCCACCCGCCAGCCATCGCCATCCGGCGTCAGGCCGGTCGCTTCCTCGCCGCTGCGAATCTGCGCGCCAAGTTGCTGCGCCTGCGCGAGGTGCGTGAGCACTCCTTGCTCGCAGAGGATGTACCCCGCGTTGCGTTCGTAGGTGGTCAGCATCCCCTCGCCGGGGCGCACGCCGGGGAAGCGCTCGGCCAGATCCTGCGGCGTGAGCCATTCCTGAAAGCCGCGCTCCACCATGGCGGCGGCGTTGACGGCGCCGTCCGGGTGGGTGACCGGGTCCACGATGCGTACCTCGCCGTTCAGGTGCACGAGGTCCACGCCCGAGATCGCCGCCAGCTCCTGCCACAGTTCCAGCGCGCGGGCCGCCAGCGAGACGTAGGTGTCGTCCGTGAAGGTGGAGCCGCGGATCAGGCGGTGATGCCCGTGGGTGGAGCCCTGATGGTGACCCGGCGCGAACATCTCGATGCCCAGCGCGCGGGCGCCGCGCCGCGCCAGCTGGTACAGCGTGGCGCTGCCCATCGCCCCCAGACCAATCACAATCGCGTCGTAGGTATCCGTCATGATGTCCCCTTGTGCGGCGCCATGTTGTGCGCAAACACCGTACGGCTGGCGCTGGCGTCTCGCTACGCTACCGGCACAGTGTGCGATGACGCCATCATCGCAGCAGGAGGCCCGCATGAACAGACGACAGGTCGCCATCGGGGGCGCCGCGATTGCGGTATCCGTGCTGGGCGCCGGCGCCGTGAGCGTCCTCCGCATGGGCAGTATGGCGGACTTCGGCGCTGCAGCCGCCGCCCTGCGCGCGCCGCTCCCCGCGCAGCCGGTCCCGGCCGATCTGGTGCGAATGGCCACGCTGGCCCCGAATAGCCACAATACGCAAGCCTGGCGCTTTGTCATGGACGATGGCCGGGTAACGATCTCACCCGATTTCGCCCGCCGTACGCCCGCCGTCGACCCGGACGACCACCACCTGTACGTCAGCCTGGGCTGCGCCGCCGCGAACCTCGAGATTGCGGGCGCCGCCGCCGGCCTGCCCGGCGCCATCACCTGGGACCCCGCCGGCGACGGCGCGGTCACCTTCGACTACGAGGCCGGGCCAGCGCAGCCCGCGCCGCTGCTCGACGCCATCCTGACCCGGCAATCGACCCGCGCGGATTACGATGGCAACCCGGTTTCGCCCGCTGATCTGACGACACTCTCCGCCGCGTCGGCCACGCCCGGCGTGGACCTGCTGCTCATCACCGAGCGCGCGCAGATCGACCAGGTCCGCGACCTCGTGGTGGCGGGCAACAGCGCGCAACTGGCTGACCCCGCGTTCGTGCAGGAGCTGAAAGCTTGGCTGCGCTTCAACCCGGCGCAGGCCATGGCGACCCGCGACGGCCTGTTCAGCGCCGCCAGCGGCAACCCAACGCTGCCCACGTGGTTGGGCGGCATCGCCTTCGACCTCACCTACCACGCGGAGAGCGAGAACGCCCGCTACGTCCGGCAGCTCGATTCGTCCGCCGGAGTCGCCGTCTTCGTCGGGGATACCGCCGATGCCGCGCACTGGGTGCAGGTAGGTCAGGCGTGCCAGCGCTTCGCGTTGCAGGCGACGGCGCTGGGCCTGCGCACCGCGTTCATCAATCAGCCCGTCGAAGTCCCGGCGGTGCGGGGGCAACTGGCCGCGCTGCTCGGCCTCGGGGAGCAGCGGGCAGATATCGTGATGCGCTTTGGCGCCGGCGCGCCGCTGCCGTACTCGCTGCGCCGCCCGGTGGAGGCCGTCACGGCGGCATAGCCGGGGCAATGAAGCGCCCCGCTCCCCGACAGTGATCGTCAGGGAGCGGGGCTCAATCAACACGAGGCCGGTGGCCCAGCCCAGTGCATCTGGAGCGTTAGCAGGCCGTCTGGCAGACGCCGCGCTCGCCAGAGCCGTCGTCGCAGCAGATCAGGCCCTCGTTGCACGGGTTGTTGACCGCGCACTGGCACCCCTCATCGCCACAGGCTCCCGCTGAGGCTCCCGGCTCGCTACAGACGCCGGAGCCGTTGCAGAACCCGCTGCAGCAGGAATTGCAGGCGTCACTCCACGCGCAGTCATCGGTGCACAGTTCGCCATCGGCCACACAGACCGGCGCTGGCGGCTCGTCACCGCAGACGCCAGTGCTGTTGCAGTAACCGGTGCAGCAGCTGTCGCAGGCATCGCCCCAGTTGCAGGTCGCGTCGCAGCCCGTGCCGGTCGCCACGCACGTCTGGGAGACGCAGGAGCCTTCCACCACGCAAACGCCCGGCCCGCCGGGAATCGATTGCCCGCTCTGGCAGCAGACCAGCCCGGTGTCGCAATTCCCCTGCACGCCGCCGTTGCAGCTGCACCCGGCGCCGGTGCAGGCCGGCGGCGCGCAGTTCGCTTCAGTCGTGCAGGTTCCCGGCCCACCCGGGATTGATTCATCCTGACAGCAGATCAGGCCGGTGTCACAGGCGCCCTGCACGCCGCCGTTGCAGGCGCAGCCTTCGCCGGTGCAGGGCGGGTTGCACTCGGCCTCAGTGGTGCAGGTTCCGGCGCCGCCCGGGATCGATTCGCCACTCTGGCAGCAAACCAGCCCGTCGTCACAGGCGCCTTGCACGCCGCCGTTGCAATCGCACCCGGCGCCAGTGCAGGGCGCTGGCGCGCACTGCGCCTCCACAGTGCAGGTACCCACGCCGCCCGGGATCGACTCGCCATTCGCGCAGCAGACGAGGCCGGCGTCGCAGTTCCCCTGCACGCCGCCGTTGCACTCGCACCCTTCGCCCGTGCAGGCCACCGGCGCGCACTGGGATTCCGTCTGGCAGACGCCCGGTCCGCCCGGCCGCGTGGTGGTCGCGCAGCAGACCAGCCCGCTGTCGCAGGGGGCTTCCGTGCCGGTGGCGCAGCTGCAGCCCGCGCCGGTGCAGGGTTGCGCGTCGCAGTCCGCTTGCGTCTGGCAGGTTCCCGCGCCGCCCGGAATCGACTGGCCGGACTGGCAGCAGACGAGGCCATCGTCGCAGGCGCGTTGCACGCCGCCATTGCAGTCGCACCCGGCGCCGGTGCATGGCGCCGGCGCATCGCCGCACGTGCCGTCGGCGGCGCAGTAGCCGGAGCAGCAGGCCGGGCAGGCGCTGCCTGAGGAGCAGGTATCCGGGCAGGCCGCGCCATTGGCCGGGCACTGGTTCGGGTAGCACTCCGCCTGCGTGCGGCAGATACCGGGGCCGCCCTCGAGGTCGGTGGTGGGGCAGCAGACCAGTTCGCCCTTGCAGGCGCGGTTCGTGCCGGTGGTGCAGACGCAGCCGGCGTCCCGGCAGTTCGGCTCCGGCGTCGGGCTCGGCAGCGGCGTCGGCGTGGGGGTGGGGGCGCCCGGCACCGCCGTCGGCAAGGCGCCATTGTTGCTGCCGTTGTCCGCCGGGGTCACCGTAGCGGCGCCCTGCGGCGAGCGCGCCGGGCAGGTGTTGGTGAAGCCCTTCTGCGCCACTGCGTGGATGTAGGTATCGCCGGAGATCGCTTCGGCCGGGGCCGGTAGCAGGTTGCCGAGATTCTGGGCGATCCAGCTTGCCTCTGCCTTGGCGAAGTCCTCCAGCGCGTCCTGCGACTCGAAAACCGCCACGGTCGCGAAGTCGCCGTCCTCATCCTCGACGGTGAGGTAGGCCACGAAGCCGGGGGCCTTGCAGGCGGCGTCGGTGTAGCCCGCCTGTAGCGCCTTGCGCACGCGGGCGGTCGGCTCATCCAGCGTGTACCGCCGGATCATGGTGTAGAGCGGCTTGCCATCGCTCTGCGCCTGCACCAGCGCCCGGGCCTGCTCCTCGCGCACACCCGCCGCCGCCAGCAGCCCGGCGCCAGCCGCCGCCCCCATCTGCCGCAGCGCCTTGCGCCGCGACCATCGCCCCGCGAGCGATTTCGCCATGTTGTCGAATCGCTGTGCGTCCATCTGCCCTCCCTTGCGCAGCCGCGCCCCTCCCGGACACGGCGCCATGGAACCGGGCGGCACGCGGCGCCTGCGCCAGCGGCGCCCGGTCTTGTACGGGGGAAAACTGCGGGTGTACGAAGGATACGCTGCCCCGCAGTCACCACCGTCATCGCTGCTGCAACGCCTGACTTGCCCATAACGTGTTGCGCAGGAGACATGTGACCGCTGGGGCAATTGACTGGCAGCCAATTCCGCCCGGTTTCCCCGCATCCGCTCGATTGGCCGGTAGTCAACTGACGGCGCCATGCGGTCAACGCCCCGTGACAAACGAGGCAATACGGCGGTTCCGCCTGTGCCCACACAGGCACACTACCTGTTGGTACCCCTTGCTCGGTGCCATCGTGGCACACCGTTTACTTCATTCCGGGCCACCCCTACTATGCAGGTGCAGAGTGATCGGAGACGCCAATTTCCGGGATCTCGGCAAGGATTTCACGGATTTGCCGGAGTCAATGCGGAGGAGCGCACGCCGTGGCAGAACTCGTCATCGGGGAGCAGGGGGCAGGCAACGTGGCGCAACTGGCGCCGCCCGCCGGCCGCCTCTACCTGACCAGTGACCTGCGCGCGCTCACCGGGTTGGCGCGCACGCACATGGATTTCTACCTGCGCGAGGGGATCATCCAGCCCACCACGAAGTCGGGGAGCGGGTATCTGCTTTTCGATGAGGGGGAGCTGGAGACCCTGCGCACCGTCCTGCGCTGGCGCGACGAGGGGGTCGGCATTCGCGAGATTCGCGAGCGCCTCGGCCGCCCGGCGATCCACTGATGCGACTGCACGAGGAGATGCGCCATTGCCAGAAGGACTGACCCCTCAGGCACGACAAAGGCCGGCGCGCCAACGCCAGCCTTTCGCCCGAAGGATCGGTTGCACCAGTTTAGGACCCCGAGACCTGCTGCGCTAACCGGAAGCTGAACGGACCGTCGCCAAACCGCCTGTTCAGATCCACAGAGCGCCAGATCAATTCGCCGCCATGATCCCCGCCAAGGGAGGGTTGCTTGTACCCAGGCGACACCGCGATTCTATGCCCGTGCGTTCGGGCATGTCAATACACTGTGCTTCCGGGAGCCCCGGCGTGACCACGCGCCGCAAGACCCCGGAGCAGCGCGCCGCCGAGGCGGCCGCCGAGCAGGCTGGCAGCAACGCCAACCTCGCGGCGGTGCCCGAAGCAACGCGCGGCGGCGAAGACACCCGGCGGCGCGGCTGGTTCTGGCACTGGAACGCGCTCGTCACCCAGTACGCGCCGCTGATCGGCCTGAAGGGGGTGGGGCTGCTGAACTCCTACACGGTCTGGACCGACCGCCGGGAGGAATCGCCGCACCGGGGCTACGCCTTCCCCTCGCAACAAAGCGAGGCGGACTTCTACGGCGAAGAGCGCGCCGAGCTGATCACCATCAACAAGATTCTGGTGGCCCTCGATCTGATCGAGATCCGCAAGGAGATGGTGCTGCGCGTCGATCCGCAAGGGCGCCGTTGGAAGGTGCCGCACAACTTCTACCGGGTGAAGGACCACGGCGACGACTTCACCCTGACCACGCCCTACGTGCTGCGGGTGGCCGAGCTGGCCGCCACGGACCGCGCGGTTTACCGCTATGTCCGGCGTGTCTTCTCCTCGCGCTTCTCGCCCATCGATGGCGACAACGTCTGGGGCCGCATTCTCCCCGAGGTGCGGCAGACTCCGGTCTGGCAGGAGCTGGCGGCCCGCGCCGAGGCGGAAGAGACCCGCGCCTCCGCCCGCACCCGCGCCGGCCACGCGGCCCGCAAAGGTTCCGCGAATCCCGGCAACGACGCCGATTTTTTTGTACCCGGCGATGGTGACGACGCGGCAACCACCGAACCGGTCAATGACAGCGATGCTGTCACGATGGAGGAGGAGAGGGAAACCTCTGTTGCATCCATCAACACTGGTTCGAGCATGGATGTTGCAGCCACCAACAGAGGTTCACGGAGCCGGAAGCCGGGCGATGTTGCCGCCAGCAACGAAGGCGCCCCGACCTCTGTTGCACCGACCAACACGACGTATGACCAATCCCGTACAACTACGAAGAGACCGGTCAAGAACGAATTGGCCGCAGGCGCTACGATGGCTCCGGCGCAGACCGCGCCACAGGCCGCCCAGCAGGTGGTGTCAGATTCGCGGCCGCTAACGACAGGCGGCCCCGGCGCGGTTCCGCCCGTGGACGCGGCGGCACAACTGGCCGCCACTCGCGCGTTTGAGCAGGCGAACGACCGCGCGGCCACGCCGGCGGAGCGCAAGCTGCTGCGCGATCTCGCGGAGCGCTACGAGCCGGTCGCGCAGGCCGCAGCGACGACCTCCGATGCGGATGTACCCGGCAGCGGCTGGGGCTGGCTGGAGGCGGCGGTCTGGGAAGCGGTGGAAGCGGGCAGCGCCTTCGTGGCCCCGCGCCGGTTGCGCGAGATCCTGCAGCGCTGGGAGCGCGATGGCTTCCCCGGCGCCGGAGGCAGCGTGGGCGTCGCGGCCAGCGCGCCGGCACCCGCAGGGGCGAGTGCTCCGATGCGGGCGCCAGCCCGGACGGAATCTCGCCCGGCGCCCATCGCGGCAGCGGAGTGGACGGCGCCCGCGAACCGCGTGGAAGCCCCGGTCCCGGCAGTCGCCGAGCCGGTCAACTTCCCGGTGGCGGAGATGGGGCTGGGCAGCCGGCAGGTCTGGGCCGCCGCCCTCGATGAGGTGGCGCGGCAGGGCCGGTTGACCCGCACCGAGCTGGAGACGTGGCTGCGCCCGGCCAGCCTGACCGGCCGCGACGGTGCCACCCTGCTCCTCGGCGCCCCGAACGCGGTAGCCCGTGACCGCATCGCCGCCCGCCTGCTCCCCGCCGTACGCGCCGCCATCGCGGCGACGGTGGGGGTGGAGCTGGAGATCGAGGTGGTGGTGGCCGATGACGCATGGGAGCAGCGCGCGGCGGGGGATTAGAGGGCAGCCGTCCCCGCGGACTTACACGAGTGATGTTCGCGATGAGGGGCGGGCCTGTGTCGCCCCTCATCGGCTGCATGACCTGCGCGAGTTGCTGAGATGGATCGAATGCTTCGGTGCGAGCCAGCGTGGTCATTCTCGCCAGCATCACGCGCTAGTTCATACCAGCAAGTGGCGCTCGGGTGGGGTGGTTGCAAGGTCAATATCGCCGTCAACACGCTGAGGATCCTGCTGGCTCTGCCAGTGATGCCAGAGAACGCGCAGGTCATGGAATTGTGCGCAGCGGTGCAGGAGGCGACCGGCGAGGCCGCAACCAAGAATGATCACGATGATTGGTATCAAAACAGGGTAGATGACCGAGTGAATTCAGCATTGGTGTACGCTTCACCTAGCCTCGGATCGTGCCAGTCGGGCAATCGCATTCGCCAGTCGGACAACGTCGTCATCTTGCTCCGACGCCCATTGGATTCGCCAGCAGCCGGCAGATTTCACCGCATGGGGCCAATCCCTACACTTGGGACATGCCGAAGACACCGCCAATGTTGAGCCATCTCACTTTCCCTGACCCGCTCCGGCACAACGAATACCGCTCACCCTTTCAGCGCGGTGCAGACGAGCGGCCACTCCGCCTCTTTATCGATAGCCACCATCTCACCCACCCGCTGGCCGCTAGCCTGCTCGACGAATTCGCGACCCACCCCCTGCTCAAGGTGTGGCCCACACACCGCGACAATCGAGAGTGCTTCGTCCTTACTAGGACAGACAATGACGTACTCCACGTACGGTTCGATACCGTAACCGGGTGGGAATCCACCGGCGTCCCGTTTGTGAGTCAATGGGAAGCCTTCAGTCAAAATCCCCCACTTCGCGACGGCGTCGTGCTCCCGTTCGGCCCTTGGCAAGAACCCTCATTCCGCCTGCAGCAATATCTCCTTGCGCAAGTCGCTGCCAACATCCGCGCCGACATCTTCGTGACCGACGACCCGTTCCTGCTTGAGTACGATAGAGTCGCTGTACATCGTATCAATGTGCTCTCATCGTCTGACGCCATAGCGCTGCTTGCATCCTTCCTAAGAAGCCGTGGCGATTTCAACTGTCGCATCTCGGGCAGCTTCACCTCAATGCTCGGCCGGGGCGGCTTCTACTGGGGCCTTACCCGCGCTCTCCTCCCGTCAAGTTGGCATTGGTTCTCCGCCGGGTCAACAGCTGACGGTCCGGTAGCAGACCTCACCCAAATCGCGCAGACGGCCCTCACACGCACCGAGCAAGCGCTCAAAGCGCGTGACAACGTGCACTGGTTGGTGCTCCAGCCACACAACAACGAGACAGCCGACGACGTGCTCTTCTACTTCGATGCGTTCCTGCTCATGCTGCTCGGGGCATTCGATGCGATCGCGGCGCTTGCTGGAACCATCATTCCGCCCCCATCTCGCGCCAGCGCGTCGTGGAACAACGCCGGCTGGCTCCATGCCTTGCGCAAAGACCGAGACTTCTGCCACGTCGTCCTCTGCCTAGCGCCGGGCTCCACGTCTGGCGACTCATTCCGGTTGCTCACCCTGCTGCGCAACACCATCCACGGCCCCGCGCTTGACACCATCGCCGTTCAACACGGCCTCAGTTCCCGGAATCGGGAGAACTTCCTTGCGCTTCCCCACGCCGAGCTTCCGACATTGCGCCACCTCATCAAGCAAGTCGGCGGCTATGAAGCATGGGGTTACGACGAACTGCCGGGTTATCACGCCCTCGTCAGACCTGGTGCCGCTGTCGAGCACCTCACCACCGCAGCTCTCGGCGCAATCAACGAGATCATGCAGCGCTTTCCCGTCGAGCGCTTGCCCGGTCTCCCGCCAGATTCTGTCTTCATGGCTGGGCCACCAGAAGAGCGCTCGTGGGATACAGAGACGCGAGACCGGATCATGCTGCTTGGCGGCTTCTGATCGGTTGCCCGCTCGCTTCCTCGTGGAGTCCGTAACCGAGGCAGGAGCCATCTCGTTAGGTTCAAGGAGAAACCCCACATTGAGCTGACGGGAGTGGAGTAGACAGAAGAGCAACTATCCCATCGGAGCAGGTTTCTTCCATTCTGGCCCCCGATGGCATGACAATAGAATGTGCCGCATATGTGAGTTGGATGGCAAGGTGTCCGGCGCGAACTGCCACGTATCCACGACATGTCAAGTTCACTGGTTACGATGACGGAGGCAAGCACGTTAATGGTTGAACCGCAACCTTGGCGATACGTCCGCTTCTTCTTCTTCCTACCGTGGCCCATCTCCGCGCCAACCGGCATTTTTCATTGCCCCATCCGGCAAACGCACGACCATCACACCACCCACGACGTCGATGTGCTCGCAGAACTTATGCCGCGCCCCCTCGCAGAGGACATTGCGCGCGATGCGTCAGCAGCCTTCGTCTTCCTGCAGTTTCACCGGCGCCCAACTACCCTTACTCGATGGATCCAATACTATTTCGAGGCCGAACGCGCAGCCAATGCTTGGGAAGATTTCTATCGATTGCGGGGCGCTCTGCCGGCAGGTTACACCCCTTGGTATCACGGACCAGCGGATCCTCTCGATTCCTACGGAACGTTCATTGAAGCTACCACCGCACTGCCCGAGTATGACCATTTGCAACGCCATCTCGTCATCGAAGAAGCTCTTGATTCTTGCCTCCGCGAATGCGAAGTCTTCATCGAAGGCTATGCGCACGCCACCAACGACCTCCGAATCGGCTTCTGCAATCGCGCCACTATCCTTCCCATCGTGCCCGCCGTCCTCATGGATCCCATCACCCACCGCGCCGAAACCCTCCCGGGCATCCCGGTGAATCAGGAAGGAGCCTACCCAACAGACCCACCCCCAGATCTCACCCTGCAGCAAGCGCAAGCCATCGCGCATCGCTCGCAGCTGTCCGATCTGGGACACCCGTGGCTTATAGTCGAACATTGGCGACGACTTGCGTTCCGCGCCTTGCATGCAGAAGGAGACTTCGCCGCGTCCATCGTCTCCGCCCACACCGCAGGAGAAGTCTTCTTCGACTCATTACTGCTCAGCCTTGCCTGGGAAGAGATCCGCACGTTTCGTGGCTCTTGCCTCGTTGAAAACCACGTTGTCGGGTGGTTCCGAGACCTCCTGCTACCACGCCGCCTCCGCAGTCAATACGCCCGCAGGCTTCACGGCGGCTGGGATGCCGACCAGCCCGGCAACCCCGTCTACGAATTCACGAAATGCGTTTCGCACGTGCGGCATAAAGTGGTTCATGCAGGCTACCGCCCAACGATGGCAGAAGCCCAGGCCGCATTTACTGCCTTTGAGACGGTCGGCACGTACGCTGTTGACATCCTTGCCCATCAACGAAATCGCACCCGGTATCCACTCACGCTAGCCCTAATTGCCGGCGTACCGCGCATGGAAGAACGCGGCATCTACACTGGTCAAACGCGGCGCGCAATCGAAACTGCCCGTCCCGGCTGGCAGCGCGATTTCTACCAGTTTCGCCAGCGCGTTATTCAAGCGGCGATACGCTGATTCCTCCAAGCAGACACCTCTCAACAGATCCGCTCGTGGCTTCGGACACCACAGGATGCCAAGGCTGTTCAGCTGGATGTGCGTGCCCTCCATCATCCAGCGCGCGCTGGCATCGGCCTGACAGATCCCCCGGGCAGACGAGTGAGCCGAAGGAGAAGGCTCTTGTGCGTCTTTCCGCGTATTTCCTCGTCCTCGCCACCCCGCTATCATCCTGACGCGGACCAGCACACCCACGCAAGATGCCGTGGCCGGCAACGAGGTCCTTCGACAAGCTCAGGGTGCCACTGGGAGGTGGCAGTTGCGTCGAGGCTCCATGTCCCCAGTGCTGCAGGAATCCGGGCCGTGAGCTATCGCCTCAAGAACGGTTGCTACAGAAACCGATGCATCACATGCAGCCCCACCCGCCCGTGCGCCGGGTGCTCGAACGCTTCCGGCACGGTCCCGACGATGGCGAAGCCCAGCGCCTGCCACAGGTGCACCGCCGGCGCGTTTGTCTCCACCACCGCGTTGAACTGCATCGCGGCGTACCCCTCTCGCCGCGCCCAGTCCAGTACGGCTTCCCCCAGCGCCCGCCCCACGCCCTGGCCGCGCGCGTCGCTGCTCACCATGAAGCTGGCGGTGGCCACGTGGCTGCCCCGGCCCGGGCGGTTCTGCCCCGCCTTCGCCGTCCCCAGCACGACGCCATCCGCCACCGCCACCAGCGTCACCTCCGGTGGCCGCTCGATCCAGACCCCGCGCGCCTCCGCCTCGCTCCAGTCCAGGTCGTAGGCGTAGGTCTCCCCGGCCTGCGTCACCTCCCGGAAGATGCGCCAGACCGCCGGCCAATCCTGTTCCGCGAACGCCCGAATCTCCATAGAGAGATGCCCTTTCCGCGAGTGATGGCGCCGCCTGGATGTATGTAGCGTCTTGACCCCGTCCGCTCGCTCAGCCGGCGTCACCCGGACTCGGCGCCTTCTCCGGGCGCAGCCGCCGGTAGAGCGCGATGGTGGGAGCGGTGACCGCCGCCGAGCCGAGCAGCGCCGCTGGCAGCGAGACCACCGTGCCTACCCAGCCCAGCGCCGGGCCGCCGATGGTCTGGCCAATGGAGTTGGCCTGCCCGGTCAGCGAGAGCACCGTGGCGCGGGTGGCGGGCTCCAGATTGCGGTTCAGCCACGCGGCCTCCACCGGCTGGCTGACAGCGGACACCATCACCCGCAGCCAGAGC
>JASGGF010000033.1:0-21386 GCA_047605145.1 Thermomicrobiales bacterium | reverse complement strand
CTACTATCTGGTTCAATGAGTATCGCGGTTTGAACGAAAGGAAACGAGGCTGTCCGAGCCATTGCGCAGCGAAAGTGAGCCCTCTCCCGCTGCAACCTTCGCCACCACCTCTGACGACATGGCCCTGCAGGGCGTGCCTACCGCTGCCGACCTGATTTCTGCGCAGGAGGCCCGGCGCGAGAAGCGCGCCCGCCGCAAGAACCTGCGGCTGGTCGATCCCAATGGCGAGCCCGTCGAGGCTGCCGAAGGCGCTGAGCCTGCCACGGCCGAAGCTCCGGCGGTCCCCGTCGAGGTGGCGCCGACGCAGAAGATGATCGACGCCGAAATGCGCCGCATGTCTCGCGAGACTCGCCAGCACCCGGACGAATCACGCAGCGCGGCCCGCGCCGCCCGGACGGAAGCTGCCGACGCCGCTGATGACACCGATGCGGTCACCGGCGACGCAGAGGTGGAGGCCGGGCAAGCGGTCGCGTTGGTTGCTGTCGAGGCCGCTCCTCTTGTGGAGCCAGTCGATGGCAAGAACCAGCGGCCAGGCAAGACCGTGCGCAAGCGCGCCAACACGGCGGACCGCGCCCGGCGCAAGAACAGCGTGGCGGCGGCGGAGCAGTCCCAGATCCTCGTCCGCCAGCTCAGCGTCACCACCCAGCAGCTCAACGCAGCGCACCGCGTTATCGGGCGCCTGTCAGCCGAGCGCGACATCCTGCGGCAGCACTTTGCGGACGCGGTCGGTATCCCGGTCAACGAAGTGGTGGTGGCCACGGAAACCGACCCGACCTCGGACGAGCATCACAAGAAGACCCACGTCGAGGCCAAGGCGCCGACGCGGATGGAAAAGCTGAACTACTTTGGCGGTAGCGACTACGCGCAGATGCGCCGCCGCCGTCAGACCTTCGTCGGCATCCTGCTCGCCTTCGTCCTCGTGCTGTGGGCGCTCTCCCGCGCCGGGTACTGGGCGATGCCAGACAACCTCTCCCGTGATTCGCTGGGTCAGGTGCCGCTTATCGGCGATCTGATGACCTACTTCCTCGCGGGCTGGTTGTTCTTCCGCGTGGCCAAGGTGAGCTCCAAGGGCGTCCGCTGGGTCTTCCCGTCGGACAACCGGCAGCGCCGCCGCCGCTAACCACAAGCGTGCATCGTCAAACGCCCGGGCAGTTTCTGCCCGGGCGTTTTTGCGTTGCGCTCAGACCCCGTCGCGACCTCGGGTTGCCATGACGACGACCAGCGCGGCGCACGTCACTCCCAGCACCAGCGTGCTCTCCGCCGGCGGCATCCCCAACTGGATCTGTGTTCCCGGCCCCCCGAAGACACCGGCGGCCGCGATCACGCCATCCGCGCCAAGCGCCGCCGGCGCGACGAGCGCCTCACCGAGCCGGGGGCTGACCACGCCAACCAACCCGGCGAACCCAGCCCAAGGCATGATGACGCCAGCGAGCGGCGCCACGATGAGGTTGGCGGGAATGCTCAGCACCGAGACCGTGCCGAACACCGCCAGCAACATCGGCAGAGTTGCGATCTGCGCCACGGCCGTTGCCGCCAGCAGGCCCACCACCACACTGGCGGGGCCACCTTCCGCGAACGCCGGCATCACCACGGCCAGCGCCAGCGCCGCCGCCACAGAGAGCTGAAACCCCAGACGATCCACGTGGACCGGATCCCACAGCGCCAACGCCGCCGCCGCCAAAACGATCAGCGTGACGAAATCGGCACGCCGCCCGAAGCGCACCGCCAGCAGCGCCACCGAGGCAGCCACCGCCGCTCGCAAAGCAGGAGGCTCGCCTCCGCTGACGAAGGCGAACGCCCAGATACCGGCAATCGTCACGATCTGCCACGGCAACCGGTGCTGCCCAATAGAGGCCCGGCCCAGCGCGATCAGCATGCCCGCCACCAGCGCAATGTTCGAACCCGACACGGCGGTGAGGTGCGTGGTGCCGGAGTTCGTGAATGCCTCCTCGCGGGCAGAGGACAGCGCCGAATCGTCGCCAACGACCAGCCCGGCCAGCAGCGCGCCGCTGTCGCCGGGGCTGAGCCGCCGCAGCACGCCGCTCATCGCATCCCGGGCGCGGGGAAAGAGCCAGCCCGATGGCTCCCCGGTGGCGACTACGCGCAGGGATTCCGCGAAGACCGAGCCCGCACACCCGCGCGACATCAGAAATCGACGCACCCGCACGGCCTCATCGCGAGCCAGACGGACGCGCCCAGTCACCGCGATCTGATCCCCCGCCGCCACCTGCGGCAGAGACCGCGCCGTCACGCACACGCGTTGCACCGGGTCCGCAGTGTCCGCCGCGACGAATTGCCGGTAGCCGCCCCCGCCCACCGGACTGGTCACGACCGTCAACGCCGACAGTTCGAGGGGCGCCGGAGCGAGAGTTCCCCCATGTGCGGCAGGATCAGGCTGCCGCCACAGGCCAAGCGCGGCGGCAAAGACAACGACGATCACGCTCGCGACGGAAGGCGGGATCCGGCGAACGGCCATGATGGCGATGGCGCCGGCGGCGAAGGCGATGACACCCCACAGCCCGAACGCGACCGCAGCCAACGCCGCCAGACCCGCCGCGATACCGGTCATGGCCCAGTGGTGACCAGATCCCGCAACTTGTTGATGGTGGACATCGAGATGCCCTGCACATGCACAAGGTCATCAATCGAGCGATACGGCCCGTTGGCCTCCCGATACTGAATGATGCGCCCGGCCGACACCTCGCCAATGCCGGGCAGGCTGTCGAGTTCGGCGGCAGAGGCCGTGTTGATGTTGACACGGCTGCCCGGGGCCGATTGCGCTGGCGCGGTTGATTCCGCTCCCGCGGCGTCCTCCCCGCCGGGCAGCAGGGCCGGAACGGAAACCACCGCGCCATCCTGCACCCGCTGCGCCAGATTGATCTGGGAAAGATCGGCGGCGTCAGTCAATCCCCCGGCGGCGACAATGGCGTCATCCAGCCGCGAGCCAGCCGGCAGCTCGTAGACGCCCGGTTTGGCGACCGCTCCCCGCAGATCGACGACCACATTCGGGGCGACCAGCGTGTTGTCGATGATGATCGCCGGCGCGGACCGCTCGTCAATTGCGCGCACGATGGCGAACACCGCGACGACGGCGGCGATGAACGCAATGATGGCCAGCCCAATTCGCGTGATGTTCACGCAGGCGCTCCTCACGCACGTTCCGCTCAGGCCGCTATCCTATCGAATTCGGCAACGCCGCGAGCAGCGGCAGGAGCCGTGGTAGGCTACGCCGCCCGCGCGCCGCCGGCTGCCGCGGCGCCACCGACCCACGCGTCCGCCCCGAGGTCCCATGCTCCTCTCGCACCTCGCCACCCAACTCGCCGCCGATCCCTCCGTGGAGACCGCGTTGCGCGCCGTCAGGACCCGCGCGGTGGATGTGCAGCACGCGCCTGCGGCGGCGAGGGCGGCGATAGCGGCCGCGGCGATTGCGCAGGAGACCACCCCCACGCTGGTGCTGGCGCCCCGCGCCGACCGGGCAGACCGCTTCGCAGTGGCGCTGGCCGAACAGCTGCCCGGCCATGACGTCGTGATCTGGCCTGCGCCGGAAGCGCTCCCCTACGAGCAACTGCCCTTCGACCTGCAGACCTCCGCCGAACGCGCCGCGATCCTCGGTCAACTGGCGAGCCCGACAGCCCGGCCGCTGGTCGTCGTAGCGCCGCCACAGGGCCTGATGCAGGAGATCATGGCGCCGGCGGTCTTTCAGCGCGCCACCCGGCGCATCAAGGTGGGCGACCGGGTTCAGCAACCGGAGCTCGTAGCGTGGTGCCTCGATCATGGCTTCGAGCTCACGCCACTGGTGCACGAGCAGGGGCAGATCGCCCGGCGCGGCAGCATCATTGACATCTTCCCGGCCGACGCGGAACTGCCCGTGCGGATTGACTTCTTCGGCGACGACGTCGAATCGCTTCGCACCTTCGAGCTCGCCACCCAGCGCTCCCGTGACCGCCTGCAGGAGTTGATCCTGCTGCCTCCCGCCGAGGTGGACCTGACCCAGCTCAACGAGGCGGGCGCGGCGCTGTCCGCCCTCGACTTCGACACCCTGCGGCCGGAAGTCGCCACCGAGTGGAAGCGCACGCTGGAGCAGGTCGGCAACGGCCGGACGCCCCCGTCGCTGGATTTGTTCGCGCCCTATCTCGGCGCCGGCCCCGCCTCCCTGCTCGACCACATGCCCGCCGATGGGCTGATCGTGGTGGATGAGCCAGCCGCTGTTGATCTGGTGGCGCAACAGCTCGAGCAGAAGGCCGCCGAACTGCGCGATGCCTTCGTCGCCAACGGCGAGTTGCCCGCCGGGCTGCGCAGTCCCGTGGCGTCGTGGCGCACGATCCGCAAGACGCTGGCGAAACGCCGGTCGCTGAGCTTCGGTGAGTCCTCGTTCACGGCCAACGCCGAGGCGCTGGAACTCGATGTGGAAGAGGCGCCTCACTTCGCCGGGCGCATGGCGGACGCTGTGGCCGGGGTGCAGGACCTGCTGCGCGACGGCTGGAGCGTCTCCATTGCCACCGACCAGGTCGAGCGGTTGACCGAACTCTTCGAAGACGCCGACATCTTCCCCCGCCGGGATCGTCGCCGCAACGCGGACGCCATCGTGCCGCCGCTGCTCCCCGGCTCGCTGGAGATTCGCGCATCGGATCAGGCCGCCGGCTGGCAGGCGCCCTCGATCAAGCTGCTCGTGCTCGCGGATTACGAGCTGTTCGGGTTCAGCAAGCAGACGCGCCGCGCCCACCACCGCCGCCACGCCGAATCCGCCCCGCTCTCCTCGGCGCTCACGCCGGGAGACTACGTCGTCCACGTCGATTACGGCGTTGGGCAATACAAGGGCCTCGTGCGGATGGACGCCGCCGGAGTGGAGCGTGAATACCTGCACATCGAGTACGCCAAGGGTGACCGCCTCTACGTGCCGGTCGATCAAACCGACCGCATCGCCCGTTACTCCGGTGGTGGCCTCGATCCCACGCTGACGAAGCTCGGCTCCGGCGAGTGGCAGCAGACCCGCCGCCGCGTGCGCCGCGCGGTGCGCGAGATGGCGCTGGAACTCGTCCAGCTCTACGCCAGCCGCGAGGCCGCCGAGGGCCGTCCCTTTGGCCCCGATTCCGTGTGGGACGACCGCCTCGCCGAGTCGTTCCCCTACACCGAAACCCGCGACCAGTTGTCCGCGATCAACGCCGTCCGCGACAACATGGAGTCCCCGTCACCGATGGACCGGCTGATCGTCGGCGACGTCGGCTTCGGCAAGACGGAGGTGGCCCTGCGCGCCGCCTTCAAGGCGGTCAACGATGGCCGGCAGGTGGCCGTGCTGGTGCCGACCACCGTGTTGGCGCTGCAGCACTACACCACCTTCAACCAGCGGCTGGCCGCCTTTCCGGTGCGCGTGGAAATGCTCTCGCGGTTGCGCAGCAAGCAGCAGCAAAGAGAGATCCTCAAGGATCTCGAATCCGGCGCCATCGACATCGTGATCGGCACTCACCGGCTAGTGCAGGACGACGTCAAATTTAAGGACCTCGGATTGGTCGTCATCGACGAGGAGCAGCGCTTCGGCGTCCGCCAGAAAGAGTTTCTGAAGAAGGTCCGCCACGACGTCGATGTCATCTCCATGAGCGCCACTCCCATCCCGCGCACGCTGCACATGGCGCTGGCGGGCATCCGCGATATCAGCATCATCGACACCGCGCCGCAGTTCCGCCTGCCCATCCGCACCTTCGTCACGCCATCAGACGACCAACTGATCCGCGAGGTGATCCTGCGCGAGTTGGACCGGGGCGGGCAGGTCTACTTCATCCACAACCGGGTGCGCGGCATCGAGCGGCTGGCGGCCCGCCTGAAGGAGCTGGCTCCCGAAGCGCGCTTCGCCGTCGGCCACGGCCAGATGGACGAAGAAGTGCTGGAGGGGATCATCCTCGGCTTTATGAACAAGGAGTCCGATGTCCTCGTTTCCACCACCATCATCGAGTCCGGCGTCGATATCCCGAACGTCAACACCATCATCATCGACAACGCCGACACCTTGGGCCTGACCCAGCTCTACCAGCTTCGCGGCCGCGTGGGCCGCTCCACGAACCGCGCCTACGCCTACCTGCTCTACAACAAGAACAAGGCCCTCTCGGAGGAGGCGCAGGAGCGGTTGGTCGCCATTCAGGAAGCCACAGAGCTCGGCTCCGGCATGCAACTCGCCATGCGCGACATGGAGATCCGGGGCGCCGGCAACATCCTCGGGGCGGAGCAGAGCGGCCATATTGCCGCCGTGGGCTACGAGCTCTACGTACGGTTACTGGCGCAGGCGGTGGAGGAAATCCGCTCCGGCACGCCGTTCATCGAGCAAGGCCCGATTATCCTCGACCTGCCGATCACCGCGCTGATCCCCGCCGACTACATCTTCGACACCGAACTGCGGCTCGCCACCTACCGTCGCATCTCCGCCATCACCACCATCGAGCAGCTCGATGACGCGCGGGACGAACTGGAAGACCGCTTCGGGCCAATCCCCGATGAGGTGGAGCACCTGCTGGCGCTGATCGCCCTGCGCATCCGCGTTGACGCTATCGGCATCGAGTCGATCATCGAGCGCGAACGCGAAATCCTGATCCGCCCGGTCGATACCACCGGCATGGAGCGCACCCTGACTTCGAAGCTCGGCAACGCCGTCAAGCTAACGCGCAACACCGTGCGCATCCGGCTCCTCGACCTGCAGATGCCGTGGCGCGAGGCGCTGGAGATCGTGCTGCAAACCATCGAGCGCACCGCGCCACCCCGCGCCGCCACCCCGGAACTGACCGCCGCCATCCGCTGAGGCGCCGCCCGCTCGAGACACAATGGTGAGCGCGACGTATCTGGCGCTCAGCGGCAACAAAACGGGAGCGCCACTTTGGCGCTCCCGCTTGCACGTCTGTAACTGAACGGCCGGAGGCTTACGCCTCGGCGTTCTCGTCCCAGCGGACGAAGCCGCGCTTCGCCAGCTCGCGCATGATCAGCCGCGCGTTGTCCTCCGGCGTGTAGCCGACGGTGTCCAGCGTGATCTCCGGGTTCAGCGGCGCCTCGTAGGGATCGCTGATGCCGGTGAACTCCTTGATCTCACCGCGCCGCGCCTTGGCGTACATGCCCTTGACGTCGCGGTCTTCGCAGACCGAAAGCGGCGTATCGACGAAGACCTCGATGAACTGATCCTCGTCCAGCATGCCGCGCACCGCGTCACGCGTGTTGCGGTACGGCGAGACCGCCGCGCACATCACCGTGCCACCGTGGCGAGCGATCTCGCTGGCCACGAAGCCGATGCGCAGGATGTTCGTGTCGCGGTCCTCGCGGGAGAACCCGAGGCCCTTGGAGAGGTGCGTGCGCACCACGTCGCCGTCCAGCTCGGTCACCTGCCGCCCCGCCTCCAGCAGCAGCACGTTCAGCACCGCCGCCGTGGTGGACTTGCCGGAACCGCTCAGGCCGGTCAGCCAGATGCACAACCCCTGCCGGTGGCGCGGCGGGTAGGCCTCCGCCAGAATCTCGGCGGTCTCCTTGCGGGTGAACCACCCGGGGAGCAACTGCCCCTTCCCGAGGTACTGCTCGCGCACCTGCGTGCCGGAGATATTGGCGGTCTTGGCGCCCGGCTCCAGCTTCGAGGTCTCCTCGTAGCGATCCTCTTCCGGCAGATACACCAACTCGGAGAACGGCACCATCTTGACGCCGATCTCTTCCTCGTGCTGGCTCACCAACTCCTGCGCGTCGTACGGGCCGTAGAACGGCTTGCCCGTCGAGTCTGCGCCCGGGCCAGCGTGGTCGCGCCCAACGATAAAGTGGTTGACGCCGTGATTGCGGCGGATAATCGCGTGCCACAGCGCCTCGCGCGGGCCGGCCATGCGCATCGCCAGCGGCAGCAGCGAGAGGACGATCCGGTCCTGATCGTAGTGGTTCGCCGCCAGCGCCTTGTAGGTGCGGACGCGCGTGTAGTGGTCCACGTCGCCCGGCTTGGTCATGCCCACCACCGGGTGGAGCAGCAGCACGCCATCCACGGCCTCGGTGGCGCGCTTGGTCAGCTCCTCGTGGGCGCGGTGCAGCGGGTTGCGCGTCTGGAAGGCAACCACGTTATGGCGGCCGCGCTCCGACAGAATCTCGCGCGTCTGGGCCGGGGTGTGGCGCAGATCCTGAAAGTCATAGTGACGGGGCAGTTGCAGTACACGCAGCTTGCCGGCGGCGTTCAGGCGGCCCCAGCGGCTCATCTCGTTGACCAGCGGGTGCTTGGCGTCCTGCGTGCCCAGCACGTGCTGCGCCACCACCGCCGGGTCCCAAGGGTACAGCTCCTCGATGGACATGATCGCCAGCAGGTCGTTCATGGAATCGCGCAGGGCGATATCCGTGCCCACCTTCAGGCCGGCGTCCGCCGCCACTGGCAGGGTGACCGGGATCGGGAAGAGCGTGCCGTCCGCCAATCGCATCTCGGAGACGACGCGACGGAAATCCGCCTCGCCCATGAACTGCTTCAGCGGCGAAAAGGCGCCCGTGGCCAGCATTTCCAGATCGCACACGGCCCGGGGGGAAATCTGCAACGACGGCAGGGTGCTGGCGTAGGCCCGGGCATCCGCCAGATCCTCGGCCGGGACCATCAGATCGACGAGCTTCCCGCCGTACGGTGAAATCAGGGTTGCGTGTGACGTGGTTGCCGACAAAGGACCAGCCTCCTCTAGGTTCGTAAAACGTCTGGCGCGACGATGAGGGCGGAAACCGCCCCGCAACAGGTCACTATACCCGAACGTACGGCTACCCCACAAATCCGATTGCCTTGCGGGGTTTGGCGCCGGATCGGCGCTGCGGCGCTACACCGAGCGCAGAAGCGCGACGGTGGCGCCGTCTCCCCCCTGATTGGCGGGCGCCGATTCATGCTTGCTGACGGCTGGGTGCGAGGACAGGAAATCTCGCACTACCTTCCGCAGCGCGCCGGTGCCCTTCCCGTGGATGATGCGCACGAACGGCATCCCGTTGCGATAGGCGTCTTCCAGATACTTGTCCAGCAGCGCCTCGATCTCCGATGCCCGGTAACCGCGCAGGTCCAATTCCAGCTCGACGGTGGAAGGCGGGGCGGCGGCGACAAACACCGCCGGGCCGGTGGCCTCGACGCGGGCCCGGCCCAGCCGCTCCAGCGCCACCAACGGCTGCCGCACCTTGATGGAGCCCATCATCACGTCGGCGGCGCCGCCGTTGACGGCGATCACCTCGCCCTCCTGCCCCAGCGGGATGATCGTAACGCGGTCTCCCGGCGTGATCGGCTTTTTGCCCACCGTCGGGGCTGGGGAGGGCGTCCGCGTCCGGCGAAAGGTCCGCACGTTCTCCGTCGCGCGGTCCACTTCGCGCCGCCGCTCTTCCAGATGCTCTTTGGAAAGGTGCAACGCGTCGCGATCCCGCTGCAGGCGCTTCATCGTGTCCCGCGCCGTCGCCAGCTCCTGCTCCGCCTCCGCCAGCGCCTCGTCCCGGGCCGCCCGCCGCGTCAGTTCGGCGTCGCGCAGCTCACGCCGCGCCAACTCGCGCAGGTTCTCGGCGGCCTTCTCCCGGCTCTGCGCCCGTTCGACAGCGGCGTCAGCCTCTTCGCGACGGCGGCGGATATCCTGCAACAGTGAATCGACGCGCAGTTCATCCGGATCGAGCATCCCCTGCGCGTGGTCGAGTATGTCCGCCGGCATCCCCAGCCGCCCGGCGATCGCCAACGCGTTGGAGCGCCCCGGCACGCCGATCATCAGCCTGTAGGTTGGGGCCAGCGTCGCCACGTCGAACTCGACGCTGGCGTTCTCCACACCGGGCGTCGCGAAGGCGTACGCCTTGACCTCCGGGTAGTGCGTCGTTGCCACCACCAGCGGTCCGGCCTCCAGTAGGCGGGCCACGATGGCGCGGGCCAGCGCCGATCCTTCCTGCGGATCAGTCCCGGCGCCCAATTCGTCGAGCAACACCAGATCGTCGGCGCCCGCCTCTCGCAGCATGCCGATGACGGTGCGAATGTGCCCGGAGAACGTCGACAGGCTCTGCGCGATGCTCTGCTCATCGCCGATATCGACGAAAACCGCCGGGAACACCGACACCACGGAAGTGTCGTCCGCCGGAATAAACAGCCCCGTCTGCGCCATCAGCGTCAGCAGGCCAATGGTCTTGAGCGCCACGGTCTTGCCGCCGGTGTTCGGGCCGGTGATCAGCAGCACCCGGAACGTCTCACCGAGATCGACGTCGATGGGCACCACTGCCTCGCCGTCCAGCAGCGGGTGCCGCGCCCGCCGCAGCGAGATGCGCTGCGTGGAGTGTCCCGCCTCGGCGCTGGCGCTGCCGTCCCATAGTTGGGGCCGATTCGCGCGCATGGCGAACGCCAGCCGCGCCTTCGCCATGGCGAGGTCGAACGCCGCCGCCGCCTCGACCGAGCTGTTCAGCGCGTCAATGCGGTCGCCCGTTTTCCCGCTCAGCCGGTCGAGGATGCGGTTGATTTCGTGCTGCTCTTCGATCTGCTTCTCGCGCCATCGGTTGTTGAGTTCGACAACCTCGAACGGCTCGACAAACAGGGTCTGCCCACTGGCGGAGGTGTCATGCACCACGCCCGGCACCTGACCCCGCGCGTCAGAGCGCACCGGCACCACGTAGCGGCCATCGCGCATGGTGACGATGCTGTCCTGCAGCGCCGTCGAATACTTGCCGCCGTTCACCAGCGAGTTGAGCCGCTCGGACAGCCGGCTCTGCGCCACCCGTACCTCGCGTCGGATGCGGCCCAGATCCGGGCTGGCGGTATCCAGCACGTCTCCGCGCGGCCCAATCGCCCGGCCGATGTCCGTCTCCAGATCAGGGATTTCGATCAGGCGACTGGCGAACTCGGCAAGTTCCGGGAACCGGGTATCGACGTCTGGCAGGCGCAGAAAGGCGCGGCGCAAGGTGCGCGCCGCCACCAGCATGTCCAGTACCTGCAGCAGGTCGAGCGGCTGCAAACGGGCGCCCTTCGACGCGCGCTCCGCCAGATCGCGGATATCGCGGGCTCCCCCGATCGTGATCTCCGGGAAACTGGTCTGCAGGTCGACGGCCTCGGCCGTCACCGCGAGCAGGAACGCGACCGTCGACCGGTCGCCGCTGGGGCCGAGCGCCAACGCCCGCTCCGCCGCGACGTTGAAGCGGCAATGTGCCGCCAACCGCCGCAGAATCTCGGGGTACTCCAGCTTGGCCAGGACGTAATCATGCATGCCGGGATCAATCCCGAGAGTCTGTTCGTTCATTTCACCTATTTTAGCGCGAATCTCGGGACCAGCAGCCACATTCGCACATTGACACGAACAAGTGTTCGGACGTATGATCGTGCGAGAAATGGCTCGCTCCGCTGGGGGCGATTGAGGCGTAGGAACGCACCCGCAACCAGGCGCCACGAACGAAGCAGAACGCAGGAGCGGACCCCATGAAAGACCTGTCCCGCAAGCAGCAGGCCATCCTTGACTACATCGAGACGTTTCTCGATGACAATGACTATCCGCCCACCATCCGCGACATCCAGACCGAGTTGGGCATCTCCTCCACCAGCGTCGTGGACTACAACCTGAAGGCGCTGGAGGCGCGCGGCGTGATCCGCCGCAACAGCAAGATTTCGCGCGGTATCGAGCTGGTCAACCGCGGCCCGGCTCGCCGCAACGTGGTGGCGGTTCCGATCATCGGCAGCATCGCCGCCGGTCTCCCGATCCCGGTGCCCGGTGATCTGGAAGGCTCCGACATGGCCGAGATGGTCGAGGTCGGCGCCGAGCTGGTGCGCGGCTCCGGTCAGGGGCTCTTCGCGCTGCGCGTCAAGGGGCAGTCGATGATCGACGCCCTGATCGACGATGGCGACGTGGTGGTGCTGAAGCATCAGGAGACCTGCGAAAACGGCGAGACCGTCGCAGTCTGGCTGAAGGACACCCGCGAGACCACGCTCAAGAAGTTCTATCTGGAGGGTGACCGCGTCCGCCTGCAGCCGCAGAACTCCACTATGGAGCCCATCTTCACCCCCGCCGAAAATGTGGAGGTGCAGGGCCGGCTCGTTTCCGTGCTCCGCGCCTGCTAATCAGCCTCGCTGCGAATACGCCGCGCCCTTGCTCCCGGGCAATGGCGCGGCGTTGTTGCGTCTGGCGCTGGCGCTGTCCTGCGGCGCCGGTCGGCTTCAGTGATAGACTGCCCGGTTGAAGTGAGCCGGGCGACTGCCGGCTCTCCGGTGTGATGACGAGGTTCAGCGCGTGGAAACCGCAGTCCTGACTGCCGCCGGGCTGGCGGCGCCGGCCGGGCTCAACGCCTACATCCCCCTGCTGGTGCTAGCGCTGGCGGATCGGGCCACCGACAAGATCACCCTCCACGGGCCGTACGACGCGATTTCGTCGAACATCGGCATCGCCATCCTCGTCCTGCTCCTGACTATCGAGATCATGGTGGACAAGGTGCCGGGCGTCGATCACATCAACGACCTCATCCAGTCGTTCGTCCGGCCCGCCGCTGGCGTCATCGTGGCGTTGGCCTCCACCAGTGGGGTCGTCTCCATTAGCCCGGCCATCATGGTTATTCTTGGCTTGCTGCTCGCGGGATCGGTCAACGCCGTCAAGGTGACCTCGCGGCCCGCGTTCACGCTGGGGACCGGCGGCGTCTTCAATCCCTTCGTCAGCATGGCCGAAGACGGCATCGCGGTCATGACCTCACTCATCGCGGTCTTCCTGCCGGCGCTGGTCATCCTGATTCTCGCCATGTTTCTGATTTCCGCTATTCTTCTGGTCAGGAAGGTCCGCGGGCGGCGACCCAGCGCCACGTAAGCCACAACGTTCCGCATCTGGCCGATTGGCGGGCACGCCGGCCGCATTGCCGGGGGACAAGCATGTCCAGCGTTCAAGTCAAGGACTACTACCAGATTCTCGGTGTCCTGCGCACCGCGAACGAAAAGGAGATTCGGTCCGCGTACCGGAAGATGGCTCGCCAGTACCACCCGGACCTCAACCCCGGCGATACCACCGCCGAAGACCGTTTCAAGGAAGTGAACGAAGCGCACGAGGTGCTGACCGACGCCGACAAGCGCAAGCTGTACGACAAGTTCGGCGAGGACTGGCAACGCTATCGCGACGCCGGGTACACCGGCGACGAGAACTTCGCGCCGCCGGGAGCCGGGCGCGCCGGGCGCGGCGCCACCTTCGATCCCAACGACTTCAGCCGCTGGTACTCCAGTCAGGGCGGCTCTGGCTCCGGCTCCAGCAGCAGCGGGGGCGATTACACGTTCTACGGCGCGGACGACGCCGACGCATCGCACTCCGACTTCTTCGGCACGCTTTTTGGCAACCGGGGCTCTCCGTTCGACGGCTTCAGCAGCTTCGGCGGCGGCTTCGGGAACTCCCGCGCGCAGGCCCGGGCGCCGCGCACGCGGCGGGGAGAAGACGCCGAGGTGCCCGTGGAAATCTCGTTCGAAGAAGCGTTCCGGGGCGCTACGCGGCAGATCCAGTTGCAGGTCTCCGAGGAGTGCCCAACCTGCCACGGGCTGGGCGAGGTGCGCGGGCAGATCTGCCCCACCTGCGACGGAACTGGAACGGTGCGCCGCACCAAGACGCTCGAGGTCACCATCCCGGCGGGAATCGCCTCCGGCAAGCGCGTGCGCATGGCCGGTCAGGGTGGGCCGGGCCTCAACGGCGGCGAGGCGGGCGATGTTAACCTCGTCATCACTGTGCGCCCCGATCCTCGCTTCGAGCGCGATGGCGACAACCTGAAAACCGAGGTCGATGTGCCGGTGACAACGGCGGTGCTCGGCGGTGAGGTCGAGGTGACCACGCCGACCGGCCGCGTGGCGCTGACCATCCCGGCCGAAACACAGAATGGCCGTAGCTTCCGCCTGCGCGGGCAGGGCATGACCAAGCTGCGAGGCAAGCCGGGTGAGCGTGGTGACTTGACGGCGCGCGCGCGCATCGTGGTGCCCACACAGTTGACCACACGGGAACGCGAGCTCTATGAAGAGTTGCAAGGGCTGCGCGCAGGGGGGAAGTCCCGATGAGCAGGCCACAGCAGAGGGACGTGATTCACATCACGCTTGCTGACTGGCTCACCGATGATGACGAGCTCGGCCAGCAACCACAGTACGCCATGTCCGTGATTGCGGCGCGTTCCGGCATTGGCCGCACCACGCTGCTGCGCTACGAGGAATGGGGCGTCGTCAGTCCGGACCGCACGGGCCGCGAGCGGCTCTACTCCGACGCTGACCTCGACCGCATCCTGCGCGTGCAGCGCCTGATGAGCGACCTTGGCATCAATCTGGCCGGGGCCGCTGCCGTCCTGCACATGCGCGAGCAGGTGATCGCGCTGCAACGAGAGCTACTGTCCCTGCGCAGCGAGAACACCTGACCAGCAACGACACCGTGAGCACGAGACGCGAAAGGACCGGAAGATCATGCCCGCCACCATCATCATGGGCGGCCAGTGGGGCGATGAAGGCAAAGGCAAGCTGACCGACGCGCTGGCGGCGGAGGCCGATATCGTGGTGCGCGCCAACGGCGGCGCCAATGCCGGCCACACCGTCAAGACCGACGCCGGTGTGTTCAAGCTGCACCTGATTCCCTCGGGCATCCTCAACCCGGAGACCCAGTGCGTCGTTGGCGCGGGCGTGGTCATCGAGCCGCGGCAGGTCATCTCCGAGATGGACAAGCTGCAGGAGCGCGGCATCACGCTGGACCGGCTGGCCATCTCCGAGCGCGCCCACGTCGTCCTCCCCTACCACCCGGTGCTCGACCGGCTGGAGGAAGCGGACCGGCTCGAAAGCTCCATCGGCACCACCATGCGCGGCAATGGCCCCGCCTACAGCGACAAGGCCGCCCGGCGCGGCCTGCGCATGGCGGACCTCGTGGATCGCGACACCCTCCGCTACCGGCTGGCTCGGGAACTCCCCCGCTGGAACCGCCTCTTGAGCGGCGTCTACGGCGCGGACACCCTCGATCTGGACGAGCTGGTTGGCGAGTTGGGTGACATGGGCGAGCGCTTGCGGCCCTTTGTCGTCCCGACCGAGCCCATCGTTGCTGGCGCACTCGCGGCGGGCAAGCGCATCCTCGTCGAGTGCGCGCAGGGCGCCATGCTCGATATCGACTACGGCACCTACCCCTTCGTCACCTCCTCCAGCACCACGGCGGCGGGCGCTTGTCAGGGCGCCGGGGTCGCTCCGATCCGAGTAGACCGCGTGCTCGGCGTCTACAAGGCCTACTCCACGCGCGTGGGCGCCGGGCCGCTCCCGGCCGAACTGCTGGATGCCACCGGCGACTTGATCCGCGAGCGAGGCCACGAGTACGGCACCACCACGGGCCGCCCGCGCCGTACCGGTTGGTTCGACGCCGTGGCCGCCCGCTACGTCGCGCAACTCAACGGCGTCTCCGAGATCGCCTTGACGCTGCTGGACGTCTTCGATGTCTTCGAGTCGATCGAGGTCTGCGTAGCGTATGAGTTCGATGGCGAGCGCATCGACACGGTGCCTGCCCGCATCGAGGAACTGAGCCGGGTAAAGCCGATCTTCGCGCGGCTCGACGGCTGGCGCACCTCCACTGTCGATGCCCGCACCGCCGAGGAGCTTCCCCGCGAGGCGCGCGAGTACATCGCCTTCCTCGAAGAGCAGGTCGGCGCGCCAATCTCGATGGTGGGCGTTGGCCCGGCCCGCGAGCAACTCGTTCGCCTCGGCGCGTCCGACCGCGTCGCCACGACCACCGCCTAACCGGGCCACCAACAAAGGAGCACATCATGGCGGATCAGCCCGGACGCATGATCGAGGCGGAAGAGATTCTGCGGATCCTCCCCCACCGCTACCCGTTTCTTCTGGTGGATCGCGTGATAGAGGTCGAGCCGCCGCACCGCGCGGTTGGCATCAAGCAGGTTTCGATCAACGAGCCGTTCTTCCAGGGGCACTTCCCCACCTATCCGGTCATGCCCGGCGTCCTCATCGTGGAGGCGATGGCGCAGGTCGGCGGTGTCGCGGTGCTCACCTCAGATGACTACCGCGACAAACTGGCGCTCTTCGCCGGCATCGACAACGTGCGCTTCAAGCGGCAGGTGAAACCGGGCGACACCCTGCGTATCGAGGTCGAGGTGCAGAAGATCCGGCGCGGACTCGGCCTCGGCGCCGGCACAGCGACCGTTGATGGCGAACTCGCCTGCAAGGGCGACATCATGTTCGCCCTTGTCGATCTGCCGGATGCCCTGCGGTAGCCCCGCCGCAGGCTCGCGCCTCATGTGCCGTAAACTTCCCTGCATGACGATGGCAGGCGTGAGCTGGACGACCGCATGAATTCCTCCGGGCGGGTGATCGGCATCATCATGGTGGCCATCGGCGCCATCATCGGGGTGGTGGTCGCCCTGTGGCTGGCCAGCGGGCTGAACGAAGGCACCCTGCGCGGGTCCGGCGCGCTGTTTGGCGCGGCCTTTGCGTTCCTTGTGCTGGTCGCCCCGCTGGTGGGCGGCGGCATCTTCTTCCTGTCGCGCGGCCGGGCCGAAGAGCAGGCGACCTCGAAAGCACGCACGCAACGGCGGCTGCTCGACATGGTGACCACGCGCGGCAAGATTTCGATCATCGACATCGCACAAGAACTGAAGCTGAACCGGGGCGAGATCGAGAGCGATCTCTACGATTTGGTAGGCATGGGCCTGTTCACCGGCTATGTCGACTGGAACAAGGGCGTGCTGCAATCCGTTGAAGCGGTGCAGTTGCAGGGTGAGCAGCACTGCCCCAACTGCGGCGGCGCGCTGGAACTGGCCGGCAAGGGCCTGATCAAGTGCCCGTACTGTGGCGCGGAGATCTTTCTCGGCCGCGAGGGCGTGGCGGAACTCGCCGCGCCGGCCGCGACAGGAGCACTACCATCAACGGGAGGTCAGCGTTGACCGACGATCCAGAACAGGTAATCCAGCGCCGTGCACAGGAGTTGCTGGACCAGATTCCCGGCTACCGGGGCTACCGGCTGAAAGAGGAACGACGCGACGCCGACCGCCGCGTGCGCGACGCGGTCGCCGACGCCTACCGGGCGGAACTCGACCGGGTGGAGCGCATAGGCCGCGACGTGGCGAAAGCCCGCCGCCTCGGCGACATCCAGCCCATCGAAGACGCCAGCCAGCGCATCCGTCACATCATCGACCGTGTGCGTACCGAAACGCCCGGGTATGGGGGTCTGTTCGGCGACAACCCCATCGACGGCGTCGCGCTGGACCAGATCCGGCTGTTCGATGAGGGCCTCATGCAGGGCGTGGTTCTGCTGCGCGCTGATGTCGATACCCTTGAGCAAGCCGCCGCCGCTGGACAACCGTTGGCGCCGGCAGCAGCGGCCATCGCGACCGCGACAGACCAGCAGCTGCTGCGCCTGAGCACGCGCGGTCAGGTGGTCGAGTCCGGCCGCGCCGTCTCCGGCGAGAGCGCGCTGGCCGCGCTCGGCTCCGACGCGCCCGCCCTACCGGCGCCCGATCTCGTGGGCATCAAGCCGGGTGACGCCGTCTCCATTTTGGGTGACAACTTCTCGGTGGAGGCGGTCATCCGGGTCACGGGCCGCCCCGAATCCTTCCAGCTCGTGCGGCTCTCGTCCAATCCCGAAGAGTGGCTGTTTCTCGGCGATCCAGGCCGGGCGCCAATGCGGCTGGAGCCGGCGGACGCATCGACCACCGGGCCGCTTAGCGTCGCCGGGCGGGATCTGCCGCAGGTCGCCGCCGGTACGGGCGACGGCGAAATTGTGACCAGCAGTGCGCCCGGTCAGCTCCGGGCGGTGCGGTACGCTCTGCTGCAAGACGCCGCCGACCCCAACGTCTCGGGCGTGGTGCTGGACTGGGACGGTGAGCGGCAAGCATTGCTCGGCTCGCCCGTCGAAATGATGGATATCGAACTCTTCCGCATGGCTCCCGACCGGGCCTGAGCAACGACGACAGGAGGTTTCCAATGGCCGGAATCATGGATCGCTTGACCCGCCTCATCCGCGCGAATGTCAACGACATCATCGATCGCGCAGAAGACCCCGAGAAGATGATCGACCAGATCATCCGCGAGATGCAGGAGAGCATCGTCACCGCCCGCTCGCAGGTGGCCGCGATGATCGCGCAGGAGAAGGAACTCCAGCTCGAGGTCGCCGAGACCCAGAAGCTGGCCACCGAGTGGGGCCGCAAGGCGGAGCGCGCGGTCGGCGCCGGCAAGGACGACCTCGCGCGCGAGGCGCTGCGCCGCAAGCGCGACAACGACGAGAATTCGCAAATTTACTCCGAGCAACTCGCCGTCCAGCAGCAGGCCGTGACCAAGCTGAAGGATCAGCTTCGCCAGCTGGAGTCGAAGTACCAGACCACGCTCGGCTCGCGTGACGCGCTCGTCGCCCGGCAGCGCCGCGCTAAAGCGCAGCAGCAGGTGGCCGACGCCATCGTGGTGGTGACCCCGCTCGATCCCTCTTCCGAGTTGGACCGCATGGAACGCAAGATCCGCGGTCAGGAGGCGCAGGTGCTGGCCTCGCTGGAGATGCACGACGATAGCTACGACGCCCAGTTCCGGGCGCTGGAGGCCGAGTCGGATGTCGAAGACGACCTGCTGGCCCTGAAGGCGTCGCTGGGGATGGACAACACGCCGAAATTGGCAGCTGGCGACGACAACGCCTGATCCGCAGCGAGAGGAGGCCGCCCATGGCCCTCATCGATGTCATTGAACTGCCGGACCAGCGAGCCGATGAATTGGTGCGGCGGGTTCCAGAGTTCGGCGCGGGCCAGTTCACGATGGGCTCGCAGCTCATTGTGCGCGAAGGACAGGTCGCCGTCTTCTTCCGCGACGGCAAGGCGCTGGATACCTTCACCCCGGGCCGCTACACCATCTCCACGAACAACCTGCCCGTCCTTGGTGGGCTGCTGGGAAAGGTCTTTGGTGGGCGCTCACCGTTCACCGCCGAGGTCTACTTCGTTTCCACCCGGGAATTTCCGGACCTCAAGTGGGGCACCTCGCAGCCGCTGGTCTTCCGCGACGCCGAGTTCGGCATGGTCCGGCTGCGCGCGTTCGGCACGTATTCCATGCGGGTCGCCGATCCGCAGCTCTTCGTGCAGCAGATCGTAGGACCACGCGGGGCGTACACCACCGGCCAAATCGAGGATTACCTGCGCAGCGTGATCGTCACTGAGTTCAATGACCTGCTGGGCTCTGTTAACATCCCGCTGCTTGATATGCCCGGCCAGATGAACGAGATCTCGGCCGCGATGCGCAACTCGCTGGGCGACAGCTTCCGCCGGGTTGGCCTCGATCTCACCAACTTTCAGGTCTCCGCCATCACACCGCCAGACGAGGTGCAGAAGCGCATCGACGAGCGCACCGGCATGGCGATCCTCGGCGACCCGCAGACCTACCTGCAGTTCGAGGCCGCCAAGGCGCTCGGCAACGCTGGTGGTGGCGCGGCAGGTCTCGGAGCGGCGCAATCGGGCCTTGAACTGGGCGCGGGCCTTGGGCTCGGTCAGGCGATGGCGCAGACCTTCCGCGAAACGCTCAACCAACCGGCGCGTATTGAGAGTGGAGGGACCACCGAGTGCCCGAACTGCCACGCGGCGGTTCCAGCTGGCGCGAAGTTCTGTCCCAACTGCGGCGAACGCCTGCAGGCGCAGGCGCAAGTCGCGCCGGACACCCGCTAAGTCGGGCGCCCGGAACGCGAAACGAGGGAAGGGGATCGACATGACCTATCGCATCGGACGACGCGTGGCGTTGGCGCTGGTGGCGGGCGCGATGGCGGCTGCTATCGGCGGCGGCGCGGCGATGGCGCAGGACACCGCTGGCTCCACGATCAGCGTGGGCGGCGGCAGTGGAAGCAGCATCTTCGGCAACGGCAGCGTGGCCGACATCTTTGGCGGCGGCCTCATCCTGCCGCCGGGCGTCACCATCAGTGGCGGCGACGTCTCGAACGCCACCGATATCGGGGTGGCCGGCGGTGGCGGCTCCGCCATTGGCGATGGCTCCGGCGGCAGCGACTCCGCCGCCGTCACCGAGTAGATGGGCAACGCGCTCCGCTCCCGGCGGGCTACCGTTTTCGCCGGCATCGGCGCGGTCGCGGTCATCGCTGGCGTGACGCGCTGGCCATCCCGCGTCGCCGAAGCGCAGGATGAGATAGCCGAGACCGTACCCGACTACTCGACTGCCACCGAGGCCGTGGCTGACCCTGCCTACGCCCCTGAGCTTGGCCCCGGCTACGCCCCACCCGGCACGCCGGTCGTCACCCCGGTCGTGGAGGCCCCGGCGCCACTCACAGACCCGGCAGCGGGCGGCACGATCGTCGCCGACGCGCCGGAGCCGGACTTCTCCACGCACCTCGGCGGGTCCGATGTCGCCGTCGCCAGCACCGGCGAATCACATCAGGTGGACGCGCCCCGGCGGAAGCGGAAGCGCACAACTGACGAAGACAAACGCCCGTAGGCCACTGGTGCGGCGGTACCGAATGCATTGTCACTGGCGGGCTGGAGATTGACCTCTCCAGCCCGTTTCATTTGCCACTTCGAGGGCGGAACACCGCGTACGGACGCCAGTTTTTTGGGAATCGCAAGGCCAACTGTGGTAAACTTATGTCCGATTACTGGATTGCATCGCCGCATGAAGTCAGGGGAAATTGCTCGTGGAAATAGGCAACGTTCGGCTGGCCAGTCTCGACACCGAAATGCGCCAGTCGTATCTCGACTACGCCATGAGCGTGATCGTGCAGCGCGCCCTGCCAGACGCCCGGGACGGCCTGAAGCCGGTCCACCGCCGCGTGCTTTACGCCATGGCGGAAATGGGCATGCGCTCCAACACGCGTTACCGCAAAAGCGCCGGTGTCGTCGGCGAGGTCCTCAAGAACTACCACCCCCACGGTGACGCCTCCGTCTACGACACCCTCGTCCGCATGGCGCAGGATTTCAACCTGCGCTATCCGCTCGTTGATGGGCAGGGCAACTTCGGTTCCGTCGACGGCGACAGCGCCGCCTCCATGCGCTACACCGAAGCCCGGCTGACGGCGATTTCCGACGAGATTCTGGCGGACCTCGACAAGAACACCGTCGATTTCATGCCGAATTACGACGCCTCCACGGAAGAGCCGCGCGTCATGCCCGGCCGGCTGCCGAACCTGCTGCTGAACGGCAGCGCCGGTATCGCCGTCGGCATGGCGACCAATATTCCCCCGCACAACCTGAACGAAATCTGCAACGCCGCCGCGATGCTCATCGACAACCCGGAGGCGACAGTCGAAGACCTGATGACCGTCGTCACCGGGCCGGACTTCCCCACCGGCGGCACGATCCTCGGGCGTGAGGGCATCAAGGCCGCCTACGCCACCGGCCGGGGCCGCATCGTCGTCCGCGCCAAAGCGTTCGTCGAGGAAGCGGCGCGCGGCGGCCGCTACCAGATCGTCATCACCGAGCTCCCCTATCAGGTAATCAAGGCCGTGCTGCTGGAGCGCATCGCC
>JASGGF010000032.1:0-21500 GCA_047605145.1 Thermomicrobiales bacterium | reverse complement strand
CGCGCATCGGGAGAGGGGTTGGGGTGAGGGCTCTTCGTGGCAGTTTGGCCTCGCACGGGCGAATTCACACCAAGCGCTTTAGCCCCCGGCGGGCCGGGCCGCGAACGGTTGCATCTCTCCGGGCCGCTTGCCCGAAGCACACGCGCTCCTGGCGACGCGTGCTTGGCATTGCGTGAATTCCCACAACTTCCCGGCCCGGGGTGACGGTCCACAGTCTGGAGTAGCCCGGGACGCCGCACCTGTTGGCAACGCACGATCACCGGAGGACGCAAGGGATGGCAAACTACAGGTTGCGGACCGGGCCCCGGCGCTGGCAGCGCGCCGCCCTCACTATCGCGCTCGCGCTCACCCTGCTTCTGCCGGCGCTCCCCGGCGCTGCCCAGGCGGAGCCCTCGTGCTCCGGCACGGCGCCCGTCTCCGATGACCTCGCCTCCGCCGCCATGGGCCTCACCCGTGGCGAGCTCGACGCGCTCTACGGCGCCGGCGACGCCACCCAGACTGGCTGGAACTGGGCCTTCGACGGCTTCGACCTGTTGCAGAGCAACTGCAACCTGATCCTGACGATCGACCCCGCCAGCGAGTACGCGAACCCGGCAAACGCGCAGGAGCTGGTGCGCCTGCTCCTGCCGGAGGACGCGCAAGCCGCCGGCACGTGGCAATTCGGCACGTTGCAAAGCCCGCCTCAGGACGCCGCCCTCTGGATCAGCAGCGACCTCGACGACCGCTTCAAGGCCATGGGCGAGCCCTATCTCGGCCAGATCCTCGTCCTCGCCACCTACAACGGCGACGCCTACAACCCCGGCGCCATCATCCGCATCGAGATCCGGGCCGCGCCAATCCCGGGGTAGGGCGGCCCGGATCTCCAGCGGAGTTACCCGAGGTTGATCAGCTCGGCATCAACCAATGGTTGTGTGACACCACCACCCATCATGTTTTCGAATGTCTGCGTACCGATGACCGTCCCGTACACCGTGACCCACGAACCTTCGTAGATACCGGCGGTATCGCCGTCATACCCAATAAAGACAAACTCGGACGTTCCATCCGGAGCCAACACAGCTACCTGAAGCTGGGACTCAAACGGGTGGTCACCATCGTCGCCGAGGAAGAACGCCATGCCCGGACTGGCAACGCCAATCGTCTTGACCGTTCCGGAAAACGCGACGCGGTCGCCCAACATGCTGCCCGGTCGGATCGCCAGCTCGCGCACATCCGGCAGCACCGGGTAGCTTGCCGCGATATCCGCCGCCGAAGGCGTCGGGACTGCGGCCTCCTGCGCGGCCTCAACCGTGCCGAAGTCGGGGCATGTCCTCCATGACCCTACCCCGCGCTTCTCGGCATCCTCAGCAGCGCCCTCCAATTCGTCCGCGTGGTCGGAGCCAGCGCCATCGCTCCAGATCGCCATGCCGTCGATCAGCATCTGCTTGTCGATGAACACCGCGTCCGAGCCGTCTGCGCTCGTCAACCACACATGCCGCACCAGCGCGCTGCGCTCGTTCCGCGCATCGGCGCCGTCCAGCGCCTCCAGTGCGATGGTGGAACCGATGGGCAGCAGCGCCGCCAGCCGATTCGCCGCCTCCTGCCCGCCACACGCCGGAGTGCCATCTACCAACAGTGGCGCGGGAGCATTGCTGCCCGCCAGCGCGACCGCATCCGGCACGCCGTCAATGGTCACCTGAATGATGTTCCCGTCCAGCAGGCCCACGACCACGCCCTGTTCCCTCGCGCCGGTTGGCACGCTGGAGTAGCTCGCGGACCCATCGGCGCTTTCAGCGATAGTCACGCCCGGCGACGCGAACATCGCCCCAAACAGCATCAATGCGGCAAGGGCGCCCAGTGATCGCGCGATCATGAATTGTGTCTCCCCGACTCCTTGCGACCCGCAGCGCCTTCGCTGCCAAAGCCACCACGTGCGCCAGCAACCAGCCGGCGACGTTGCATCCTATGCGACGAGTGGTGAATGCACAACCTCATCGCAGGGTGACATGTTGGTGCGCGCACTGCCATGAAAGTCTGCCAAACACCCCCTCCGCAAAAGTTGGCAGCCTTGGCAGCCTTACCCCGCCCGCTACCCGCCCATCGCCGCCACCAGCAGGTCGCGGCCGATGGGCAGCGCCACCTGCCCCCCGCCGCCCGCCGACTCAAGGATCACCGCCACCGCGTACTGCGGCGGCTGCCCCGGCGCCCCGATGAAGCCGATGAACCACGCGTGCGGCTGCTCCCCCGCCGTCTCCGCCGTGCCCGTCTTGCCGCCGATGGCGTACCCCGGCACATAGGCGCCCCCCAGCGCCCCCAGCTCCACCGCGTTCTGCATCAGCGCTGCCGTCTGCTGAGCGGCCGCCCGGTCAACCCCACGCCGCCACCCCTGCGGCGCGGTTTCGCGCAGAGTCTCGCCATCCGGCCCGGTGATGGACTGCACGAGGTAGGGCCGCATCACCTCGCCCTCGTTGGCGATGCCGGCGGCCACCAGCGCCATCTGCAGCGGCGTCACCAGCAACTCGCCCTGCCCGAACGCCGTTTCCGCCACCGCCAGATCGTTATCGAGGAACCCCGGCGTCACGAAGACCCGGCTCGGCTCTGACGGGATATCGAACGGGATGACGCTGTCCCAGCCCCAGTTACGCGCCGCGTCCGCCAGCGCCGGCCCGCCCAATTGCAGCCCGATCTGGGCGAACACCACGTTCAGCGACCACGAAAACGCATCGCGCAGCGTCCAGTCAGTCACGCTGTCGTCCGGGCGGTTCGCCTCCACCAGCGTGTGGCTATCGATGGTGATGCTGCCCGTGTCCTCATAGACGCTATCTGCATTCGCGATACCGCGCTGAATGGCGGCGGCGGCGGTGACCGTCTTGAAGGTCGAGCCCGGCGCGTACAACCCGGAGGTCGCGCGCGAGACCAACGGGTTGCGCGGGTCGCCGGTCAACGTCGCCCACGAGGCCTGTGCCGCCGCCCGCTGCTCGTCCGTCAGCGCAGTCAGGGCGTTTGCGTCGAAGGTTGGGGAGGAGGCCAGCGCCAGCACCGCGCCCGTCTGGGCATCGAGGAGCACCACCGCGCCGGGGCGGCTGCCCAGCAGCGCGTGCGCCTGCTGCTGCAAGGCGGCATCGAGCGTCAGGTGCAGGTCGTTGCCCACCGGCGGGGCGCCGCGCAGGTCCTGCTCCACCTGCCAGAGCAGGTTGCCGCCGGCCAGCCCCATGAGCTCGTCGTCCCACGAGGCCTCCAGCCCAGTGCGGCCGTACAGCAGCGGCGAGAAATAGCCGGTGACATCGACGGTGTCCGGCGTGGGGTAGCGCCGCTGCTGCACGCCATTCACCAGCACGGATTCCGCCAGCACCACGCCGTTACGGTCGAGGATTGCCCCGCGCGGCGTGCGCAAGGCCGCGTCCGCCAGCAGCGGGTTGGAGACGATGTCGCCCGTGGCCGGGTCCGCCGCCACCCGCTGGCTGAAGGAATCGCTCATCACCACCTGCACCCGCAGCAGTTGCACCGCGCACAGCGCCATGATGGTCAGGAAGATGGCGGCCATGCGCAGCGTGGCGCGGTTGATCTGCGGCATCCGGGGCGAGAGATCCGGCCACAGCGCCAGCAGCAGCGGCGCTGCGCTCAGCCAGAGCAGCGCGATCCACTGCGCGTCGGTGATGCTGTCGCGCGCCGCCAGCCCGATCCCCACCAGCAGCAGGAAGAGCAGCCCGCCAATGCGCTGCCGCGAGGCGGGCGCCAACAACGCCGCGCCGTTGCTGGCATCATGCGAGCCGCCGGATCGACGGCGTGCAGGCCGCATCTCAGGAGCCACCCGTGCCGGAGCCCCACCGCAACCAGCCGATGACCGGGGTAGATTGGGGGCTGCTCCTGCTGCTGGGGCTGGTCTGGGGCGGGACGTTCTTCTTCGGCAAGGTGGCGCTGGCGACGTGGCCGCCCTTCACCGTCGTGCTGGGGCGCATCGTCATCGGCGCGGCGCTGCTGAACGTCGTCATGCGCGTGACCGGCCACCGGTGGCCGCGCGAGCCGCAGGTGTGGCGCGCCCTGATCGTGATGGCGTTGCTGAACAGCGTCATTCCATTCTGTCTCATCGTCTCCGGCCAGACCCAGATCACCTCGGGCCTCGCCTCGATCCTCTATGCAACCACATCGCTCTTCACCGTGCTGCTGGCGCCGCTCTTCGTCGCAGCCGAGCGGCTGACCGCCGCCCGGCTGCTCGGCGTGTTGCTGGGGCTGGCCGGCGTCATCATCATGCTCGGCCCGGAAGCCCTGCGCGATCCCGGCAGCGCCACCCTCGCCAAGCTGGCCGTCCTCGGCGGCTCCGTCTCCTACGCGCTGGGCGCCATCTGGGGCCGTCGCCTGCGCGGCCTGCCCTCGCCCGTCGCCGCCGCTGGCCAGTTGAGCGTCGCCGCCCTCATCATGCTGCCCCTCGCCATCGTGGTGGACCGCCCGTGGACCCTGCCGCCGCCAAACCCCGCCGTCATCGGCGCCATCCTCGGCCTCGGCGTGCTCAGCACCACCATCGGCTACGTCCTGTACTTCACCATCTTGCGACGCGCCGGGAGTGTGAACGTTTCGCTCGTCACGCTGCTCGTCCCACCCAGCGCGCTCCTGCTGGGCGCGCTCTTCCTCGGCGAAGCTACCTCCAACACAGAGCTGGCCGGCCTCGCGCTCATCGCGCTGGGTTTGCTCGTCATCGACGGGCGGACGTGGCGGTGGATCACGCCCGGAGGCTGAATGCCTTGTACTCCGGGAGATCGTCGTTACGCTCAAGCAAGAAGGCGCGCCCCGCGAGGTCCAGCATCTTCCGCTCGCCGGCGTCCATGGTCACGTTGTTGTAGAGCACCTGTCCGCCCGGTTTGCAGCAATCGTCCCGGAAGGGACCCGTCGCGCCGTTGATCGCGGCCCGGAAGAACGGCTTCTTCACCACAGGATTGTTCAGGTAGATGAAGTACCGGTTGTCGATCCAGATGTAGGCGGCCGGTTCCTCCGTCGTGTAGAGCTGCGACGCTCCCGGCGGAATCGTGTACGCCGCCTGTCCCTGACAGCATGGCTGGTCGTACAGCTCATAGCCAAACTCGACCGGCAATCCCGGGCCGTCCTCGTCCGTATTGATCACCCGCACGCTGATCCCGCGTTGCCAGACTGTCGAGCCCCGCCGATCCCGCCGCCGCGCCTGCTTAACGCGACGCCGCTGCCGGCGGCGCTTCTGCCTGCTCTTGCCGACGCCATCAGCCAACCCAAGCACGCCGCACCCGGCCAGCCCGGCCAACGCGCCCAGCGCGCTCCGGCGCGTGCTCGCGGAAC
Organism: Thermomicrobiales bacterium; assembly: GCA_047605145.1. GTDB lineage: Bacteria > Chloroflexota > Chloroflexia > Thermomicrobiales > UBA6265 > JACCXM01. The sequence goes on along the minus strand of JASGGF010000032.1, from coordinate 16,217 downwards.
CCAGCGCCTTCGCGAGATCGTCGAACTCGTGGTGCTGCACGCCGCAACGCTCCAGCCGAATTGCGCAACGCCCCCGCCTTCAGCGGCGAGCCACCATTATGTTTTGTCTACGACTCGCCGAAGCATAGCGGACTCGCTGCGCGAGTCGCCAGATGTGCCGCGCGCACATGCTCAAGACGGCGGCGCCGGGGGTTCGCTGTTCGCGGCCCGCCCGCGAAACATCCCGGCAATCGTTCCCAGCATGTCCCCTAAAAACCACTCCCGCTTGCGGGAGGTGATCAGGGCCACGTACGGTCCGGGCGCAAACCCATCCGGCGCCGCCACATCGGCCACATGAGGCGTCAGCTGCACCTCCGAAACGTGCCAACTGTGGTCTGCCTGCTCGGCCTCTAGCGCCGCATCCAGCTCCCCCTGCAGCGCGTCGATCTCTCCGGTCGCAACCACGCGCACCCGCACCCGGTTTCGCGGCATCTGCACCACCTCCCGCCCAGCAGGTATTTCTGACTGCTATAGTCAGGATTATCGATTGCGGCCCGGAAAACTCCAGAGGAGACAGTCCACCGTGCGCAGCCGCTCACGAGGTTCACTCGCCCGATGGCGCCGCCTTCTCGTCGCCGCGCTGGTGATCGCCTACCTACCGCAGGTGGCTATCGCGCAAACGCCCGTCGCCTCCCCGGCCGCCGCCTTTCCCCGCGCCATTGTCCACGCCAGCGGCGAAACGGTCATCCCGGCGCCGCCGCAGCGCATCGCGGTCACGAACGAGAACGAGGCGCTCGATTCGCTGCTGGCGCTTGGCATCGAGCCGGTTCTGTACGCCGTGGGCGGCGGCTACGGCGAGGGGCTGGCCCCGTGGGCGGAGGACGCCGGAGCCGCCGATCTCCCCTCCTTCGTGGCGGCCGATGTTTTCACGCCCGATCCCGAACGCTTCGCTGCCGCTGGCCCAGACCTGATCCTCGGGACGTGGCTGGAGTCCAATTCGTACGAGCAACTCTCCGGCATTGCCCCCACCATCAACCTGAAGTACTCCGAAGCCACGACGTGGGACGAGGTGCAACGCCTCGTCGGCGAGGCGTTGGGCCGCGAGGCCGAGGCGGAACAGGTGATCACGGAGACAAACGCCGTCATCGCGCAGGCGTGCGCCGATCTGGCGCCGCTCGCGGGCGAGACGGTCGCGGTGGGCTACGTCTACGGCGACAGCTTCCTCGTCAACGGCGACCACGCGCCGCTGGGCCGCTTGCTGAGTTCGTGCGGCCTCACGGTCATCTCCCCGGCAACCGACCCGCCCGGCGGCATCGCCACGCTGTCGCTGGAGCAGATGTCGCAGGTGACGGACGCCGATATCCTGCTGACCCTCGCCTTCGATGCCGCATCGCTGGAGGCGCAGGAGGCCAGCCCACTCTTCCGGTCTCTGCCGGCGGTGCAGGATGGGCGCTACGTCGTCCTCTCTCCGGAGATGGCACAGGCGTTCTATCTGGAATCCGCGCTCAGCCTGCAGTGGGCGATGCCGCAACTCGCCGGCGCCGTCCAACAGGCCGCCGCGGGCGAAGGGACGCGCCTCGACTGAACCGCAGCTCCGCCCCGAATGGCCCTCACCCCGACCCCGCTCCCGAAATACTTGCGCGGCTGACTGGGGGAGAGAGAAGGGTTATGGAACGCCGCTGCCGCGAAGCGCCCTCACCCCAACCCCTCGCCCTTCGCAAAGTGAGAGGGGGTTTCCGAGGCGGACTGGGAGGCCATCCGGGGCGAACTGGCGGCGTGATGCCACATTGCCACCCCACGGCAAGTCGGCTCCCCTCTCCCGATACGCGGGAGAGGGGCTGGGGGGTGAGGGCTGCTCCGGCGTTTCGGGCCTTCCTCCTGACCGTGTCAGTCCGGCGGATCGAACGTGATGATGCGCCCATCCGGGTCAATGCGGGTTTCCCACAGGTGCGCCAGCACGCCCCCGGCCTCCCGCATGGTGTAGACGAACTCGCCGCTGCCGCCCACGACGATAGGACTGTCCGGCGCCGCCGAGCCGGTGGCGGTGAGCCCGACATCGTTCGCCATCAGGCGGGAGCGGTAGAGGTGAAAACCGTCGCTGACGAGGATGACATCGGTGATCCCCATCGGCTTCAGGATGGCCGCCACGTTCTGCATGCTCTCCCAGGTGTCGTGGGCGGCGTTCTCCATGATGATGCGATCCGGGGGCACCCCGGCGTTCACCAGATAGGCCTGCCCGGCCTCCGCCTCGGTGAACTCATCGCCCGGCTGTTTCCCGCCTGTGACGACGATGTACGGCGCGTACCCCTCCCAGTAGAGCTGGAGGGCGTGGTCCAGCCGCGCCTGCAGGACCGGGCCCGGCCAGCCGTTGTACTGCGCCGTGCCCAGCACCACGATCGCCTGCGCCGGGCGCACGCCATCGGCGCGCGCCTGCCGGTAGATCGAGAGCATCAGGATGGAACCACCGATGAGCATGGCGGCCAGCGAGAACCAGATCGCGGTCACCAGCCAGCGCCACACTTCCCCCCACAGGGAGCGGCGGCGGCGCCGGGGTGGCTTCGGCTGGGGAGCGAGGTCGGCAGTAAGGGGGGCGGCAGCCGGAACGCCGCGCAGCGTCATCATGCCGCGATGATGGCACGTCCGCCCGGCGCGCTGCCAGCCGCAGGGCCTGCCGGGCGCGTGACCGGGCCGCCGCTACAATGCGCGGCAGATGGCGATGCCGCAGCGGCGTACAGGAGTGCAGTCACCCATGGCGATGGAAGTTCGGGACACCTCAGGGATGAACGTGGTCGGCGAGGCGGCGCACGAGCAGACGCTCGCCCGCTACCGCGACTATGTCGCCACCTCCTTTGTGGCGGCGGTGGAGCCGATTGCCGTCGGCAAGGCTGAGGGCGCGGTCATCTGGGATCAGGACGGCAAGGAGTACATCGACGGCTTCGCCGGCATCGCGGTGGTCAACGCCGGGCACGGCAACCCCCGCGTGATCGCCGCCGCCAAGCGGCAGATGGACAACCTCGTCCACGCAGCCTCGTACATCTACCACGTGCCGGTGGTCGGCGAACTGGGCGAGAAGCTGGCGGAAATCACCCCCGGCCGCCTGCAGAAGACCTTCTTCGGCAACTCTGGCGCCGAGGGCATCGAGACCGCGCTGCGCCTCGCCAAGGCGTACACCGGCAAGCGCGAGGTCATCTCCCTCACGCACTCCTTCCACGGCCGCACCGCCGGCACGCTCTCCATCACCGGCAACAAGGGGCGCAAGACGAACGGCGGCCCCTACCTCTCCGGCATCGCCTTCGCGCCGGCGCCGTACGTGTATCGCAACCCCTTCGGCGCCACCGACCCGGAGGAAGTGGCGGAGCGCTGCGCCGAGATGGTGCAGTGGGCCATCGATTACCAGAGCGCGGGCGACGTGGCCGCCTTCATCGCCGAGCCGGTGATGGGCGAGGGCGGCATCCTCGTGCCGCCCGCCAGCTACTTCCAGCGGGTGAAGGAGATTCTGGACCGCCACGGCATCCTGTTCATCGCCGACGAGGTGCAGTCTGGCTTCGGGCGCACCGGCGAAATGTTCGCTATCGAGCACTACGGCGTGGAGCCGGACATCATGGTGATGGCCAAGGGGATCGCCGACGGGTTCCCGCTGAGCGCCACCATCGCCTCGCCGGAGATCGCCGACAGCCTGAAGCCGGGTGAGCACCTTTCCACGTTTGGGGGCAATCCCATCTCCTGCGCCGCCGCCATCGAGAACATCGCGGTGATGCAGGAGGAGCGCCTGCCGCAGGAGTCCGCGCGCAAGGGCGCCATCGCCCTCGACCGCCTGCGCGAGATGCAGGAGCGCCACGCCCTGATCGGCGATGTGCGCGGCCTCGGCCTGATGATCGGCGTGGAGCTGGTGGAAGACCCGCTGACGAAGACCCCGGCGGGCGCGAAGGCCGCCGCCGTCAAGAAGTTTGCGCGCGAGAACGGCGTCATCATCGGCGCCGGCGGCCCAGCCGGCAACGTCGTCCGCCTGCAGCCGCCCCTGACCATCGACGACACCCAGCTCCACCGCGTGCTGGACGTCATCGACGAGGCGCTGGGCACGGTGAGCGCGGGGTAGGAGTCACCCCCGTATCTTGGGGCAAGGCCATGACGGCAAGAGGTCTTTCTCTCGCCGCCATGGCCTTTCTGCTACCTGAGGAGCGACATGGCCGGCCGGGGTTGAACATCCCCAGCAAAGGCGCGGAACCCATCCAGCAACAGAACGACACGGACGTTCCGCTCACGCAAACTCGCTGGGAGTGCGTAGCGCAACGCCGTATCTGTCCGCGTCGAGAAATCGTCCGTGAAGAGTTCACCGGTGGTTGGATCAGTCAAGGTCACCTGCACGCGGTATGGCCCCGGCGTTTTCGTTGCCGAGTTGAATGTGACCTGCACGTGTGTTCCCGTATGGTCGATCCGCTCTACATAGGTGCGCTCACCCACAAAGCACTGGTAGTCACTGACGAACGCTTGTTCGGCCACTGGCGAGCGGACGCGCTCTTGGTCCAGCAACGTCTGCAGCTTCTGTCGCTCTGCAACTGAGCGCGAGACCACCCACCGCAACGACGAGAGTGGCAAGCCTGAAGGCGTAGTAACTTCTGCCTGCCGGGCGGATCGTATCCGTTCCCTGCCAGCTACTGGAAGGGGCTGATCGTGGTAGATGTCCCGGAAGTCCAACGAGCGAAGAAAGTCGATGTCGTCGCCAATCCGGGTGTGGGCTCCGGCGAGGTTCCCGTCGCTGAACGCTACCCCTTCAAGTCCACCAACCTCGGCAGAGTCAAACAGCAGCGCGACGGGCATCGGACAGTGCGCCTGATACTGACTACAGTGCCCTTTCGGACAAATGCCCTCGTTGTGCCAGAACGTCGGCGTACGTGGGCGAAAATAGAGCCGGACTGATCGCAAGCACTCGGGATCGGTGCCACTCAAGACATCAGCGCTGGCATTGTCATGCCGCTTTCGGCCAGTGCTCTCAACCTCATCCCGACTGTACAGACACGCATCCCGCAGAATCGAAACGACATTGGATGCGTCAGTCACGTGAAAGAAAAATCGCGGCCAATGGCGTTGCTTCGCGTAAAGCCACGGTTGTTGACCTAGTTCGTCAAAGAAAGCGCCAATTGCGTCTGCGTCGGGTTTACGTTGCATGCGGGACCAAGCTCCACGGTGAGCGGCTCAGGCGCTGCATGCACAGCCTGGAACAGCGGCGGGATAAACCGCACACCCCGGGCCTCTGCCTTCTCGAAGAGCGCCTGTGTCGGCGCATCATAGGCCATGGCGGAATAGATGCGCACGGCGCGCGTCTCGCGAAGGTAGGGCAACGTTGCCAGACCGTGGATCATGGCGAGGACGGACGGATCGCCGGGCTCGCCCAGGTCCTCTGGCAGCACGACGCCCTCATGCCGGAGTTGCCGCCAAAGCTCCCAGAGCGCATCGTCATCGACACGGTCAAGCCCGGCGATGCCATCCACATCAGCCCGGAATGCGGCAAACCCGGCGATCTGCCCATCGCCCTTGAGCCACTCCTTGATCTGCTGCTCATCCGGCACATCGTCCGCGGCGCCCCGGCCCGGGATGATGATCTGCACATCGAGGAACAGGTCGCCGAGGTAGCGCTCCATCAGCGGGCGCACCTGTCCTTCCCAGTCCAGCCCGCCGTTACCGCAGCCAAGTTGCGGGAACACGATGCTGCTGATCCCCTGCTCGGCGTAGGTGCGGACAAACGTCGCCAGCCCGGCCTCAATGTCTTCGAGGCGCGACGGGTTCCGCCAGTGGCGCTTGGTCGGGAAGTTGAGCACCCACTTGTGCGGCGTGCGGTAGAGCAGCAGTTGCCCGTGCGCGAAGCTGCCATCCTTGCAGCGCTGCACGTACTCGGGGACCATCCCGGGGAAGTAGGTCTTGAATTCCTTGGCGATCCCCTTGCCCATCACACCGGCGGTGTTGACGGTGTTGACCAGTGTTTGCGCCGTGGAAGTGAAGAGGTTGCCCTCGATGTAGGTGATCATGCGCTGCTCCCCCCGCAATAGAACATGCGTTCTATTCTGCCACACTGGCGGGAAAATGGGAAGCGGGACGGGGGAAGTATGCCGCGAATCGCTGGAGCGTGTGACGAGGTCTCTCTCCAAGCGTAAGACACGATGGGTTGGGCGGTCTTGCCGCACCGGCGCCGGCACGCCCATGTGACAATAACACACTCACCGTGTATACTTTTCGTTACACAATCCCCATTCCGTCGCGCACCCACTCTGGAAACGAGTCCCACTCCATGTCTCCCCGCACCCTCTCCGCGCGCGAGCGGCAGCGCCTCGATGCGCTGATCGATGGCTCTCTGCGCGCGTTTCGCACCGATATTGCCGCGATGTCTGTCGCTGAGTTGGCCCGGCTCCGCAGCCGTCTGGAGACGCGCCTCGTTGGCGCGCGTTTTGCGCAGGGCGGCCACGGGCTGGCCCGGCATCAGGCCGCGCAGGAGATCCCGCTGCTGGAGCGGCGGCTGGCGATCACGCAAGACCGCGCGCACTCCGTGGCGGCTCCGGCAGCGGCCGTCCCGGCGCGTCCCGCCCAATTGCGGCTGCTGGAGCCCGTCTCCCACCGGGATACGCTCGATATGGAGGAGCGTGCGGCGGCCTGAGACGACGTGCTGCAGCGTGCTTTCGCGGCACCCTGAGACGCTGCTCGCGGCGCCCTACCCGCGCGCGGCGGCCTCGCGTTTAGCGCGCAGCTTCGGGGCGGCGGACCCGAAGGCGTGGACGTCCGTTTGGTGGCGCAGTTCAGCGATCATCCGGCCGTAGTCCACCTTGTCCTGCGCGCTCTTCATGATCAGCGCCGAGGTTCCCCGCACCAGCAGGTGGTTCAGCCACGTCCAGCGGAAGCCGTACAGGTCCTGAATGTCGTCTGGCAGCAGATCGACGGCGGCGCGCGTCAGCGCCAGTTGCGCCAGCCCGGCGGGGGTGAAGGGCAGCTTCGGCGGTACGATCATCTCGCGCATGAAGCGGGTGGAGGTCACGTAGGCGAGGCGCGGGCGCATCCCCGCCATGTACGCATCCAGCTCGGCCACCGTGCGCGGCGCCACGTCGGGGTCGATGCCCACCAGCCGGGCGGAGACGCGCTGCTCATCGACGAAGCGGTCCTGCTCCGCCGCCGTGAAGACCGGCCCCCACTGCCGGCAGGCTGCCAACACCGCCCACGTCAGCGTGCCGTGTACCCACAGCAGCAGATCGGGCCGGTCTGCGCTATAAGTCTCTCCAGTAATCGGGTCCACGGCCTGGCGGTGACTGTGGATCCGTCGCAATACCTCGCCGGCGCGCTCCGCCGTCGCGGTGTCGCCGTAGGTGATGGTCGTCCCGTACAGGCTGGTCGCCGCCGCGCGCCCGGCGGGGTCCGTCCGCACATTGGATGCCTGGTCGATCATGCGCACCACGTCCGGGTGGATCATTTGCAGCAGCACCGCCGCCGCGATCCCGAGCGAGGTGGAGGGGCTGGCGTAGGCGCGCCAGGTCACACTCTGCGGGCCGAACAGGCCGTCATCCTGCGGGCGCGCCGCGTCGTCGGTGAGCGGAACGGGACGTGGGGCAGCCATGGGCGCAGCTCCTGACCGGGGGATCACTTCGGCATGTCGCGCGAAAGTATCGCGCACTACCGAATGGAATGGGCAACGTTGCGAGGCGCTGGTGTCAGGAACGGCCGAGTGACAGGTGCATCAGCGGCAGCATCCGCCCCGGCGTCACGGCGGACTCCGCTTCGCCCAGCCGGTCGGCGCCGCGCGAGCGGTAGAACGGCTCGGCGTGCGGGTCGCTCATCCAGATCAGGTCGCTAGCCCCCAGCGCCTGCGCGGCAGCAACGCTGCGCTCCCACAGCGCCTTCCCCACGCCCAGGCCGATGGCGGCGGGATCGACGAACAGGGCGTCGAGCTCCGCCGTCACCTCATCCCGCAGGAAGACCAGGCTGAAGCCCAGCAGCGCCCCCTCGGCCTCGCCAACGAACGCCGCCGAGCTGGCGATTTCCGCCGCCGTCCAGGTGAGATCGGCGCGGCAGGTCTCCAGGAAAGCGGCGTCATAGCCCCAGTGTCCCTTGGAGCGCAGCGCCAGCGCGCTCACGGCGGCGGCCTCATCGGGCCGCGCCTCCCGGATGGTGAACGTGGTCATCTGGAACAACTCCCGCGCTATTGGCAGACCCACTCGCGCCGCCGCCCCTGCGCCCACATCCAGGCGGCGGCGTTGGCGCTGGCGCGCGGGTCGAAGATGTCATACTCGGCGTACGGCGTGCTCAGCCAGGTGCCCGGCTTGAACTGGAAGAGGCCGTAGGAGCCGCCGTACGGATTGACGGCGCTCGGGATCATATTCGATTCGCAACGGGCCACCCGCAGCATGTCCTCGCGCGGCTGGCCGTATTTGTCCGCCGCCGCGTAGATGATTTCCTTCAACTGGTTGCGGCTCCACGCGCCGGCCTGCCGGTCCTTGCCGCTCGTGCCGGTGGGGATCATGATCAGGTGGCGGCCCAGCGCCCAGCCCATCTGCCCCTCCCAGATCACCTCCACCCAGCCGTCCTGCTGCTCGCCGGTGGGCGCCAGCGCCTGCCCACGCGCCATGGCAGCCAGCACCGCGGCGTCCTCGGTCGGCGCGGCACGCAGGTTGAGATCGGTGGCGGCCACGATGCGCAGGGCGGCCTCGGTCTGCCGCTGCTCCTTGCGCCGCTTGCGGCGTTGCTCCTTGCTGGGTCGCTGCTTCTTCTTGCGGTTGCCCTTCGCTCGCTGCTCGAAGGCAACGCTGCCGTCGTCGCTGGCGGCGCCATCGGCGGATCGCGCGTTGGCGGCCTCATCGTCAGTGGCGCTGGCAGCGGCGCTTTCGGGCGGCAGCATGATGACCGCGACCTCCCCGCTGCGGATGTATCCCTGCAGCGCGCCGTGCTGCGTGCGGTACCAGCCGTCCTCCGGCGCGCCATCCAGATACACCGTGGCGCCCGCTGGCAGGCGCAGCAGGGGATCGCTGCGCAGGCTCGGCTCGGCCCGCAGCCGCGTTTCGATGATGGTTTGCGCAGGCTGGGGCAGGGATTGCGCGCGCGCAGACCACGCGACCAACGCGAAATCGCCGCCGAGCATTACGCCCAGCAGCAGCATCAGGACACCACGCATTGCGTTGCCCGGCTTGCCCGTCGCCATGTTCCATCCACGCCGCAGCACGGGGGGCGCGACTGTTTCGTTGCACCGCGAAGATACCACCCGGCGGGCAACACAAAAGCGGCCGGGGAGCGGATGCTGCTCCCCGGCCGCCAGATGAGCGGATCTTACTGACAGACCCAGTCGCCCTTGCGTCCCTCAGACCACATCCAGGCGGCCGCGTTCGCGTTCGCCCAGGCGTCGGTGATCTCGTACTGGCCGTAGGGGGTGTTGGCGAAGGTGTCGGGCACGAACTGGAAGAGGCCGTAGTAGGTGCCGCCGCCGCCGACCGCGTAGGGATCGAGGCCCGATTCGCAACGGGCTACGCGCAGCATGGCATCCGGGGACTGGCCGTAGTTCGCCGCCGCTTCGCCAATGATGGAGACGATCTGGTCCTCGCTGTAGCCGGAGCCGCCGGGGCCGTAGGAACCGCCGGTCACCGGCGCGGCCTCAGCCGGCACGCCGCTGTCGGCGTAGACGGGATCGGCGCTCACGGTTTCGACGCCACCATTGCCCATCTCGCGGGTCTTGCCGTTGTGGCCGTTGCCGCCACCGCCTCCGCCGTTCCCACCACCGCCGCCGCCATTGCCGCCGCCGCCACCGGAGACCTCGATCATGCCGGTTGCGGTCCAGCCGCTGATGCCATCGAAGGAGACGGGGTAGTAGCCATCGACGGGATCGCCATCGACGCTGATGTACGTGCCGGCCGGCGCCACGGTCAGGATGCCGTACTGGCCGCCGGGGCCGTCCAGGATCAACGCGTCACCCACGGCCACGCCATCGGCAGCCAGGGCCACGCCCGAGGGCACGAAAACGGCGCTGAAGGCGGAGACCAGCAACGCCACAGCCAGAAAACCGGCAGCCAGGGGCCGGCCGCCACGAGTAAACGGGGTAGACATGGTTCACTTCCCTCATCGCGTGCTCCCTGGCCCGGCGCTGTGCCACGCGCAGCCAACGCGCGGCGTCCGAAGGCCAACCAGCAAGCGGTGCAGAATCGGTTGGAACACCCATCCGTGTCCAGCCGTTGTGACGATGCCAGGCATCGTCCCCTGTTCACCGGAGGCATCCCTTACGCTCCGGCGGCGCATGACAGCTCCCGCACCAGCGGGATCATCGCGTCATGGCGAAAAACAGGGCAGCCCGGGTTCCCGGCCCGGGGTTCACTTCCATGAACGTGCGGATAACGGAATCGGATTCATTCCGTTTCCCGCCAGTCACGGGTTTCTGCACGAATCGTACCGTGCCCTCCCCCCGCGCTGTCCATTGCAATTCTTGATCCAATACTGCACAATGCCCCCGGACAAGTGAAGATTGCACCCACTCATCCAGAGGGGCAGAGGGATCGGCCCGATGAAGCCCCAGCAACCGCCTGCGCAAGCAGGCAGGTGCTAACTCCGACAGCACGAGGCTGGAAGATGAGGGAGATGCACGCGGCGCAGCCTCTTCGGGGTCGCGCGTCGAGGCAGCCCCATCCAGAGCCGGATGGGGTTTTTCGTTTCGGCGCGAGGGGGTCCGGGTGGCGGAACCAGTTTCCATTCATGGCGTGGGACGCGAGTTCGTTTCGCGCCAGAGCCGGCAGCAGATTCTGCGTGGCATCGATCTCAGGACCGAGCCGGGCGAGTTCGTGGCGGTGCTGGGCGCCAGTGGCTGCGGCAAGAGCACGCTGCTGCGGCTGGTAGCCGGGCTCGACACCCCCTCCACCGGCGAGATCCGCATCGGCGGCCAGCAGGTGACCGATTGCGATCCCCGCTGCGCGGTGGTGTTCCAGGAGCCGCGCCTGCTGCCGTGGAAGACGGTGGAGCAGAACGTGGCGCTGGGCGCGCGCGGCGTGCGCGATGCCGAGCGCCCGGCCAGCATGCTGGCGCGGGTCGGCCTGGCCGGCAACGAGCAGGCGTGGCCGCACCAGCTTTCCGGCGGCATGGCCCAGCGCGTGGCGCTGGCCCGCGCCTTCGTGCGTAAGCCCGCCGTACTGTTGCTAGACGAGCCCTTCGCCGCGCTCGATGCCTTCACCCGCCTGCAAATGGGCGATCTGCTGCGCGAAACCTGCCGCGACCGCTCCCGCACCGTGCTGCTGGTGACCCACGATGTCGATGAGGCCTTGCGCCTGGCCGACCGCATCGTGCTGCTGGGCGGCCGCCCGGCGGGCATCACCGCCGAGTACACGGTGGCGGGCGCTGATCGGGCGCACCTACGCGACAGCATTCTGGGGCACTTCGGGTTGCAGCCGGCCGCGTGAGCCGGCGCCACGATGCAGATGTCGATGTATTGGAAGAAGAGGACGACCACGATGACGATTTCCCGGCGTAACGCTCTGCGCGGCCTGGCAGCACTCGGCGCAGTGACGCTCACCGGCGCGGCGCGCCTGCGGCCGGCAGCGGCGCAGGATCTGCCCCCCACCGTGCGCGTGGACTACGCCTACTACAACCCCAGCAGCCTGGTGCTGAAGAAGTTCGGCTGGCTGGAGGAGGCGCTGGCCGATGAGGGCGTCGGCGTGGAGTGGGTGCTGAGCGCCGGCAGCAACAAGGCGAATGAGTACCTGCGTTCCGAGGCCACCGACTTCGGCTCCACCGCCGGCGCCGCCGCCTTGCTGGCCCGCGCCAATGGCTCCCCCATCAAGACCGTCTACCTCTACAGCAAGCCGGAGTGGGCCGCGCTGGTGATCGGCAAGGATTCGCCGCTGGCCGCCGTAACCGAGCTGCAGGGCAAGAAGGTGGCCGCCACCAAGGGCACCGATCCCTACTTCTTCCTGCTGCGCTCGCTGGAAGAAGCGGGTCTGAAGGGCAGCGATGTCGAGGTCATCAACCTGCAGCACGCCGATGGCCGGGTGGCGCTGGAGCGCGGCGAGGTGGACGCCTGGGCCGGGCTTGATCCGCACATGGCCGCCAGCGAGCTGGAAGCCGGCTCGAAGCTGCTGTACCGCAACATCGACTTCAACACCTACGGCTTCCTGAATGGCCGCGAGGCGTTCATCACCCAGTACCCGGAGCTGACCGCCACCGTCATCGAGCAGTACGAGCGGGCGCGGCAGTGGATCCTGGCGAACCCGGACGAGGCCGCCCAGATCCTGGCGGACGAATCCAAGATGTCGCTGGACGTCGCGAAGAAGGTGCTGACCGAGCGCACGGTGCTGGATATCGACACCGTGCCGGGCCAGACGCAGACCGACGTCCTGACCGCCGTGATCCCGATCATGGTCAACGAGAACCAGGTCAAGCCGGACACCGACCTGCCGGCGATCCTGGCGGAACTGTTCGCCCCGGAGATTGCCGCTGGCGTGGTGGCCGCCGAAGCGGCAGCCACCCCCACCGCGTAGCCCGTTTCTCGCTGCGGGAGCCTCGTTTGGCGAGGCTCCCGCATTGCTGTTTGTGTGACCCGGAGAATCGCCCATGGCCAGCCTGGACCCTGCAATCGAGCAACGCCCCGCCACCCTGGCCAAAGGCCTCCGCGTGTCGCGCCCTCGCTTTTCCATTTCCCGCCTGAGCGCGCTGCGCGGCCTCGTCGTGCCGTTGCTGATCCTCGCGATCTGGCAGATTGCGGTGAACCGCGAGGTTTACTCGCGCGGGCAGTTGCCGGCGCCGCTGGATGTGCTGGCCGCCGGGCAGGAGTTGCAGAACATCGGCATTCTGGTTCCAAACGTCCTCGCCAGCATGCAGCGCGTCGCCATCGGCTGGGGGATCGGCGCGGTGGTGGCCATCGCCGTTGGTCTGCTGGTCGGGTTCTCGCGCACGTCGGAGGCGTATCTGGCCCCGACGATTCAGGCGTTCCGCGCCGTGCCATCGCTGGCCTGGGTGCCCCTCTTCGTGCTCTGGCTGGGCATCGGCGAGACGCCGAAGCTGCTGCTGATCGCCATCGGCGCTTTTTTCCCGGTCTACACGAACGTGGTGGCCGGGGTGCGGCAGATCGACCGCAAGCTGGTGGAAGTGGGCCGCGCCTACGGGCTGCGCGGCTGGAGCCTGACGCAGGAAATTCTGCTGCCGGCGGCGCTGCCAGCGCTCTTCACCGGGCTGCGGCTGGGCTTGGCGCAGGCGTGGCTCTTCCTGGTGGCCGCCGAGCTGATCGCCGCCTCGCGCGGGCTCGGCTTCCTGCTGATCGACGCCCAGAACACCGGCCGCGCGGACATCATCCTGCTCAGCATCGTGCTGCTGGCGCTGATCGGCAAGGGCACTGACTTCCTGCTGGCGCGTGGCGAGCACCGCTTCCTGCGCTGGGCGGATACGTTCGCCGGAGCGCGGTAGAGAGCCCTCACCCCCAACCCCTCTCCCGAAGTACTTGCGCGGGAGAGGGGCTTTTGCTGCCCTCTATTCCCGGCGGGTGAGAATCATCCATTCGGGCGATAGGCCGCCGGGCCAATGATGCCGCACAATGGGCGCATGAAGTACGGCATCATCCTCACCGCAGGCACACTCGACGACATGATCGCCCTGGCGCAGGAGGCCGAGGCGGCGGGCTGGGACGGCGTTTTCTATTACGACGCCATTTCCATCGCGGGGTACACCGTCTATGACCCGTGGGTGACCATGGCGGGCATCGCTGCGCACACGCAGCGGGTCACGCTGGGCGCGGTCATCACCCCGCCTACGCGGCGGCGGCCGTGGAAGCTGGCGAAGGAAGCCGCCACCCTCGATCACCTCTCGCACGGGCGGTTGGTGCTACCGGTCGGGTTGGGCGTGCTGGACGATCAGGGGTTCAGCGCGGTCGGCGAGGAAACCGATCTGCGCGCGCGCGCCGCCATGCTGGACGAAAGCCTCGAAATCCTCACCCGCTGCTGGAGCGGCGAGCCGTTCTCCTTCGCGGGGACGCACTACCAGATCACGGAAATGGTGCAGCAGCCGCCCAGCGCGCAGCAGCCGCGCATCCCCATCTGGGTAGTCGGCGTCTGGCCGCGCCCAAAGAGCATGGCGCGCGCCTTCCGCTACGACGGCGTGATCCCCCAGTACGCCGAGGATCAGGGGATCATCTCGCACGCCACGCCGGAGCGCGTGCGCGGCATCGCCGAGGCGGCGCGGGCCGCGCGCCCGTCGGACGCCGGCCCCTTCGACATCATCACTGAGGGGACCACCCCCGCCAATGACCCGGCTGCTGCCCGCGCGCAGGTGGCGCCCTTCGCCGATGCCGGCGCAACGTGGTGGATCGAGTCCCGTTGGGAAGGCGCCACGGTGGAGACCCTGCGCGAGCGCATCGCCGCCGGGCCGCCAAAGGCGTAACTCTGTTTCCTCCGTCACACGGCGCCCCTCGTCTGGTCTTGCCGGACGAGGGGCGCTGTGCATGACGCCGCGACCATGTCTCGCATATTCCATGCGATTTGCATATACTTACCACATGGCGTCTGGTGATCTGCGGCGCTCGCTACCCCATGTCATCCCGACGAAGGCGGGATCGACCACCCCCAACTTCAAGGTCACGAACCCTACTCCATGAGCCACCGCGCGCGTTGCCGCCGGCCGTCTGGGCGCCGGGGTGGCGGAGGTGGAGGTGGGGTGGAAAGCGGAGCGCGGCGTGTGACGCGGCGCCAGCGAGTGAAAAGTGACCCTGAGAGTGACAATGCAGGAGGCCGCAATGCCTGAATCAGCACTGCACCAGTGGCACGATGCGGTGAACACCGCGAACCTCGAGCAGGCGCGACGGGTCGTCAGCGACCCTGTCGTCGTTAACGGGCCGCACGGGAGTGGCGCAATCTCGGCGACGGACTTTGCAGACTGGATCACTCGCTCGGGGATTCGGTTGCAGCCGGTGAGCTGGCATCCGGTGGCAGAGCGCATCGTGGTGGTGGAACAGGATGCCACCTGGCCAGAGGCGCCCGAGCCGGCGCGGGTAGCCACCGTGTTTCGCCTGACTGGCGACCATGTTTCTGCCGCCCTGCGCTTCCCAGATCGGGCTCAGGCGCTCGCCTTCGCCAGCCTTTACGCGGCGCTGCTCGAAACCCCGTGATGGCCGCAGCATCGCCCGGCCCCGGCCAACCGGGGCCGGGCCAGCGGCTCTTCCAGATTGTCCGCTTCTGGTCGCGGCGCTGGACCGGCGCCGGGCAGGGCGCGGATCTCGACAACGCCCGGATGGTGATGGTCACCGAGGCGGTGCTGGCGCTACAGGGTGGCCCGGGCGCGACTGTGAACGCGGTCGCCAACGAACTGGGCATCGACCAGTCGGGAGCCAGCCGCATGATCGCGCAGGCGGAAGCCGCCGGCTACCTGCGCAAGGCGCCAGGCCAGAGCGACGCCCGGCAGCGCGCGCTCCACGTCACCCCAGCCGGCGAGGATCTGCTGGCCGCCGCCCACGCGTGGCAGGAAGCGGTCTTCGCCTCGCTCACCGCCGGCTGGGATGCGGAGGATGTGCAGCGGTTAGCAGGGTATCTAGCGCGGCTGCAAGCGGCGCAGGCAGATGGCCGCCAGCCCTCGCCTCGCGCCTGACTACCCGGCGCAGGCATCCCCGGCGGCACAAATGAAGCGGCCCGCCACGGCGCAACACATTAGGCCAGCATCGCACGGCTGGTCGAGGTGAAAGTCGTAATCGCAGCCCCAGCCGGTGCAAGCCGCGGCCTCCGGGTAGCAGTCGGGCGTCGCCTGACACGTGCCATCGAGGCCCGGCAGGCCAGAGCCGCAGCAGATCAGGCCATTGTCACAGGCGCCGGGCGTATCGACACACCCACACCCGAGGCCGCTGCACGGCGCCGGGCCGCACTCGTCGGCGACGACGCAAATGAAGCCGCTCTGCCGGGAGCAACAGGTCAGCCCATCGGCACAGGACCACGGGTTGCCGGTGTCGCAGGTGCAGCCGTACCAGTCGCACGCGGCGTCCGGGCGCTGGCAGAACGCGCCGTTCATGTCCCCGGCGCCGCAGATCAGATCGCCGCAGCACATGTGGTCCCCGCCGCAGCGCCCACCTTCCCACGCGCAGCAGCGGTCGTCGCCGGTCTGGGCGATGTGCGCGCAGACCCCGCCATCGGCGCACTGCACGTCGTACCAGCAGGGGTCGCCGAGATCGAGCCACTCAGTCTGGGCAGCGGCGGCGGCCGGCGGCGCAGCCGCGCGGCCCAGCGTCATCGCAGCAGCGGCGCCGGCCAGCGCGCGCAGGG
>JASGGF010000031.1:0-21705 GCA_047605145.1 Thermomicrobiales bacterium | reverse complement strand
CCCTATGCCTGACCCAGTCAGCCGCGCAAGTACTTCGGGAGAGGGGCTGGGGGTGAGGGCCTTCTCCAACTGGTGAGCCTGTCCCCGGTACCGACCCCAAGCACACGATGCGCGGGTGAGAGGTGCTCTCCGCGCTATCCCGCCGTAGCCACCGCCTCTGGCGCCGCGCCGGCGTAGCCCTGGCGGGGCGCCCAATCGGTGTAATCCACCGCCGGGAACGGGTTGTCGCGGTCACGCAGCGCGGCGGTGAAGACCATGTCTTCGCCGGTGGGGGAGCCTGACTCAGCGATGGCGCACAGTTGCTCGTAGCGCGCCAGGTGCTCCTGGAAGCGCTCGGTTGCGTACTCCTTCGCCTGCCCGGTGGTGACGAGGAACGGCCAGTCGCTGCTTTGCAGCAGCAGCAGTTCGCGCGCAGCCTGATTCAGGACGGTCTTCATGTCACCGGTGGCGTTCGGGTTGGCGGAGACCAGTTGCTCCATGCGCTCTTCGGCGCCGTGGATCAGCGGCCACATCCACTCGGTGTCATCGTTCAGCCACGTGTAATGGCTGCCGCCGGCGCCCCAGCTGGACTCGGGCAGCGAGAGCACCTCGTGCGGCGGGTGGTTTTCGATGACGCCGCTGGCGCTGCTCAACTCGACGGCCGGACGTGCCGCCAGCCCGCGCAGGACCGCTTTCAGCCAGTCCACGCCCTCGAACCACCAGTGGCCGAACAGCTCCGTGTCGTATGACGCGGTGATGCTGCCGAAGCCGCCCGTCTGCTCGTGGTACTCGCGCAGCTGATCAGCGATCAGGTTGACATAGTGATCCGCGTGCGACTGCACCTGCCGGGCGGCATGGTCCGGGTCGTACGGCTCCTTGAGGCCGAGATCGATTTCTGCGCCGCTGACGCGCCAGTACTGCATCCCCGATTCAACGTCCTTGCGGTGGAACTCCCGGTACACGAAATCGCCGGGATAGCCGAACGCGGCGGACCAGACCTGCTGGCCGGTGCGCTCGTGCCGCGCCAGCACCGCGACCTGCCCGGGCGCGTCGCCGACCCAGTAGGGGAGGAGCGAGGTGCCGGGATCGAGTTGCTGGTCCGCTTCGGGCTTCGTCACGCTGGAGGCGTAGCGCCGGGCTACAGAGCCATACGGACCCACGGTGCCGGGCACGGCCATGCCGACCGGCCGGCCGCCCTCAACCGTGTGCGTTTCGCTGAAGAAGACCAGCAGCCCCTCTTCTGCCAGAAAGGACTCCAAACCGGGGCGGCGAATCGTCTGCCCGTCCTCGTCCTCGATCACTGCCGGGCGGTAGGCGCACTCAGGCAGCCAGATCGCCTGCGGCGCGCGCCCGAAGTGCTTGCGGTACGCCTCGACGCCGGTATGCAACTGCGCGTGAATGGAGGAATCGCGCGCCAGCAGCGGTAGGTAGCCGTGAGTAGCGGCGCAGGTGGCGACTTCGATCAGGCCCTCGTCCTGCAGCGTGCGGAATGCGCCGAGCAGATCGCGGTTGTAGCGGTCGGCGAAGGAGGTCAGCACCCGTCCGTACCAGTGGTGGTAGAAGCGGGCGAGGTTACGCATCTGCTCGTCGCCGTTCAGCTCGAAGCGCTCGATATCCTGCGCGGCGCGGGCGGCGCGCTCCGTGGCGTAGCCGATGAAGTGGTCGATAATGAGCGGGTCAGCCAGTTGCTCCGCCAGAATCGGCGTGATGCCGATGGTCAGGTGGAAACGAACGCCCTCATCCCGCAAGTCGTAGAGCGCGTTCAGCAGGGGCACGTAGGTTTCGGCGATGGCCTCGTGCACCCATTCCTCGCCGTGAGGCCACATTCCAGCCTGCCGGGCGTAGGGCAAGTGGCTGTGAAGCATGAAGGTGAAAGATCCCACGGGTGTAGTCAAGTCTGGACTCCCTTCCGGCGGTGATGGGGGCGTCGTGGCCGGCTGGCCCGGCGCCTTCTACGCGTGCTCGGGACGTGTCAGCGGATGCGCCGTCGAGGGCGCGGTGTAATCGTACGGATCGTAGCCGCGGCGGACCTCGGTGGAGGTTCCACGGCCATACGTCTCGGTCAGATCACGCAAGCCGTCGGCCAACCCCTCGTGCAGCTGATACGGGGCATAGCGCCAGCCCCAGTTGCCAGAGGCACGGCCGGGCGTGTTCATGCGGGCGGCGTCATCCAGCCGCATGATGTCCTGCAGCGGCGCCAGCGCGCGGGCAGCGACCGAGGAGGAGGCGAGGCGGATGAAATCCCACGCGATGTCGCTGCCGTCCCGGCCCAGGTAGCGCTGCACGCTGCCGCGCACGTGGTCATCCACACTGCGGAACCAGCCGATGGTGGTCTGGTTGTCGTGCGTGCCGGTGTAGGCGGCGGTGACGGGGTCGTAGTTGTGCGGCAGGTACGCATTCCCCGGCCCGCTGCCGAAGGCGAACTGCAGCACGCGCATGCCGGGCAGCCCGAGCGATTCGCGCAGCGCCACCACGTCCGGGGTGATCAGCCCGAGGTCCTCGACGATGAACGGCAGCGACCCGAGCGCGCGCTGCATGGCGTCGAAAATGGCGCGGCCCGGTCCCGGCTCCCAGTGCCCGGAGGCGGCGGTTTCGGCGCCGGCGGGCACCACCCACGAGGCGGCGAATCCACGGAAATGGTCGATGCGCAGCAGATCGACGCGTTGCAGCGTGGTCTTCACGCGGTCGATCCACCACTGGTAGCCGGTCTCGGCGTGGCGGTCCCAGTCGTAGGCCGGGTTGCCCCACAGCTGGCCGTCCGCCGTGAAAGCGTCCGGCGGCACACCCGTGATATCCATCGGCGCGCCATGCTCGTCGAGGCGGAAGAGGGGCTGGTTCGCCCAGACATCGGCGCTGTCGTAGGCCACGAAGATGGGGATATCGCCGATGACCTGAATGCCGAGCGCGTTCGCGTAGCGGCGCACTTCGCGCCACTGGTGATCGAAGAGGAACTGGGTGAAGCGGTGGAACCCGATGGCGTCGTGATGCTGTTGCCGCGCGGCCTCCAGCGCCTCCGGCTGGCGGTGGACGAGTTCCGTGGACCACGTGTTCCATGCGGCGCCGCCATGATCGTCCTTGAGGGCCATGAACAGGGCGTAGTCGTCCAGCCACGCCGCCTGCTCCTCCCGGTAGGCGTCGAACTCGGCGCGCAGCGGCGTGCCAGCCCCGCGCCGGAAGCGGCTGAACGCCTCGCGCAGTAGGGGCGCCTTCAGCGCGCGCACCGCGTCAAAATCGACGTGATCCTCGGGGAGCGTGGGCAGGTCTTCCAAGGACTGGGATTCCAGCAGCCCGTCGCCCACCAGCCACGGCAGCGAGATGAGGAGCGCGTTGCCGGCGAAGGCCGAGGGCGAGGCGTAGGGGGAATCGCCGGGGCCGACCGGGCCAAGCGGCAGGATCTGCCACTCGGCCTGCGCGCCACGAGCCAGCCACTCCAGAAATCGGAAAGCGGCCTCGCCGAAATCCCCGATGCCGTGCGGACCGGGAAACGAGGTGGGGTGGCAGATCACGCCACTGCGGCGCGTTCGATTCATGGGCGGCCCTCTCTGTTAGCGGCTCTCCTGCGCGGCCGCGAAGCGTGCGCGGCACTCCACCACCATCTGCAGGGTTTCTTCGACGTCGTGCCAGCCAAGCACCTCGGTCTGCTTGGGTTCCAGCAGCTTGTAGGTGGCGAAGAACGTCTCGATCTCGCGCAGCCAGTGGTCGCCGATCTCCGAGAGGCGGTGCAGGTGGGCAAAGCGGGGATCGCCGACCGGAACGGCGAGCACCTTGAAGTCGGAACCCTTCTCGTCCTGCATGTCCAGCCCGCCCAGCACGCGCGCCTTGATCATGCAGCCAGGGAAGGTCGGTTCCTGCACGAGGACCAGCACGTCCAGCGGGTCACCGTCTCCGGCCAGTGTCTCCGGGATGTAGCCATAATCGGTCGGGTAGTGCACCGAGGAGTAGAGCACCCGGTCGAGGTAGAAGCGGCCCGTTGCTTCGTCGAATTCGTACTTGTTGCGGCTGCCGCGAGGAATCTCGATCAGCGCCATCACGGTGGCGTCGATGAGGATGTCAGAAGTGGCTTGCGGCGATACCTGAGTGCTGCTCACGAAGGGAATTGCCTCTTTTCTTGCTGGCGGCCGGTCCGTGAGGTGGAGCCCGGGCCGAAAACCCGGTGGGACCGTACCACGGCGCCGCTCGTCGTCTCTGCACAAAAAGGGGTCCGCGCGGACGCGGACCCCGGTGGAGTTGGTAGCGTGTAGTTAGTTCGCGACGGCCTCGGTGGCGGCGACCAGCTCCGCGTCGGCGGCGGCCTCCGGCTGCCCGTCGCGGCGGTTCTGCGCTTCGCGGTCGGCGCGGGCGGCGAGGCGGACCTGCCGCTTCGACGGGCGGCCAGACGCGGCCTCCATGCGCTTCATGAAGCGCTCCACCTGCCCGGCGGTGTCCACGATGCGCTGCTCACCGGTGTAGAACGGGTGGCAGACATTGCAGAGGTCCGTGCGCAGATTCTGCCGGGTGGAGCGGGTCGTGAACGTATTGCCGCACGCGCACGTGACCGTGGTCTCGTTGTACTTGGGGTGAATTCCCTGCTTCATTGCCTTGTTGCTACTTTCTCCGGGGGCCGCGAGGCGCCCCGATGGTCACGTGAACGAAAAAAAACTAGTCGGCTGCGGCGGCGGATTCCGTGAAGGCCACGGACTGGTACGCCGGCTTCAGCAGGCCGTTGGCCCCGCCGATGGGGTAGACATCGGGCGGGTACACACTAATGCGCCGCTTGGCGCGGGAAATGGGCTCGAAGCAAACGACGCCGTCGATCTTGGCGTAGATCGTGTGATCCTTGCCGATGCCGACATTCTCGCCCACCCAGAACTGGGTGCCGCGCTGCCGCACCACGATGGTGCCGGAGCGGACGTACTGCCCATCGGCGCGCTTCACGCCGAGCCGCTGGGCGTTGCTGTCGCGGCCGTTGCGAGAACTGCCGCCGCCTTTCTTGTGAGCCATGGTGATTTCTCCCCCTGTTGCGTCAGGATGACTGGCCCCGGGTCAGGCCACAATGCCCGTGATCGCCACCCGGGTCAGCGACTGGCGATGCCCAGTCCGGCGGCGGTAGCGCTTCTTCGCCTTGTACTTGAAAACGATGATCTTCTCGCCCCGGAACTGCTCTTCGACGGTGGCGGCCACGGTGGCGCCGCTCACCAGAGGCGCGCCAACAGTGGCGCCGCCCGCGTTGCTGACCAGAAGCACGCGGTCGAAGACGATGTCCGAGCCGGGCTCGGCATCGAGCTTCTCGACCGCCAGCCGGTCCCCAACGGAGACGCGGTACTGCTTGCCGCCCGTCTCGATGATGGCGTAAGGGGCAATGCTCGATGCCGATTCGACCATGAGAATGCTTGCTCGCTCTCTTATGCACAAAAACGCGCCGTTGCCCGGCACGCACAGGACAATCCGGGTTACGCTGCACCCGCGACGCGCCACTATAGCACGATTTGATGCCATCATGCATGTGTTGGATAACGCCCGGCGCCAGCCGCGTCGCGCGAAACTCTACGATGCAGTGCGGATAGCGGGGATTGAAAGAGGTCGTAGTATGGGCAATCTGAACAACGCCGAGGCAGCGGCCCGGCTGGCGCTGGCGGAAGCGCGGGCGCACCGCCCGCTGACCGAG
This sequence comes from Thermomicrobiales bacterium, assembly GCA_047605145.1. Taxonomy (GTDB): domain Bacteria; phylum Chloroflexota; class Chloroflexia; order Thermomicrobiales; family UBA6265; genus JACCXM01. Next base: position 16,082 of record JASGGF010000031.1, on the reverse strand, counting down.
GCCGAACGCGAATTGGTGCAGCAGCGCATTGCGCGCGATCTGGCCCACCGCGCGGAACTGCGCAGCGTGCCGCTGGCAAACGGCGACCCGCCCGATCCGCCGTTTCAGCCCGCCGGGCCGAGGGGAGGCGCGTGATGCTGAGCGAACAGGACTTCGCGAACGCTGATCTGGCGCAACTCGGAGCGTGGCTGCGGGAAGGCCGGACGACCTCGGTGGCGCTGGCCGAGCTGGCGCTACAACGGCTCAACACGGTGGGCCGCGACCTGAACGCGGTGGTGACGCTGACACCGGGACGCGCCCGGCTGGAGGCCGCGCAGGCGGACGCCGAGCTGGCGGCGGGGCAGGACCGAGGCCCGCTGCACGGCATTCCGTACGGCGCCAAGGACCTGCTGGCGGTAACTGGCTACCCGACCACGTGGGGCGCGGCGCCGTTGCGCTCGCAGCGCTTTGCGGACGATGCCGACGTTATTGTGCGGCTGCGCGAGGCGGGCGCAGTGCTGGTGGCCAAGCTGGCGATGGTCGAGCTGGCTGGTGGGTTCGGCTACGACCAGCCGGACGCCGCGCTGACCGGCCCCGGTCGCAGCGCTGCGAATCGTGAGCGGTGGGCGGGTGGCTCCTCCAGCGGCTCCGGCGCGGCGGTGGGGGCCGGGTGCGTGCCGCTGGCCATCGGCACCGAAACGTGGGGCTCCATCCACGTGCCGGCGGCGTTCAACGGCGTCACCGGGTTCCGGCCCACCTTCGGCCTCGTCAGCCGCGCCGGCGCCATGGCGCTGTCGTGGTCCATGGACAAGATCGGGCCGATGGCCCGCTCCGCCGCCGATTGCGAGGCGATGCTGCTGGGCATGGCGGGGCCTGATCCCGCCGACCCGGCCACGCTGGGGCGGCCACGTTACCAGCCGTCCGAGCAGCGATCTGGCTTCCGCTTTGCCACCTTGAAAGACGCGGTCCACGGCGTGGAAGACGACGTGGCGGCCCGCTACCACGCGGCGCTCGAGGTGTTCGCCGGGTTGGGGAGTATCACGGAAATCGCGTTGCCGGACCTGCCCTACAACGCGGCGGCTTCGACCGTCATCGCGGTGGAGGCGGCCTCGGCCTTCGAGGAGTTTCTGGAGGCTGGTCTGGCGGACGAGTTGACCGCCCCGGAGGACCGGGTGTCCCTGCTGGCAGGTCTCGCGTTGCCCGCGACCGACTACCTGCGTGCCCTGCGCGTGCGGGCGAAAGCCGTCCGTGAACTTGGAGCCGCGTTGGCGGAGTTCGACGCCGTCATCACGCCGGGCTACCGGTCGGTGGCGCCGCCCATTGATCAGCATTTTTCGAAGGAACCAAACTTCTTTGGTTTACGTACTATCGATGGAGCAGCGAACCTGTGTGGCCTGCCCGGTCTCATGTTGCCCGCTGGACCGGGGGCCCTGGGCTTGCCGACTGCTGTGTGCCTGACGGGTCGCGTGGATGCCGACGCGCAGGTGCTGGCGGTAGGTCAGGCATATCAGGCGCAGACCACCTGGCATCGCGCTCTTCCGCCCGCCTGAAACCCACCGGCCGCGTGTGCGGCTGGCTAGCCACGAGGGTCGTTCACCATGAGCATCGCAGCAGGTCCGCAGCATTCACCCGACGCGCCGCCGCCAGCCCCACCGGGCAGACCCGGTCGAGCGTATGTACGCCCGCGCGTCACCGCTGGCCTTGTCGCCGGGGCGCTGGGTCTCGGGGTCCTGATCGGCAGCGGGCTGCCGGGGGGCATCTCCAGTACGCTGGCGGATGATTCCCTGACCACCCGGCCGGAGTTCCAGACACTGGAGCGCACCTGGGAACTGATCCACACCGAGTGGGCCGATCCCGACGAAATCGATGACGCGGCCCTGATATACGGCGCGGCGCGCGGCATGGTCGACGCCATCGGCGATCAGGGGCACAGCGCTTTCTTCGATCCCGAGATGGTGAAGGCGCAGGCCGAAAGCGAAGCGGCCAACTACGTTGGCATCGGCGTGGAGGTCGATTCGCGCTGCGGCGTGCCGGTCGTGACGTCAACGTTCAAGGGCTCCCCGGCTCGCGCCGCCGGCATTCTGCCCGGCGATGTCATCGAGGCAGTCGATGGCAAGTCCACCCGCATGATGGATATCGATGGTTTGCGAGAGGCGATTCTCGGGGCGGAAGGTGATTCACTTGTCGTCACGGTGCAGCGCCCGGGGACGGCTGATCCCATCGATTTCACCGTTACCCGGGAGTCGATTGACCGCCAGCAGGTGACGTGGCGCTGGCTGCCCGACAAGACGATTCAGATGCGCATCACCCAGTTCCAGCCGGGTGTCGCGGCGCAGGTGCGCGCGGCGCTGCAGGAAGCGAAGTCGCAGGGGGCCGAGCGCATCGTGCTCGATCTGCGCGGAAACCCGGGTGGCCTCGTGACCGAGGTGATCGGGGTTGCGTCGCAGTTCATGGACGAGGGCAAGACGATCTTCAAGGAACAGGCCCGCGACGGATCGACGCGCAGCATGAAGACCATCGGGTTTGACGGCCCGGGCCGCGACATGCCCATGGTCGTGCTCATCGACGGCCAATCCGCCTCCGGCGCCGAGGTGCTGGCTGCCGGCCTGCGAGACAACGGCCGCGCCGAGCTGATCGGCGAAACGACCTTTGGCACCGGCACGGTGTTGGCCACCTACCCGCAGGATGATGGCTCGAACATTGTGCTGGGGACGGCCTTCTGGCTGACTCCCGATGGCGAGCGGGTCTGGAAAGAGGGCGTCAAGCCCGATGAGTTCGTGCTGATGCAGGGGGCCGAATACCCCTCGCGGCCGGAGGACGACCCGGACATGACCGCGCAGGAGCTGGCAGCCTCTGGCGATGTCCAGCTGGAAGCCGCGTTCGCCGCAATCGACCCCTCCGTTCAGTCGCAGTAGTTGAGGCTACGGTAGGCTGTCCGCCCAGTACGCTGCGCCACCTTTTTGGGCGGCGCAGCGCAGGGGGCATGGTAACGTTCTGCTTTCCGGAAGTGCCGGTTGACCATGCGCGCTGCGGAGGATCCTGCCCGGATGCTTTCTTCCAAGGCCTTGCCTGAATCTGTGCTGCGAGCCGCAGCCCTGGCCCGGCGATTTCGCATCTTTCTCGTGGTTGGCGCGCTGGGGCTGGCGGTCAACCAGGGGCTTCTGTATCTCCTGGTTGCGGAAACCGGCCTGCTCCCGGCCGCTGCTTCTCCCTTCGCCATCCTGGGTTCCATGGTTGTCACGTTCCTGCTCAATGAGCACTGGACGTGGCGTGACCGGGGCGAGGGCGCGGTCTGGCGTCGCGCCGCCATGTACGGGGTCATCAACTCCGGCGGGTTGATCATCAACTGGCTGGTGTTGGTGACCCTGACGCATTTCGGGATGAATTACCTTCTGGCCAACGTCATCGGCGCCGGGATTGCCGCCATCTGGAACTTTGGCCTGAATCATGCGCTGACCTGGCGTCAGTGAGGATTCACCGGGCGGCGCGGGCAGCGTCGTCTACACTCCGCGACACAAAAAGCCTGGCCAGCAGCCACTGGTTTGATGCCGATGCGCCGTTGCTGGCGCTGAGGCAGGGAAGAGGGTCTCTGCACACTATGGAATCCGCACGCAACGGTCATGAACGCTCCGGTGATCGCTCCGTGCAGAATGGATCTGACCAGGAGCGGGACCGCTCGACCCTGATCATGGGCGCCGGCCCCGGCGGGCTGTGCTCCGCCTATGTGCTCTCGAAGGCCGGGGTGCCGGTGACGGTGCTGGAGAAGGCGCCGTTCGTTGGTGGTCTGGCGCGCACCATCCGCAAAGACACCCCATATGGCGAGTTCAAGTTCGATATCGGTGGCCACCGCTGGTTCACCAAGAATGACGAACTCAACGAACTGTTCCGCGAGGTTGTCGCGGACGAATTGCTCTGGGTCAACCGTATCAGCCGCATTTACTTCGACGGCAAATACGTTGACTACCCCCTGAAAATCTCCAACGCGCTGAAGGCGATTGGCCCGGTCGTAGCGGCGCAGGCGATGGCCGATTACGGTCGCACCCGCGTGCAGCAGAAGGTGAAGCCGACCGAGGTGAAGTCGATGCAGGACGCCTACATCGACCAGTTCGGCCCGACGCTGTACAAGCTCTTCTTCCAGCGCTACTCCGAGAAGGTGTGGGGCCTGCCCTGCGACCAGATGAGCGGCGACTGGGTGTCCCAGCGCTCCAAGGGCATGTCGCTGGTCACGGCGGTCAAGGATGCGGTGGTGCCCTCCAAAGGCAAGGTCGTCAGCCTGATCGACGAGTTCATGTATCCGGCGGGAGGTTTTGGCCGCTTCTCCGAGCGCATGGCGGACGCCATCGAGGCGTCTGGGAACCACATCCTGCTCAACACCGGCGTCGAGCGGGTGCACCGTGAGGGGAACCGCGTCACCGGTGTGACGGTACGCACGGAACAGGGCTCCGAGGTGGTGACGGCGGAGAACTACATCTCCTCCATCCCGCTGACGCTGCTGGCCAAGATCGTGGACCCGGCGCCGCCGGCCGAGATTCTGGAGGCGGCGGACCAGCTCACTTTCCGCAACATCATCACCGTCAACCTGATGCTGAAGAAGAAGCAGGTGACGAACGACACGTGGCTCTACGTCCACGACCGGAATATCCTCTTCGGGCGCTTCCACGAGCCGAAGAACTGGAGCCCGGAGATGGTGCCCAGCGACGACTACACCTCGCTGGTGGTGGAGTACTTCTGCTCCTTCGGCGACCACATCTGGTCGATGTCCGAAGAGGAGCTGGTGGCGCAGACGGTCAAGCACCTCGTCGAGGACCTCAAGTTCATCACGCCGGACGAGGTCATCGGCGGCTTCACCATCCGCGCGCCGCGGGCGTACCCATCCTACGTGATGGGGTACGAGGAGCCGTTGGCGAAGATCAAGGCGTTCATCGACCAGCTCGAGAACCTGCAGATCATCGGCCGCTACGGCACCTTCCGGTATAACAACACCGATCACTCCATTGAGACCGGGCTACTGGCCGCCAAGAACATTCTGGGCGAGCACCACAACCTCGATCAGGTCATACGGACCGGAGTATCGAGATCAAGCAGGTCCGGAAAACCGCAGCGGCCGCTGGTTCCTAGCGGTGGACGCCGCTGAGCGGCCCTTTCAGCAAGAAGCCACTGTGATACCCGACGAGGTGTCAGCCTCGTCGGGATCGCACTCCTGGTCGCAGCAGCTCGGCGGATTTCTGCACACCACAGTCGGCCGATTCCTGCTGGTGCTACTCGTGGTCTTCATCGCCAAACAGGCGTTGACTGTCCTCGTCTTCCCACCGTTCAGCGGCCATGACGAGGTCGCTCATTTCAACTACCTGCAAACCGTTGCCGACGAGCACCGGGCTCCCACCCTGTTCCGCTGTCCTACTGACCGCGGCCAGAACTGCCTTGACGACTTCGGCCGTTTGACCAATACCGAATTCGACACCTGGAAGGGCGATGTCCTTCCAGGCTACTTCTATCGCTATTGCCAGTTCATTCTCGATTGGAGTCCCTGCGAGCCGGAGAATCCACGCTGGCTGAACGATCCCTTCCGCGCCGCCAACTGGGGGTTCATCGGGCAATTCCCCGCCGGCACTCAATACGCCGCCAATCACCCACCGCTCTACTACTTGCTGCTTGCCCCCTTCGCGAAAGCCGGCGCATCGCTCTCACCCGAGACCCTGCAATACGTCTTGCGCGCGCTCGCCATTCCCTTCGGTCTTGCCACCGTTCTGCTCGCGTTCCTGACCGTCCGGCAACTCTTTCCCGACGACCGCTTCCTGCTGATCACCGTACCCGCCTTTGTCGCCTTCCAACCGCAGGTTTCCTACGAAAGCGCGATGGTCAACAACGACATCGCCGGTATCGCGTTCGTCAGTTTGGTGATCTATTTGCTGGCGCGCGGCATCAGGCGGGGATTCGACTACGTGACCTGTGCCTGGGTCGGCGCCGCGCTCGGTTTGGCCATGCTGGCCAAGAGCAATTCGCTCTTCATCATCCCCCCCATCGGTCTTGCCATCATCCTCACGGTCGGTATCCGCAACGTCAAAGAGTGGACTCCGAGGGGCATCCTCACTGCCGGTGTCGGCGCGCTTCTGATCCTTCCCTGGTACGTCTTCTTCTACCGAACCTACGGCAACTTCGATGCCTTCGAGCAGATCCGTACCCTGCAATCGCCCTGGAACAAACCCGGCGGCACCTTCACCGAGCTCCTTTTCAACCGCGCCTTCGTCTGGATGCGCTGGCGCGAAACCTGGGGCGAATTCGGCTGGCGTCGCATTCACCTGGACGACGGTTTCCTCTGGGCCATTGCCATTCCGGTCATCATCGCGCTCATCGGCTTGGCCGCCTATGCGCTACAGGCCGCTTGGCGCTATCGCCAGGACGAACCATCGACCGGCCCCCTCGGGTTCGAAATGCCCCATCGCGCGCAGGTCATTGGCGTGCTCGTGCTCTTCGTTTCCGTCGTCACCGCCTATCTCGCGGTCGTGCAATTCGGCACCCAATTCGCACTCACGCAAGCCCGGTACTTCTTCCCGATCGTCAACGCCTTCGCCATCCTGGTTCTGCTCGGCGGCCGCACGCTGATTCCTCCCCGTTTGCAGCCGATCGGGCGTGCCCTCATCGTTTTCGGGTTGGTCTTCGTGAACGTGATCATCTACACCCGCTACGTCATCCCGTACTGGCACATTCTCCAGAACTAGAGCGGGGCTCTCATGCGCGACCGATTCCATCCATCGCATCTGCTGACCGCTCGAATAATCGTCTGGGCCGCATTGAGTGCCATCTTCCTCTGGTATCTGCGCTGGGGTTCGGAAACGGTCTCCATAACCTCCTACTACCACATCCGCCGTTCGGTACCCTACATTTGGAATGCCTTTCACGACGGTCTGCCCGACGCTGGCAACCAAACGCTGCTCGATATCGTCTATTGGGGCGCCATAGCCGCGTCCGTGTTGGGTGTCATTGCGCTCCTCTGGCTCGCATTGATTCCGAGCGAAAAGGAATCTGCCAAACCCGAAACCGAGCAACGTCCCTCATGAGCTCGAACCGCCTACGGCAGCCGAGGTGGCGCGAACAGCACTCCTCGACGTTGTCTGGGCAATCGTTCTCGCGCTCCTCGCCCTCTGGGTCTTCCACCGACTGGGCGGATTCGACCTCTGGGCGACCGTCACCAATCCGGATGGCGCCACGACTCGCATCGCCAAGACCTTCGGTGCCGTCGACCATCCCTTCCACGCCACCCGCGCCGATCTCTTGCGACGGGCGCTCCTGGATGGCGATCTCCTCCGTTGGATCTCCCCGCACCAGGGCGGCTATCCCGTCGAGTTCTATCCGCTCGGTGCGCCCGCCTTCGAAGTCGGAATCTGGGCACTCCTGCTCGGCACGCTCCCTATGATGGCCGCTCACAAGATCGCGGTCATCGTCATCTTTCTCCTCCCCGTTGCCGGATTCCTGTTGCTCGCGCGGCTGGACAAGCTTCCGTTGGGCGTCGGCATCCTGGCCCTCGCCTTCCACCTCTCCGCTCGCGGCTGGTGGTGGTCCGGCGGCTACATGGAGCTCGTCGACTGGGGACTGGTCAGCAGCTTCCTGGCCATGGTGGTCGTCCTCCTCTTCCTCCCTGTCGCTTTCCGTGCCATCCGTGACCGATCCGCCCGTTGGGGCGCGTTCGCCGCCATCGTGGCCGCCTTCGCCGTCTACACCAACGTGCGCTCGTTCCTGCCTCTGGGCGCCATCGCACTGGGCACGATCATCTCCCTCGCCTGGGAGTCAGATCGCAAGAACGCCCTGCGCGGCAAAGCCACGCTGGCCGCGCTCATCCTCGGAATTGCCGGACTCCTGGCGGCTCCACTCCTGATCGCCATCCTCCGCTTTCAGGATCTCTACTTCTTCGTTGTCTACGAGAAATACGACTCCTTCGATGAGTACTGGCACGCCTCGATCACCGCGGTATCCGGCCCGATCTTCGTGCTCGCGATCATCGGTCTCGTCGCCGTCTTTCTGCTTCCCAATCTGATCGCCGGGCTCCTGGTCGCATTCACCCTGCTCGTCTATGTCCTCATGACGATCCTGCTCAGCGGCCTCACCATCGGCCCGCACATCGAGCAGCTCGAAGCAATCCGCCTCATGCCTTTCCAGCGCGCGCTGAGCCTCTATCTGGCCGCTCTGGGCGTCTATGCCCTGCTTTCCACCGTCTCTCGCCTGGCCGAGCGCTACCGCGTTGCCATCGTCAATCTCGGACTCCTGGCGACCGCAATTGTCTCCCTCCTGCTCTATGTCGTCCTCGATTCGACCCCGATTCACGCCAGCGACCGCGGCATGCATCCAGTCCTCACGACCGGGGAACAATTCCTCCTCGATCAACAAAACGCCGTCGAGCTTGCGGACTCCCAAGCCGAACCCGGAACCGCCATCTTGGTGCTCGGCAGTCAGCTCTCCTGGCACGATCAGTTCTGGTCCTTCCAATGGAGTGACCGCCCCTTCTTCTTCAACGACTGGCTCTGGTATTGGCAGAAAGATCACTTCGGGGAATACGACCCCGATACCGAGCACGCCTATCCCAACCCGCTCACGACGCTTAGTACCGACTACCTGCAAACCCACGGCATCGGCGCCGTCATCGTCAGCCCGCAATTCTCGGCGGCGGCAGCACAGTCCGAATTGCTCGAACCGATCTCTGAAAACTCGTCTTATTCCGTCTATCTCATGAAGAGCCCGACCCAGATCATCACCGCGGACGGCGCGTCCGTCACCGATATCTCCATCGAAAATCAGCGCTTCGCAGCCGACGTCTCACAACCAACCTCGACCTTTCAGGTCCGCCGTAATTGGTTCCCCCGCTGGACCGCAACGGTCGACGGCAAACCCGCTGCCATCAGCAAAGACGCAAACGGCTACATGGTCGTCACCGCGCAAACCCCTGGCACACATCTCGAGGTCGTCTACGGCGTCGATCGCTGGGACTGGCTGGGTCGCATCCTGCTCCTGCTCGGAATAGCAAGCGCCGCGGCTGCATTGCTGCAACCGCGGCGTATCGAAAAGCTCTTGCGGATCGAACCGGTAACGCCAGTTTAAACCCAGGGCGCGATCGGCACGTCGATGATGGTCGGCAAGTCGCGCTCGAACGCCAGCCCGATCTCCCGCTCCAACTCCTCCGGTGAGTTAGCACGCACCCCGGGAATCCCATAGGCATCCGCCAGCTTCACATAGTCCGGATTCACCAGATCGACCGCCAGATAGCGTCCGCCGCGCTCTTCTTTCTGGGCGTGCTTCACCGCGGAGTAGGTCGAGTCGTTGAAGATCACGATCGGCAGCCCCATGCGCTCCTGCACCGCGCAACCGAGATCGCCCATCGTGTACTGGAATCCGCCATCGCCAACGACCGCGACCACGTTCGCCTCAGGTCGACCGACCTTCGCGCCAATCGCGGCCGGTACCGCGAATCCCAGCGTCCCGAATCCACTCGGAAAGAAGAACGTGCGCGGTTCATACACTGGATAGACACTGCACGCGACATAACTCATCATCGTCATATCGGTACTCAGAATGCCATCGCGTGGAATCGCGCGGCGCAGCGCATCCACATAGTCCCGCCGCTCGGCGAACCATGCCGTTGCCTCTGCCGATTTCCGCAGCGCAACGACCTCGTCCGTCTGGTCGACACCCGCGAGCTCGACCGTGTCGGAAAGCGCAGCCACCAGTCGCTCGCTCACCAGCGCAGCATCCCCAAGGAGGGGAGTAGTCGGCTGCGCATTCAAGTGCATCTCACGTGGATCGATATCGATGCGAATCAGATTCTCCGGCAGCACCATCTGGAACATCTGGGTCGCCTGCGCGCCCAGCTTCGATCCAATGACCACCACCACATCGGCCTGCTGTAGATAGGCATCGACCTCGTTCCCGGCCGACCAGAGCGAACCCAGCGAGAGGGGGTGATCCTCCGGAATGGCGCCCTTGCCCATGATTGACGTCAGAACCGGAGCATTCAGTCGCTCAGCCAGCTGCCGCACGAACGGCGCCGCCCCCGATGAAACCGCTCCGCCCCCTGCATAGATCAACGGCCGCTTGGCATCGGCGAGTAGCGCGGCAGCCCGCTCCACTTTTTCGTCGCTCGGCTCGGGCACGACGATGAACGGCTCGCGCGGAGTGGGTTCGCCATCTGCGCGCTGGTCGAGCACATCGAGCGGTACTTCCACATGCACCGGCAGCGGCCGCCCCGATTCGAGCCGGTCGAACGCTTCCGCCATGATGCCGGTCACATCGTGCGCGTCGGCGACTCGGGCATTCCACTTGGTGACGGCTTTCATCACCGCCAGCTGATCTTTGAGATCGTGCAGATTGCCGCGCATATCGTCGAGATACGGGCTTTCCACATTCGACGAGATCACCAGGAGAGGAGATGAGTCCGTATACGCCTCCCCGACCGCGGTAGCGATATTCGTGACGCCCGGTCCGGTGATAACCACCGCCACACCCGGTTTGCCAGTGGCGCGCGCATAACCGTCGGCCATGAAACCGACGCCCTGCTCATGCCGCGCGAGGACGTGTCGAATCGACGAGTCGCGCAATGCATCGTAAAGCGCGAGCGTATGCACGCCGGGGATACCGAACACGGTATCGACCCCATGCGCTTCCAACGATTCGATGACCAGCTGAGCCCCGGTGGCGGCAGTGGACGTGGTGTAGGGGTTCGGCTGAACCGCGACCATAGAAACAAGCTCCTGACCATGCGAATCGACTGAATCGATTCGCCAACACTATGACAACCGTACGGTTTTACCAGAGCGGCCTATTCTACGGAAAGGTTGCCCGCGGTTGCTATGCTTTCCGCCGCATGGATTTCGACTCGTGAATCGAGTGACGTGACACATTGAGCTTTGCAACCAAACCCAAAACCGATGGCGATCTTCGTTCCAGCGCGCTTCCCGGCGGATCGCTGATTCGGGCTCTCCTCGATCGCAGATTGATGGGATTGGCCGATATGGGCGGTTCCAGCGGACTGATCGGCGCTCGCTGGAGTGACATCGTTTCCGACCATATCGATTCGCTCGTCGGCATCGAGATCTCGATCCCAGGCGGCAGCTCGCACCTGATCGAACAGGTCATCCGCCTCGATGCCCTGCCGCATGTCGCGCACGCGGCGTCGAAGCGCTCGCTGCAAAACCCGGATTTCGTGCTGCTCGGTCGTTCGGACAGTGAGCTTACGTTGCAGGCTGCCGATGCCAAATTCTCGATCGAAACTGCCCGCAGCAAGCAGGTGAGCGTCGACATGCTCACTGCCCTGGCGGAGGTCGGTCCGGAATATAGCGATCTGCTCGGACCCTGGCACGAAGACGGGACCATCGTTCCCGGACTCTTCTTCGCACCCCAGAGCGCGCTCTCGGCTTTCGTCCTCTCGGGTGGTCGCGGCATCACCCGCGCGACCGTCAAACCCGACGAGATCGTCCTGCTGGAAGCCAGCGGCGCAGAGCTGACTGGGCCCATTCCTGGCGATGCGGCGCGTCATCACCTGGCCGCGCTTGATCAGCTCGAGCCCGGGCTCGATGACGAGATCCTTTTGGGGCTCTATTACACCCGCCTCTCCAGTGCCGCAGGGGCCAGCTGGTTCGATATGCACCGGCCATTGTTCGGTCCCCCGTCGATCCGGGACCGGATTTCGACGCGGTCGATCGGGAGATTGTTTCTCGTGTACCTGGAAACCGCTCGGCCTATGAGCTCATCACCCGCTGGGCGATGGATGCCGAGGAGGTGCGCGCCGATCGCGGCGCCATCAATCAGGCCGCCAGTCTTCCTTTGCCGAACCGTGAACTGCGCGAGTGGACGATTGCCGACGCCGAAGCCGCCGGCATCGAAGCGCCGTCGCTCAACCAGGTTCGCAAGCAGCTGCAACGCTGGGTCAATGCTCAGCTGCTCGACGAGATCGGCGTGATCGAGCCCTCGCAGGGGAATACCAATGCGCGCATCGCCCAGATCCGCGCCAAGGTGGCCCAGATCGCTCCGAACGCGCGCGCCGAAACCACACGCATCGTCCTGCGCTTGGGACAGCCGTCAGAGCTCGCGGGTGGCGGGGGAGAGCAAATAGAGCGCGGCGAGTAGCACATTGCCCAGCAGCGCCGCCGCGGCGATCGTTTCAGAGATCCCATATCTGGAGGCGATCTCGCCGATCACGATCGCTCCGATTGGGGTGAAGCCCCAGGTCAACATGTAGATGGACATGACCCGCCCGCGGGTTTCATCGGAGATGCGGTGTTGCAGCCCGGCATTCACCGAGCTCACATATGCCGACCCAAGAAAGCCAGCCAGCACCAGTAACGGCACGGCCCAGAGCAAGTTTGGCGAGAGCGCAAACGCCGCAATATTGAAACCGTAGACGATGCCGGTGGCGACCAACGCCTTGCCGGTCGCCTGCTGCTTGCGGGTGGCCACGAAGATCGATCCGATCACCGCGCCCGCTCCAGACGACGCCATCAAGATGCCCAGGCCTTCAGGTCCGATATCCATCACATCGCGAGCGAACACAGAGAGAAACGACAGGTACGGAAAGACCAGCAGGATCGTGATCGAAACGAGCGAGATGATCGCGCGCAGGTCAGGTCGATCCCAGACGATGCGTGCGCCGTCGAAGACCGAGCCGAGTGAAGTAACGGCTCGCTTGGTGGACATCTCCGGAAACGAGGCGGTGACCAGGAGAACCAGCGCCACGAGCAACGCTGCTGCCTGACAGAGAAATGCAGCTCCCGTTCCAGCTAGACCGATGATGGCCCCCGCCACGGACGGACCCACCACCCTGGTCATATTCTGCCCGGCGCTCATCAGCGCGATGCCATTTGTCAGGCGTGCTCTGGGCACGAGCGAAGGTACGATCGCCTGTTGCGCTGGATTCATGATCGCTTGCAGCGACCCATTCACGAACGCGAAGACCAGCAAGTGCCAGGTGCGGACGAAATCGATGATGACGTCGACCGAGATCAGCACCGCGCAAACCGCGGCAATCACCTGACAGAGAATCAAGATCTTGCGACGGTCGAACCGATCGAGGAGGAGCCCGCCCGGAATGGAAACGAGGAGAAACGGGATTCCGGCGGCAAACGCCACCAGACCGACGAAGGACGACTTGTTGGAGAGTTCCAGCGCCAGCCAGCCGATCGCGGTCGACTGCATCCACTGGCCGAGCGTTGTGGAGACCGTCGCCATCCAAAGACGGCGAAAGGCGGGGTTCTGCCGCAGGACGTCGAGGTTCCTTCGCCGGGCGCCGGGGCGGAGCCGGTCGTCGTCGCCTGGTCGGTGGAAGTCATCTCGCCTTCGTCGCCGTAGGTGTGCGTGCGACGTGCCCCCGCCGCGAATTGGCCGTTAGCCTAGCACAGAGCCGGATCGAGAATTCGCGATGATCGTTGACGGTTTTGTTCGAATTGCGGGGCGGGATATACTGCCACCACTTCTCGATACTGCGGTCACGAGCGAAGGTCGCTTCGCTCGCGGCGAACGCGGGGCGGAATCCGCGAATCGCACCACTCCGGCTCTTCGGAGAAACCAGCAGTGTCGGCGATGACCGTACGAGGAACACCGGGGATGATGAAGTTTCCGGTGATTTCGAAAGGAGCAGTTCATCCATGTCAACAGCGGTAGCGCAGAGTGTCGTTCCGGTTGATATCACTGTCAACGGAGTCGAACACCACGCCGAGGTCGAGCCCCGCCAGCTGCTCGTCCATTTTCTTCGCGAGACGCTGGGCCTGACGGGCACGCATGTCGGCTGCGCACAGCTCCTGCGGCGCCTGTACTGTCCATATCGACGGGAAGGCCGTCAAGAGCTGCACGGTCTTCACCGCGCAAGCCGATGGCGAGTCAATCACCACCATCGAGGGGATGGGCTCCAGGGCAATCTGCATCCGGTGCAGGAAGGATTCTGGGAAGAGCACGGTCTGCAGTGCGGGTATTGCACGCCTGGCATGATCATGGCCGCCGCTGCCTTCCTGGAGACCAACTCCGATCCGACCGAGGCTGAGATCCGCCACGCGCTCGAGGGCAACCTCTGCCGGTGCACCGGATATCAGAACATCGTCAAGGCTATCCAGTACGCGGCCAAGAAGGGCTGATCCGACCGTCGAGCGCACACCGAAGCGAGGAGACGCCGGCGCTGGCGTACTCCCGCTGGTCGGTATCTGACAAGGAGGTCGAATGATGGTTGCATCGTCGACGCGCCCAGCGAATGGTCGGAAAAGCGATCAAGCGGCGCGAGGATCCACGTCTTATCTCCGGCGCTGGGCAGTTCATCGACGATCTGCGCCTGCCCGGGATGCTTCATATCGGGCTGGTGCGGTCTCCGCTTGCCCACGCAAAGATCAAGAGCATCGATCTGACCCCGGCACTGGCCATGCCCGGCGTCGTTGCCGCCTATACCGGCGACGACTTCATGGACCTGAACCCGCTCCCGGCCGCCTGGCAGGCCGGCGGTGTCAAGAACAACGCGGTGACCCCGCGGGTCCTCGCCGTCAATGAGGTTCATCTCGCCGGCGATCCGGTCGCGGTGGTCGTTGCCGAAAACCAATACCTCGCCCGCGATTCCGCTCAGGCGGTCGTGGTCGAATACGAAGAGCTTCCGGTGGTGGTCGACGCCAAGAAGGCGGCCGCGGATGGCGCGCCTCAGCTCCATGAGGAAGCTCCCAACAACATCGTCCTGGAATGGGCCTGCGGCAAGGACGCGGAGGTCGTCGATTCGGCGCTGGCCGCTGCCGATGTCACCACCAGTTTGCACATCGTCAATCAGCGGTTGATTCCGACGCCGATGGAACCTCGAGGCTCGGTGGCGCGGTACGATCCGGGCACGGGTGACTACACCCTCTGGATCACCTCGCAAGCGCCGCATGTCATGCGCTTGCTGATCGCCGCCTTCGTCATGGGGATTCCCGAGCAGAAGATTCGTACCATCTCGCCCGATATTGGTGGCGGCTTCGGCGCCAAGATCTTTTGCTACTACGATATGCCGCTCACCATGGCGATCTCGAAGAAGCTCGGCGGTCGTCCGATCAAGTTCTTCGAAGACCGGATCGAAAACTACGTCTCGACTACCCACGGTCGCGACCACATCTCCGATGTCGAGGTCGGCGCCAGCGCGGACGGTTCGATCACCGCGCTGAAAGTGAAGACTTGGGCCAATATCGGCGCTTATTTCTCCACCATCGCGCCGGGCATCCCGACGACGCTTTACGGTCGGATGGTTGCCGGCTGCTACAAAGTGCCGAACATCCGGGTCGATGTCACCGGCGTCTACACCAACACGGCGATGGTCGACGCCTATCGTGGCGCCGGCCGGCCGGAGGCAGCCTTCCTGATCGAGCGTGTCTGCGACCTCGTCGCTGACGCCACCGGGATTGATCCGGCCGAGGTCCGGCGCCGGAACTTCATCCAACCCGAGGATTTCCCATACGACACCGGAATCGGCATGCTGCCGTATGACACCGGCAACTATGAGATGACCCTCGACAAGGCGCTCGATCTGGTCGGGTACAAAGACCTTCGTGCGGAGCAACAGCGCCGCATCGACGCCGGCGACCAGAAAGTGCTCGGGATCGGTCTCTCGTCCTATGTCGAGGTTTGTGGTGTCGCCCCGTCCAAGTGGATCGGGCTCGGCGGTGAAGGCTGGGGCGCCGGACTCTGGGAAAGCGCGAATATCCGCGTGCAGCTGACCGGCAAAACGGTCGTGACCACCGGATCGCTTCCACACGGCCAGGGACACGAGACCACCTTCGCCCAGCTCGTTTCCGACAAGCTCGGTATCCCGTACGACGATATCCAGATCAAGCACTCGGACTCACTTGGCACCCCGTTCGGCATGGGCTCCTACGGCAGCCGCTCGCTGACGGTCGGTGGAACCGCGATCTATAAGACCACCGACAAGGTGATCGACAAGGTCAAGAAACTCGGCGCCCACATGCTGGAAGCCTCCGAGCAGGATGTCGAATTCGAGAACGGCAAGGTCTTCGTCAAGGGCTCGCCCGATTCGGTCAAATCGATCCAGGAGGTCGCGCTGGCTGCCCATGTGGCCTATGACCTGCCGGAAGGGATGGAGCCGTTCCTGGACGAGACGACCT
>JASGGF010000030.1:0-22683 GCA_047605145.1 Thermomicrobiales bacterium | reverse complement strand
GGCGACTGACGCAGCCCCGGCGGCGGCAGCGGACTCCCCAATTGATATCCGCGACTTCGCGTTCAGCCCGAACCCGATTGAAATCCCGGCGGGGAGCACGATTACCTGGACCAATCAGGACGCGGTGCCGCACACCGCCACCGGGATCGACCGGGCAGCGCTGCAATCGGGCACGTTGCAGCCGGGCAGCAGCTTCACGCAGGAGTTCGACGCCCCCGGCACGTTTGACTACTTCTGCGAGTTCCACGGCAATATGAAGGGCCAGATCGTCGTCAAGTAACCCCGGCTGACACGCGTGCGGCGCTGCCGAAAGGTGGCGCCGCCGCTGTTTGGAGGCGAACCATGCATCATCGCTTCATTCCGCGCGCCGCCGCCATTGCTGGGGTTGCGCTGCTCTCCGTTACGGCTGGCGCGGCGCTGGCGCAGGAGGCGTCGCCGCCCCGGCCATCGCACATCCACGTCGGGGACTGCGACGAGCTGGGCGAGGTGATTCAGCCGCTGAACGCGCTGACGGTGCCCACGGGCGCGGTGCTGGGCAACAGTGACGCGGTGGTGGCCGAGGCGGCGTTCACCACCATCGATATCCCGCTGGACGAACTGGTGGCGACTGACCACGCGCTGAAGGTGCACCTCTCCGCCGACCAGATCCAGACCTATCTGGTCTGCGGCGATATCGGGGGCGCGCTGGACGCCGATGGCGCGCTGATCGTGGGGCTGAAGGAGCTGGACGATTCCGGCTACACCGGGATCGCCTACCTCGTGCCCGGCGCCGGGAACACGACCCGCATCTCCGTGATGATCGCGAAGGTGAATGAGGGCGATCCCATCGTCCCGGTAGGGACGCCGGCCCCGGCGGCTGCTGCTGCGGTGGCTGACGCCGCTGCGGAAGAGCCGCAGGTGGTGGACGTGGCGCTGTCCAACTTCGTGATCGAGATGCCCGAAACGATCACCGCTGGCCCGACCCGGTTTGCGATTGCGAACAACGGGCAGGCGCCGCACAACTTCGTGATCGAGGGGAACGGCGTAAGCAAGCGGCTTGCGAACAACCTGCAGCCGGGGCAATCCGGCTTCCTGAATATCGATCTGGCGCCGGGGACGTACACCGTCTTCTGCCCGGTGGGCGAGGGCGCGCACCGGGAGCAGGGGATGGAGCTGACGCTGACGGTGCAGTAGGGTGGCTATCGTGCCCTGTTGTGAGACCGGTTGACCCAGTGGCAACGGCCCTCACCCCCGGCCCCTCGCCCGAAGTACTTGCGCGGCTGACTGGGGTAGGTGTTGAGACCGACGACGCCCTCCGGGAAAGCCCTCACCCCCAGCCCCTCTCCCGATGCGCGGGAGAGGGGAGCCGATGCGCGACACCGGGATGGATCGCTGGCGCAGCCATGCCGAAGGTGGCGACAGTGTTCGGGGCGAAAGCCCCTCTCCCGCGCATCGGGAGAGGGGTTGGGGTGAGGGCTCTTCGGCGTCACCAAGCCCCATAACGAATCTCCCTACCCCAGTCAGCTGAAGTCCGTGCGAGCCGGCCAGCAACGCTATGCGGTCGGCGTGGCGGCGGATGGGAGGTCGCCCGGCAGGAGCAGGGCGAGGATGTCGTGCAGGAAGGGGTCGGCGGTGCCGCCCTTTTCGCCGGCGCGGTTGACGACGATGACGATGGTGAAGCCGCTGGCAGGCTCGTGCAGGATCCACGAGCTGTAGCCGGCGATGCCCCCGTTGTGGCCGATCAGGCCGTTGAAGTTCAGCAGGCCCAGCCCGTAGGCGACGCCCGGCGCGGCGGGGTTGAAGGGGCGCCAGGTTTCGCGGGCGGCTTGCGTCTCCGGAGAGAGCAGGGTTCCCTGCGCCAGCGCCTCGCCCCACGCGCGCATATCCGCCAGCGTCGAGATGATCGACCCGGCCGTCCACGGGAAACGCGGGTTGGAGCGGGTGACATCGATGAGCGGGTCGCCCAGATTCTCCGCGAAATAGCCGTGCATGGACGGCTCCGGCATGAAGGCGGTGTACGGGACACTAGTGCCGGTCAGGCCCAGCGGCGTGATGACGCGCTCGGTGATGGCAGCTTCAGCGGTCTGGCCGGTGACGGCCTCGAGCAGGAAGCCCAGGACGATGTAGTTGCTGTTGGAGTAGCGGATTTCGGCGCCGGGAGCGTAGTCCGGCGTGCTGCTGCGGATAATGGCCAGAATCTCGTCCGGCCCCATGGGCATCATGGGGTTGGCGGCGTACTCGGCGGTGATTTCCGGGATGGCGATGTAATCGGCGATGCCGGCGTCCATGCCCAGCACCTGCCGCACCGTGATCTCCTCGCCGTTCGGGATGCCCGGCACATAGGTTTCGATGGGGTCATCCAGCCCGACCAGCCCGTCATCGACCAGTTGCAGCACGGCAGTGGCGGTGAAGGCCTTCGAGTTGCTGGCGATGCGGACGTGGTCGTCCAGTGACACGGCGCGCCCGGTGGTGATGTCGGCGAGGCCGGCGGCGTGCTGCCATTCGCCGTGGCCGGGCTGCCAGACGCCGACCAGCGCGCCGGGGGATTCCGTAGCGGCGAGGTTGCGTTCCACGATCTCATGCAGCGCCAGTTGCACATCGACCGGGAAGGCGCCGTTAGCCGCCGGCGCCTCAGGTTGAGGAGTGGCCTCCTGGGCGCGGGCGGCCCGGCTCTGCGTCGCGGCTCCCGCTCCGAGCAGCGTCAGCGCGGTGGCTTGCAGCACCGTGCGGCGGTTGAGGGCAACGGCGACGGGCGTGGCGAGCCGGTGATCATGGGTCATGATGGTGCGTAACTCCTCGCGTGGGTGGTGGGGCGGCGACCCGCCTGGATCCGCCGGGTCAGGTGATGCCGAGCTGGTGGGCGCGGGCGGCGGCGGCGGTGCGAGAGGGCACCGCCATCTTGGAGAGGATCGTGGCCACGTGCTTGGAGGCGGTGGCCCGTGAGACGAAGAGCGTTTCCGCGATCTCGCGGTCGGAGAGGCCCTGCGTCAGCAGGCGCAGCACATCGAGCTCGCGCCGGGTCAGGGTGTGCGTGGCTTGCGGCGTGGGCGTGACGGCCTGCACCGTGGTGGCGAAGACCTCCTGCGCCGCCGCGACCATCACCTCGCGCGGGGTGGACAGTCCCTCCTGCCACGCTGCCGCGTAGGCGCGTGGGCCGAGCTTCTGCCGGGCTCGCGCCAGCACCTGCTCTTCCATCTCGCTGATGTGCGGCCGCAGCGGCACGCCCAGCGTCTGCTGGCCAGTGACCCCGACCGCGATCATGCTCACCGCGCGCGCCGTGTCGCCCTGCGCGCTGAGCAGGAACCCGGCGCCCTCGGTGCACCACGCGGTGTACCAGGGGTCTTGCCCGTCCAGCGCGAACTGGAGGGCCGTCTGGAAGGCCGTGGCGGCGAGGGGAAGGTC
Source organism: Thermomicrobiales bacterium (assembly GCA_047605145.1). Taxonomy (GTDB): domain Bacteria; phylum Chloroflexota; class Chloroflexia; order Thermomicrobiales; family UBA6265; genus JACCXM01. The sequence goes on along the minus strand of JASGGF010000030.1, from coordinate 19,302 downwards.
GTTGGCCTGAAACGCGGCGACGCCTTCGGAGGCGAATGCGGCCCCGGCGTGGCCGAGGTCCTGCATCGTAATCCAGCTATCGGCGGCGGCGCGGTGCAGCTCGATGGCGCGGAGGTAGTCCCCGCGCATCCCCATGGCGACGCCGAGCAGGTTGGTGGTGGCGGCAATCTCCCATTCGTCGCCGAGCGAGAGCGCCAGCGCCTGCCCTTCGTGCAGCAGGGCGATCGCGCGGTCGCCTTCCTCCCGGTCGATGGCGGCGCCGCCGAGGCCGCGCAACATGCTGGCGACCCGGGGTTGGTTGTCGAGTTCGCGGTACAGCGCCAGCGCGCGCTCGAAATACTGGCGCGCCAGCTGGGAATCGCCCTGCCAGTCGGCCACGTCGCCGGCGGTCGCCAGCACCAGCGCCAATTCCGCCGGGTAGGCGTCCGCGCCGGGCGCCTCCAGCATGGCGGTAAGGCGGACGCGCCCTTCCTCCAGATGCGGCGCCGAGCTCCAGAACCAGCCGATGTCGCCGATGAGGCGCATGGCGTCGGCGAGGCGGCTCTGCGCCATCAGCCAGTCGAGCGCGGCGCGGATATTCGCCAGGTCCGCTTCCAGCCGGCTGACCCAGTACACCTGCTGCGGCCCGGCGAGCTGCGGCCCGGCCTCCGCCGCCAGCGCCAGAAAGCGGGCGGCGTGGGCATCGCGCGCGGCAGTCTCGTCGCCGTGCGCGCCGAGTTGCTCAAGGCCGAACTCCCGGATCGTCTCCAGCATGCCGATGCGCGGTTCGCCAGCAATGCCGGTACTTTGGAAGATGACCGCCTGATCGACAAGCCGTTGCACCAGCGAGAGCGTTTCCGCGCCGGTCAGCCCCAGCAGCGCCTCCGCGCCGGGGACATCGCAGCCGCCGACGAACACCGCCAGGCGGCGGAACGCCTGCTGCTCGGCGGGCGAGAGCAGATCATGGCTCCAGGCGATGGCCTCGTGCATGGTGCGCAGCCGGGCAGGCTGATCCCGGGGGCCGTCGCTGAGCAGCGGCAGCTGGGGATCGAGGCGCGCCAGCAGGGCGGCCGGGGTCAGGAGCGCGGAGCGGGCGGCGGCCAGCTCGATGGCGAGCGGCAGGCCATCGGCGCGCTGGCAGATGGCGGCGACTGCGGCGGCGTTGGTGGGGGTGAGCGCGAAGTCCGCGTTGGCGGCCTCGGCGCGGTCCACAAACAGGCGGACGGCATCGCTGGCCGCCAGCGACGCCAGCGAATCGGCGGGCAGGGGCCCGGGCGCCGGGTTTTGGCGCAGCGTGGGGACCGCCAGTGGCGGCACCGCGAAGAGGCGCTCGCCACTGAGGCGCAGCGGCGAGCGGCTGGTGACCAGCAGGGTGAGGCCGGGGCAGCCTTGTAGCAGGTCCGCCAGCATGACGGCGGCGTCCAGCACCTGCTCGAAATTGTCGAGGACCAGCAGCATGGCGCGGTCGCGTAGATACGCTTGCAGGCGCGCCAGCGGATCACGGTCCTCGCCGCCATGCACGCCCAGCGCCTGGGCGATGGTGGTGGATACCAGCGAGGCATCGCGAATCGGGGCGAGTGGCACGAAGGCGACGCCATCAGGAAAACGAGGCGCGAGTTCGCGGGCGACGCGCAGCGCCAACCGGGTCTTGCCCACGCCACCAGGCCCGGTCAGGGTGATCAGGCGGACATCGTCACGCTCCAACAGGCGGCGCAGGTCATCGCGCTCGGTGTCCCGGCCGATGAAGAGGCTGAGCGGGGCCGGCAGGACGGCCGCCGCCGGTTCGGCGCTGGGGAACGGAAGCAGGGTGAGGTGGGGCGTGGCCGGGAAGGGGAGCGGCTGGGTGGCCAGCCACGATTCCAACGCGTCCAGCGCGATCAGGAGGCGGCGCCCCTGCCGGGTGGCGGGGAGCTGGCCGGTGTGGATGGCGCGGCGCAGAGTGCGCGGGCTGATGCCCGCCTGCCGCGCCGCCATCGGCACGGTCAGGGGCGTTGTCAGGGCCGGTTGCGTGGCTCCCGCGTCCCACACCGCTCACGTCTCCATAGTGACACACAACTCTGAGGGAAAGCATGACGCCTGACCCGCCGCGGGGCAAGCGCCCCGGCTGTCAATTCGGTGACAGTAGCGTGTCATACAATTCGCTGACCAGCGGGCCGACCACCTCGATCCGGTTGGTCTGGATACCGTCGATGGGCAGGGCGCTGAGGGTGGCAAGCTGCTCCGGGGTATCGACGTCCGTAATAATCACTGGCACGCCCGCGTGGTGGGCCTGCGCCAGGATGAGGTGCGGCCAGCCCGGGAGCCGCGCCAGTTCCGCGTACGGGATGCCGATGGCCGGCTGGCGGCATGGATCCGGCAGTGAGCCGGTCGCCAGCATCCACAGATAGTCGCCCAGGCAGGCGCGCAGCTGGGCGCGGGTGGCGAGGTAGGGCGTGACGCCCGGCGCAGCGGCCTGCACCCCGGCGTAGTCCGAGCCCCAGTAACGGAGGCGGGCCCGGGCGTCTGGCGGCAGGCCGCCGAGATAGGCGCGCAGGAGCGCCTGCGTAGCGGCGTCGCCATCCTTGTCATCGAGGATGAAGTTGCCATCCGGGAAGGCGGCCAACACCTGCGTCAGCGACGGCAGCAGCCCTACGCCTTGCCCGCGCAAGGGGTAGGTGGCGCCGCCATCGGCGGTGTAGCCATACCCGAGATCGAGGCGCTGCAAGTCCGCCAGCCGCTGCTGATTCGTGACGCCGTGCCCATCTGTGCGGCACTCCAGCGTCCAGTCGTGGAAGACAGCCAGTTGGCCATCGGCAGTGCGGTGGATGTCGATTTCCACGGCATCGGCGCCAGCGGCGAACGCGGCGGCCACGGAGGGGATCGTGTTTTCGAGGTAGGCGTGCGGCGGGGGGTGGATGATGGCGGCGGTGCAGGTCTCGTTCGTCAGGCCGTCCAGCGGAAAGGTCTGGTGCACGCCGCGGTGAGCGATGAGGGTAAAGGACGCGGCCGGCGGGATGGGCCACGGGAAGACAATGACGAACGCGACAGCCAGCAGGGCGGCAAACAGCGTGAACCCGGCAATGCGCCGCCCGGCCCGGCGGACCGGGCGCGGCAGCGTGGCGCTGCTACTGCCGGGGCGTTCCGGCGCGTGAATTTCCATGCGCAGATGGTCGCTCACGGCCGAGGCCGGTCGCCAGCCAGATCAGCGTGACGACGGTGAGCGCCAGCACGATGTGTTCCATGATGGTAAAGCCTTGCCCCCATGCCAGGAACCAGGGATCGCACGGAGCGACAGCAGCGAAGCCGGGCGGTGGCCCTGGCTCCGGCGGGGTCTGCTGCCGTTCCGTGCGATCCCTGGTTCCTGTTCCCCTTCCCCGCGCGTATTGTGCCGGGCGCGGGCGCCGCTGGGGAGACGCTAATGGTCCCGAAAGTAGCGCCCGTGCCCGGCACGATCTCAGGAGGCGGGGACCGGCGCCCGGAGCGGCTGGTTGGGCAGCGGCTGGGTGATGGGCTGAAGCGGCGGCTGCTCCGGGAACTGCGGCTGGCTGGTCACCCAGTACGGCGGGGGGAGTTCCTGTGTGGTCTGGGCCGGCTGGGGCTGGGTGACCGGCGGCGGGGGAGGAGGCGTCTTCTTCTTTTTGTTGTTCGTGGCGCCGGCGGTTCCGGCCGCTGCGCCCAGCAGCAGCCCGGCGCAGGCCACGATAGCCCCCGCGCGGTAGACCTTCTGCATCATCATGTGCATGGCTCCTTTCGAGCGTTGCCGGGCCCCGAGTGGACCGGCCTGTTTTTCAGCCTAGGGAGCGGCGGTCAACGGAAAATGCCCCGCATTCTCAACTTCTGCTCAACGATCACGCCTCTGGGCGGGGTCGTGCGTTAGGGAAAGTGTTGGCGCTGTGGCGGGAGGAACGCGTGTCTGAACAAACGATCCTGGTGGTGGATGACGAGCCGGAAATCGGCGAACTGCTGCGGGATTTTCTGGAGGCGGCCGGGTTTGGCGTGCGGCTGGCGCCCCACGCCGCCGGAGCCGCGGCGGTGCTGGCGCAGGAGCCAATCGACGGCATGGTGCTGGATGTGATGCTGCCGGGCCGCACGGGGTTTGACTTGCTGCGCGAGATCCGCGCCACCAGCGACCTGCCGGTGCTGATCCTGAGCGCGCGCGAGGATGACGCCGACAAGCTGCGCGGCCTGGGGCTGGGCGCCGATGACTACATCGTCAAGTCGGCGACGCCCGCCGAGGTGGTGGCGCGGGTGCAGGCCGTGCTGCGCCGCGCCGGGCGATTGAGCGGCTCCCCGCAGATCCTCGACTTTGGGCGGCTGGTGATCGACGCCACTGCCCGCGAGGTGCGGGTGGACGGCGAGCCGGTGGCGCTGACCCTGCGCGAATTCGATCTCCTTTACCTGCTGGCCAGCCACCCCCGGCGCGCGTTCGGGCGGGAGGAGCTGTTCGCCCGGCTGTGGGGCGAGTACGGCGACCGCCACACGGTGACAGTGCACGTGGGGCGCGTCCGGGAGAAGATCGAGGCGGACCCCTCGCGGCCGGCGCTGGTGGTGACCGTGCGGGGGCTGGGGTACCGCTTCGAGGGCGAGCGGGTATGAAAACGCTGCCGGTGCGCTTCTGGCTGGTGCTCCTCACCTGCGCAGTGATCACCGTGCCGGCGCTCACCACCGTGGCGCTGGCGGCGCGGCGTCCGCCGCCGCCTCCGGGCTCCGCGCGCGATGCGGAGACGATCGCGCTGCAGGCGGAGATCACCAACGCGCACGCCGTTTGGGCTGATCCCGCCTGGCAGCAAATGCTGCGCCAGACGCTGCAGGCGGAGGAGGTGGGCGTGGTGCTGATGACCGCCGATGGGGGCGTGCCGTTCAGCTACACGCCCTTCCCGGCAGATGAGGCGACCTCGGCGGTGGTCAGCGTGGCGACGGCGGGCGATGACCGCGCCATCCTGCTGACGGCGCGCTCGGCCAACCGGCCCGAGCCGCCCGATCTGCCGTGGTACGCCACGGACACGTGGCGGCTGCCGCTCGCGCAGATGGCGGCGCTCCTCGCGATTGTGGCCGCCATCGCGCTGTTCCTCTACCAGGCGTTCCTGCGGCCGCTCTCCCGCCTGATGGGAGCCATGCAGCGCATCGAGGCCGGCGATCTGGACACGACCCTGCCGCGCTCGCGGGTGACGGAAGTGGACCAGGTGACGCAGGCGTTCGGCTCCATGGCCGCGGCGTTGCGGCAGGCGCTGGAGCGGCAAACTGCGCTGGAGCAGGAGCGGCGAATGACGATCAGCGCGGTGGCGCACGATCTGCGCACCCCGCTTTTTTCGCTCCGCGGTTACCTGGAGGGGCTGGCCGCCGGGCTGGCCGATACGCCGGAGAAGGCCGCGCGCTACGTGCAGGTCTGCCGGGACAAGGCCGACGCGCTGGAACGACTGGTGGCCGACCTCTTCCTCTATACGCGCACGGAGTACCTGGAACAGCCGCCGCAAGTGGAACCGCTCGATCTGGCGGAGCTGCTGGAGCGCCTCAGCGAGGGCCTGGCCCCGCAGGCCGCCGCCAAGGGGGTGGAGTTGCGGCTGCGCGCCAATGCCCCGGCGCCCGTGCTGGGCGACCCGGTGCTGCTGGCGCGGGCGCTGGAAAACCTGCTGGACAACGCCATCCGCCACACTCCGACCGGTGGCGTGGTGGAGATTGCGTGCTGGCAGGATGACGGCGAGGTGCGGTTTTCCATCCACGATTCGGGTAGCGGCATAGCGGTGGCGGACCTGCCACACATCTTCAAACCCCTGTACCGGGGCGAGGCCTCGCGCTCCCGGCAGCACGGTGGATCCGGGCTGGGCCTGACCATTTCGCAGCGGCTGCTGCGCGCCCACGGGGGCGAGATCACCGCGCGCAACGCGGCGCCCGGCGCGGGATCTGACGAGGCTCTGTCTGGGGCTCCTGGCGGGGCTGCCTGCGGGGCAGTATTCGAAGGGATGCTGCCGGCGGCGCCGGCGGGGGCGCCTACAGGGCCAGCGGTAACTGCCGGGTTGGCGGCAGCGCCGGCTGGGAGCGGGGGCGGGGTGGCTGCTCCGCGGGGAAGCCTGCCGCCAGGCGCGCCTGCGTGATCTGATGATCGAGCCAGGCGCGGTACTGGGCCGGGGCATCGGCGGCGGGGTATCCGCGCTGGTAGCGGGGCAGCAGATCGGGGCGGGCCTCCGCCAGCCAGTCCAGGAAATGCTCCTTGACCAGCGGGACCAGGCGCAGGGGACTGGCCCACAACCACGAGGCGCCGTGCTGGCGCGCCGCCACGGCCAGCGCGGTCAGCGCCGCCGGGTCATCGGTGAGGCCGGGGAGGACCGGGGCCAGGAACACGCCGCAGGGCACGCCGGCCGCAGCCAACCGCTGCATCACCGCCAGTCGCTGGTGGGGCGGCGGCGTGCCGGGTTCCACCGCGCGCCAGATTTCCAGGTCCAGCGTGGTGATGGTGAAGTTCACGCGGACCCCGGCCGCATCCTGCAGGCGGACGAGCGCATCGATGTCCCGCAGCGGCAGGGTCGATTTAGTGACGAGGGAGACCGGGGAGCGCGCCGTGGTGAAGGCATCGAGAATGCCGGGCATCAGGCGGAAGCGCCCCTCGCCGGGTTGGTAGGGATCGGTGACGGCGCCGATGGCGACCTCTTCGCGGCGCCAACTGCGCGCGGCGAGCTCGCGCTGCAGCACCTCCACCACGTTGGACTTCACGAAGATGCGCCCGCTGAAGTCGTCGTCCGGGTTCAGGCCGAGGTGCGTGTGGGTGGCGCGGGCGTAACAATAGTGGCAGGCGTGGACGCAGCCGCGGTAGGGATTCAGCGACCAGGCGAAGGGCATGTTCCGCACGCGGTTGAGCGCGGACTTGCAGGGGGCGTCGGTGTAGATCGCGCGAGTCATGCCCAAGAATAGAACATATGTTCCGGGAATGGCAAGTGTTTGGCCGGGAATCAGGCGCTGCGCACGGATGCCGTATATGCAATCAAGACTAAAGTGTCACTTGTGCCACAAGGGCATCTTTCGATATGATGAAGTAACATCCGCCGCGAGTTGCCACTCTTGCAGCGGACATCGCTGCCAGGGTGCTTCTGGCGTTTCTGGAGGATTGCGAAGGCCGAACGAGCCCGCCGGCACGGGCGCAGGGGACCACTGGAATCGGAGCCGTAGGCGACGCTGGATTCGCCGCAAGACGGGCCAGGGTTTGGTGGATATACCCTGTTGACATGTCGGGACAATTGCGCTATATTAGGCGCATAAGGCCGTTAGGGAAACAACCAACAACGTAACAAGCACTACATCCCTGATAACGCAGGGAAATTGCGAAAGATGACTTATAAACGTAGAAACGACGGAGGGGTAACATGACCTGGGATTCTCGCGAAATCATTGGCTAGTCATGCCTCGCCGTTCGTCGATCTCGCTGCAAGGAGCTTCGCAATGACCTGGGACACCTGCACCGTTCTCTAGCACTCGCTCAACCGTCACTGGCGCATGACGCCAGTCCGCGATCCGCCAATGAAAGGTTCACCCCATGACCTGGGACAGCGCGACCTGGAAGTAACCCGGTTCCTCGATCCACTGACGACCCGATGCCCAGCCCACAAGGAGCGCCACGATGACCTGGGATAGCGCGACCTGGAAGTAACCCGGTTCCTTCGCTTTCGAGTTGACCTGAAGCCGATGCCACTGGAGACCAACATGACCTGGGACAGCGCCACCTGGAAGTAGCTCGACACACCGAGCTCACCGACGACCCGATCACCAGCCGACAGCAGCCAACCGAACGGAGCCAGCCATGACCTGGGACAGCGCAACCTGGAAGTAACCCCGCCAGCCGGGATCACCAAGACCACCTGACCTGACGACGACCGCCATGGAGATGAGCAATGACCTGGGACAGCGCCACCTGGAAGTAACTCGAGCCACCGAGCGCTCGAAGATCACCTGACCTGCTGACGATCACCACGATGGAGATGAGCCATGACCTGGGATAGCGCCACCTGGAAGTAACTCGGACCGCCGAGTGTTCGATGCCCTGTTGAGCCGATGACCACTACGACTGGAGACCATCAATGACCTGGGACAGCGCAACCTGGAAGTAACCCCGGCGGCTTGAAGCTCGACATTCGAGCGTTGACCGCAGTTCACAAGGAGACCACCATGACCTGGGACACCACGATCTTCGATAGCGCAACCTGGAAGTAAGTCCAGTATTCCGGTTTTGCTTGGCGACTTCGTATCCGTACATGCACGACATTCGGTGATCTTTATCCACTGGCCGCAATAAATCGGCTCGTATCTTCAAACTCTGCTATGCTGATCCCGAAAAGAGACTGGTTTCCGGCGTTAGTGTTTACGATGACGCTCCCCATGGCAGCCATGACGCGTGACCACCTCACAATCGACGAGTTGCGAACGCCAATCCCGGCGGTGTCCGCGCGTATCCGGGGCGTCCTCGCCGTGGGGCTGCGGTGAGCGGCTTGCCTGTCCGGACACAGGTCTACACGATCCTCCTCGTCCTCGTCACGGTGGCCGCGTTCGCCGGAACCTGGATCCTGCAAGACGCCCACATCGATAGTTACCGGTTGATCACCGCCGCCATCCTGCTCGTCATGATTCTGGTGGCGGAACTGCTGGATGTTTCCTTCCCCAGTTCGGTGATTACCTTCCATGTCTCGGTGTCGGCGGCGTTCTGTTTCGCCGCCGGGCTGACGGCTGGCCCGGTGCTGGGCGGCCTCGTGGTGGCGCTGGCGCACGTGCTGGACGGCCTCTACGTGCGTCGCGAAGCGATCAAGATCGTGGTCAACGCCTCTGGCCTGGGGCTTTCGACCCTGATCAGCGGGCTGCTCTACTTCGAAATTGCGGACGCCAACCGCTCCACCATCGGCAGTTTGCAGAACCTGGCCGCTGCTGCGGTGGCCGCGACGGCGTACACCCTCGTCAACACCGGCACGCTGGCCCTGATCGTGGCGCCGGTCATGAACATCAGCACGTTCCAGATGTGGCGCGCCAACTTCAGCAACCTCTACATCGAGCTCCTGACGCTGGCCACGCTGGGCAGTGTCATCCCGGTGCTGGTGGCGGAAAATCCCTTCGCCATTATCCTGCTGGTCACCCCATTGCTCATCGGCCCGAACCTGGCGTTCAAGGGCATCCGGCAGATGCATGTGGACGCCAGGATCACCATGGAAGGGCTGGCGAACGCGCTGGAGCGGCGTGATCCGTACACCTTCCGCCATTCCATCCGCGTGGCGGAGTATTCGCGCATGATGCTGGATCAGATGCCGCAGATTCCGAAGCCGACGCGCGAGGCGATCATCTCGGCGGCGCGCATTCATGATTTGGGCAAGGTCGGATCGCGCGATGGCTCGTTGAAGAAGCCGGGCGAGTTGACGCCAGAAGAGCGGGCCGAAATCCAGATGCACGCCGCCGTGGGGGCGGATATTGTGTCCCGGCTGGACGCGTACAAGCCGAGCGTGGAGATCATCCGGCACCACCATGAGCGGTGGGATGGCTCCGGGTATCCGGATCAACTGGCCGGAGAGGCGATCCCGCTGGGCTCCCGCATCATTGGGGTGGTCGATGCGTTCGACGCCATGACCTCGGACCGCGTGTACCGCGCGGCGCTGACCCCGGAGGTGGCACTCGCGGAGCTGCGCAAGGGCGCCGGGACGCAGTTCGATCCGCATCTGGTGGAGTTGTTCCATCTGGCGTGGGCGGCGGAAGTGGCCGCGCAGCCGGCGGCCGTGGCGGCGCCTGAACCTCCCGGCAGCAACGGGTCCGGCCCGCCGCCCGGCGGCAGCTCCGGGCCGCCCCCGGGCATTTTCCTGCGGCAGATCCTCCCACGCGTGATGGTGTTGCGGCGCCGCTCTCAGGTTTCCTGACCGGGGCGGACGTCCGCATCAGGCCGAAACGCCATGTTCGCGTCGCGTGGCGCGCTCCAGATGGCCCGCAGCCAGCGCGAAGAGGACCGCCAGCGCGGCGGCAGGCGCCGCCAGCACCCCGAGCGTGGCGGTCAGGCCGAGACGGGCTTCCAGTTGCGGCGCGACGAGCGCGCCAGCCATGCCCCCGGCGCTGAGCGCCAGCAGGAACAGGGAAAAGAACCGGCCGTAGATCTGGCCGGGGATCGCTTCCTGAAAGTACGCCAGCCCCACGACCTCATAATAATCGGTGGCAAATCCGGCGATGGCGAGGGCCACCAGTGCGCCCACCAGCGCCGGCGCGGCGCCAAACAGGGCCAGCGCCACCGCACAGATCGTCATGGCGGTGGCTGCCGCGCGCAGGGCAGAGGGCGCGTTGCCGCGCGCGCCGCCAGCCACGCTCCCGGCGATAGAGCCGGCCGCGACGGCCGCGTAGAACAGGCCAATGCCGGCATCGCCCAGATCCAGACGGTTGGCCTGCACCACGAAGAGCGTGATGGTGGCCTGAACCAGCAGCGCCAGCATGAGACACACCAGCGCGAACGCGGTGAGATCCCGGCGCCGCAGCAGCCATCGGTAGCCCGTGGCGGGCGCCTCCCCGGCCTCCTCCCCCTCGCCGCTGGAGGCATCGGCGGCGGGAGCCGCGCCGCGCAACCCCCCGCGCAACTGGGTGACCGCGAACGCGACCGCGAGAAAGGTGAGGCTGTTGAGCGCGAACACGCCGCCAGCGCCCAGCGGCGCCAGCGCGGCGGCTCCCAGCAGCGGGCCGATGAGCTGCGCAGTCGTCATGCTGGCGAAGAGCGCCCCGGTGGCGGCCGGGCGTTGGTCTGGCGGGGCCTCGTTGCGAAGCTCGACCATGAAGGCCGGGCGCGCCACCGCGTTGACGCCCTCCAGCGCGATGACCAGCGGATACAGCAGATACAGGCTGGGCCAGCGCACCAGCAGCAGGAAGCAGGCGGCCACCAGCGCCATCCCGATCTGGCTGGCGAACAGCAGGCGCCGGCCCGCGTGCCGGTCCACGAAGGCGCCGGCGGGGCCCTGCAGCAGCAACCGCGCCACCATGCGCAGCGCCAGCAGCCCACCTACCCCGGCAGCGGAGTCCGAGAAGTGGAAGGCGAGCGAGATGAGGGCGACCATGTTGAACCAGTCGCCGATTTCCGAGAGGAACCCGAACCCCACCAGCAGGCCGACGTTGCGGTCGGCGAGGGCGGCCGTGTACGTGGAAAGGCTGTGCCGGGCAGACGCGCCGAGAGCGCGGACACGAGAGCCGAACGGCAACAGGAGCCTCCTTCGCGGCAAGCGTGCCAGAAACTTCGCCGCGTGACACGATTTCCGCGTGCGGTCGTGGTAGTCTCCCCCAATCATAAAGTCACGGCACGCGCGATGCGTGCGGCGCCTTTCCCGGGGCCGTGAAGCGGAAGCGTGGCCGGCGCGGTTCGAGGTCCATGTTGGCTAGCGCGCTGCGAGCGTCCACATATCTGTCCTTGTTGGAGAGTGTCAGCGACCCGGTCATCATCACTGATGATGAGGGAGAGCAGTTCATCGGCAACGCCGCGCTGGAGCGGCACCTCGGCTACGGCGCGCTGGACTGGCCGCAGATGCGGCTCCGTGATCTGCTTATCGATGAAGACGTGCTGCGCCATCTCTGCACCAGCAAGCACTGGGATCGCCCGTGGGAGGGCGCCGTGCTGGTGCGAGACCGGACAGGCGCCGAGCGTCCGCTGCCGGGCCGCGCGATGGTGCTGGGGCGGGGTGACGACGCGGTAGTCGCGATCTTCCTGCGGCCGGATCAGATCGCGGATGGCGGTCTGGCGCAGGTGGATCAGGTCGTGGCCCGCGAGTTGCAGGCCGCCCGCGCGACCGCCGTTGACGCCAGCCGGGCGCTCCGGGAAAGCGAGGCCCGCTTCCGCAGCGCTTTCGATGCCTCAGCCATCGGGATGGCGCTGGTGGCGTTGGATGGCAGCTTCCTGCAGGTGAACCCCGCCCTTTGCGCCATGTTTGGCTACGACGCGCCGGAGCTGCTGGCGGCGTCGCTGGCCGAAGTCACCCACGAGGATGATCGTGACGCGGACTTCGAGGACCGGGCGCGGTTGATGGCCGGCGAGATCGCGACGTACCAGATCGAACAACTTTTCGTGCGCAAGCAGGGGGAGATCATCTGCGTCCGCCTTACGGTCTCGATGGTGCGTGACGGCTCGCCGTATTTCGTCGTGCAGATGCAGGACATTACGCCGTTCAAGGCGGCGGGGTCCGCACTGCGTGAGGCGGAAGCACGCTACCGCACGCTGGTGGAGCAAACGCCTGCAACGGTGTACGTGGACGAGGCGCACCTGCTGGGCCTGTGCCTGTACGTGAGCCCGCGCATCGAGACGCTGGTGGGGTGCACGCCGGAAGAATGGGTGCAGGCGCCCGATGCCTGGGGCGCGTACGTCCACCCTGATGATCTGGAGCGCGTGCAGGAGACGTTGAGCCGCTCAAACCAGACCGGGGAGGCCTATTACGCCGAGTATCGCTTCATTTCACCGGGCGGCGGGGTCGTCTGGGTGCACGATGAAGCGTCGCTGGTGTTCAACGAGGATGGCAGCCGCCACTGCTGGCAGGGCGTGATGGTGGACATCACCGACCGCAAGCTGGCGGAGGAGGAGCTGCGCCGCGCCAAGGAAGCTGCCGAAGAGGCCAGCCGCCTCAAGAGCACGTTCCTCTCCACGGCGACGCACGAGCTGCGGACGCCGTTGACCATCATTACCGGATACGTGGAGCTGCTGTCCAAGAGCGCGCACACCCACCTCAGCGCGGAGGAGCAGGAGTATGTCGAGATCGTGCAGACCAGCGCGAAGACGCTGACGACGCTGATCGACGACCTGCTCGATCTGGCGCGGATCGAGGCCGGGCGCATGCACCTGACCCTGCGGCCCATCGCGGTGACGGAGGCGCTGGACCGGGTGCGCCGTATGGTGGGCGTGCAGGCGGCGGCGCAGGGGCTGGATCTGATCTTCACGGCGGAGCCTGACTTGCCGCCGGTGGCGGCGGACCTCACCCGGCTGATGCAGATTCTGATCAATCTGGTGGGGAACGCGATCAAGTTCACGGAGCAGGGCCACGTGGTCTGCGCCGCTCGCGCCGACGGCGACGGCGTGGAGATTTCGGTCATTGACACAGGGATCGGCATTTCCGACGAGGCGATGGCGCAGATCTTCGACGAGTTCCATCAGGGCGAAAGCGGGATGACCCGCCGCTACGGCGGGGCCGGTCTGGGGCTGGCGATCGCCCGCCGCCTGGTGGCGATGCACAGCGGCCGCATTAGCGCTGAAAGCACGCCCGGCGTGGGCAGCACGTTCCGGATCTGGCTGCCCGCCGCCGATGACCGGCTGGTGGTGGCCGAAACTGACGCCCCGTTCTCGCTCGCGGTCCCGGCTGGCCGGGGCTAGCGCCTCACGCGGACGGGCGGACGTAGACCCGGAGCGCCGAGGCGGTTTCGCCACCGCTGAGCACCGTTTGCCGCGCGACGGCGTACACCCCGTCCTCCTCCTCCCCGTACCGCAGGCCGGTGTTGGGATTCGGGTGATAGTACGGGAACAGGCAGGAGCAGATAATCAGGCGCAGGGCGTGCCCCGGCAGCAACGCGTGCGCGACATCCGCCAGCTCGATATCGAGATCAACCGGGTGATGCGGTTGCAGATGGATCGGCGTGGCGAGTGACTTCCGGTAGGCCGCGCGCACGATGCCGTGGCTGATGAAGACGCTGCGGCCATCCGGGGAGACATCGGCCAGCACGGCGGCGAAGTCGGTGTCCGGGGCGCTACTGGCCGCCTGCAGGTAGACGGCGACTGGCCCGGCGATCTCGACGACATCGGTAACTGGCGCGGCGGTGTAGATCAGGACATCACTGCGTGCTTCCAGGAACGCCAGATCACGGGGCGAGAAATCCGGCAGCGGGTCCGGCGAGAGCTGCGGCATGGCCGGCGTTGGGTCGTTGGCGTCGTAGATGAAGGTGCGCAGGCCGCTGGCGGTGGTCTCCTTGGTGAGGGCGCCCTCCGCCGAGAGGAACAGGGTCTGCTGCACCGCGTCCTCCGGGGGCCAGGCGGCGGCGTCGCGCCAGGCGTTGACGCCCATGGCGAAGTAGCGCACCGGCGGCGCGATTTCGCCGGGCTGCCCGCGCAGCCAGCGGTCGAACCAGGCCAGCCACACCTCCGGAAGATCGAGGTTCGCCTGCTCGCCGAGGTCCCAGACGCCCTCGATGGCGCGGCCCGAGCGGCAGGCGCCGCCGTGCCCCCAGGCTCCCAGCAGGAGGCTTTGCCGGTCCGCCGCCGGGGAACGGCGCGTCATTTCGCGGAAATGATGGAAGGAGCCGGGCGCGCAGCCATCGAACCAGCCGGTGACATGCAGCACCGGGATATCCATCTGCTCGTAACCGGTGATGCTCAGGCCGCGCCAGTAGTCATCGTAGGTGTCGTGGTCGAGGGCTTCCTGCCAGTGTGGCATGGGGCGGCCCAGCGTGACATCCATGCTGCGCGGGTGGCGGTTCTGGTGCAGATCGTTCCAGTCGATGATGTTCTGCGACTGGTAGGTGCGCCCGGAAACGCGGTTGACCCACTCGACGTAATCCTCGGCCCAGAAGGCGCCGAAGCGGTAAGGCCAGTCGCGGAACCAGCGGCCGGGACTGCCGGCCGCGACCATGGCCTTGAGGGCGGGCGGGTTGCGGGCGGCGGCGGTCCACTGCACCCAGGCCATGTAGGAGCCGCCCATCATGCCGACCTGGCCATCGCACCACGGCTGCCCGGCCACCCAGGCGATGGTGTCGTAGCCGTCGTTGAAGTCATCCGCCCACGGGATGAAGGTCCCGTCGGAATCACCCCGGCCCCGGCAGTCCTGCACCGCCACGGGGTAACCGTGCGCGGTGAAGCGCTGTGCCCACTCCAGATAGTCCTCGCGAGTGTTGTCGTACGGGGTGCGCACCAGAATGGCGGGCTGCGGGGCGGCGTCATCCGGCAGGTAGACATCCGCCGAGAGGTGGACGCCGTCACGCATGGGGGCGCGCTGGTCAAAGAGGCGGCGCATGGCTATTCCCCCCAGACCCGCGCGAAGACACGCAGAAAATTCTCGCCAAGGATGCCGCGCGTTTCGCTCTCGCTGAAGCCGCGCCGCCGGAGGGCGGTGGTGATATTCGGGGCATCGCGGAAGAAGCCGCCGAGGCCGGTGGGCCAGGTCCACGGTGGGCGCGGGTAGTAACGCGGGTCGTAGCCGAAGTAGTCGTAGTCGTCCTCGTCCTCGATGGCGAAATCGAGCCCGAGTCCAAGGTGTTCCGCGCCAACGAGATCGGCGATGTAGACCGCGTGGTCGATAAGCTGATCGAGGGTGGGCGGGTCATCCGGCGCGATGAAGGCCGGGAAGCCGCAGAGCCCGATGACGCCGCCGCTGGCGGCGACGGCGCGGATCTGCTCGTCGGAGAGGTTGCGGGCGCTGTCGTGGACGCCGCGCGCGTTGGCGTGGGTGGCGACGACCGGGCCGCTGGCGAGGGAGAGTGCTTCGAGGCTGCTGCGCTCCCCGACGTGGGAGATGTCGATGACGACGCGGCGCTCGTCCAGACGGCGCACCACCTTGCGGCCAAAGGTGCTGAGGCCGGCGTTCGCGTCCTCCAGACAGCCATCGCCAATGGCGTTGCGGGCGTTGTAGGTGAGTTGCATCACCCGCACGCCGAGCGCGTGGTAGGCGTCGATGAGATCGAGGTTGCCTTCGAGCGGGTTGCCGCCCTGAAAGTGCAGCCCGACCGCCAGCACACCGTCGCGCTTGGCGGCGCGGAACTCGGCGACGGTGGCGCAGAGGCGGAAGGGGAGCGTGTCGCTGGCGGCCAGCGCGCGCCAGCCAGCGAGCGCCGTGACGGCGTAGTGGCAGTCCTCCAGCGAGGCGACGGTGGTGAGGATCGCGTCCACGCCGCCGGCCTGCAGATCGGGCAGGTAGCGGGGCAGCAGGCGCGCATTGACGAGGGGCACGGCGGCATCGAGGTAAAACGCGTCGTGATGCAAGGTGACGGCGGCGTCATCTGGCACGAACTGGGCTCCTTCTCTTCCCTATCTGGAGCGTTGCAAGAGTGGGTCCACGGCGTCACGCAGGGCATCTCCCAGCACGTTGAACGAGAGCAGGGTGAGGCCGATGGTGAGCGCGGGCGCCAGCATCAGCCACGGAAACGAGCGGATGGAGGCGACGCCATCCGCGATCATGATGCCCCAACTGGGCGTGGGCGGCTGCACGCCGAGGCCGATGAAGCTGAGCCCGGCCTCCAGCAGGATGGCGTTCGGGATGGCGAGCGTGGCGGCCACGATCAGCGGGGCGAGGGTGTTCGGCAGCAGGTGGCGGCGCAAGATGAACTGGGGGTTCGCCCCGGCCATGCGCGAGGCCAGCACGTAGTCCGCGTGCTTCAGCGAGAGCAACTGCGCCCGCACCAGCCGGGCAGTGGTCAGCCAACTGGTGAGGCCCAGCGCGAGGAAGACGGGGAAGAGGCCGTTGCTGGCGCGGTCGATGGCGGCGATGGCGGCGACGACGCCGGTCGGCTCGTCGCCGATCTGGCCGCGCAGCAGCGCGCTGACCAGAATCACGAAGAGCAGATCCGGGAAGGCGTACATCGAATCGACAAAGCGCATGATCAGGCTGTCGACCTGCCCCCCAGCGTACCCGGCGATGGCGCCGACGGTCACCCCGATGATGAGCGTGAGCACGGTGGCGGCGAAGGCGACGGTCATGGAGACGCGGGCGCCGTAGGCGAGGCGCGAGAGGACATCGCGGCCCAGTTGGTCGCCGCCCAGCAGGTGCTCGGCGGAAGGTGGGGCGTTGCGGATGCGGTAGTCCTGCACGTCGTAGGGGAAGGGCAGGGCGGTGGCGAAGATGGCGGCCAGCAAGACGATGGTGAGCACGAGCAGGCTCATGATGGCGGCGGGGTTACGCCGGATGCCGCGCACGATCTGCCAGCCCATACCCCGGCGGGCGGGTTCGCGCCGGGCGGGGGTGAGCGTGGGATCGGCGGGGACGGCGAGGCTACTGCTCATAGTGGATGCGGGGATCGAGCGCGGCGTACGAGAGATCGACGAGGATATTGACGATCAGCACCACGGCGGCGTAGAGCAGGGTGGTGCCGATGATCACCGGGTAATCGCGCGCGGCAACGGAGATGACGAAGTAGCGGCCAAGGCCGGGCACCCCGGCGATGGTTTCCACGAAGAAGGAGCCCATCATCACGTAGGAGAAGTAGACGCCCGCCACGGTGATGACCGGGATCAGGGCGTTGCGGGCCATGTGCCCGCCCACCACGCGCTGTTCGGAGAGCCCCTTGGCGCGGGCGGTGCGCACGTAGTCGCGGTGGAGTTCCTCGATCATGCTGGCGCGGAAGTAGCGGGTGAGCGCGGCCAGCGGCGCCAGCGCGAGGCCGATGATGGGCACGATGGAGCTGGGCGTGAAGAGGCCATCCCAGCCGATGGTGGGCACCCAGCCCAGCCTGACGCCCAGCACCACGATGCCGACCGAGGCGACGACGTACGAGGGCAGCGAGATGCCGAGCGTGGTGAGCGAGACGATGGTCCAGTCCACCCACGTGCCCCGGCGCAGTGCGGCCAGCCCACCGAGCGGGAGCGCGATCAGCAGCGCCAGCAGCATGGCGGCGGCCCCGAGCTGCAAGGAGACGGGCAGGAACTCGCGGATGATCTGGGCCACGCTCTGGGAGCGGCTGCGGTACGACGGCCCGAAATCGCCGCGCAGGGCGTTGCCAAGGTAGGTGAGGTACTGCTCCGGCAGGGACTTGTCGAGGTTGTATTTCGCGTTCAGGTTCTCCTGCACCTGCTTCGGCACCGGGCGTTCGCCGAGCATGTCCCACGGGCTGCCCGGCGTGGCGTGCGCGATGAGGAACACCACGGTGTAGACCAGCAGCAGGGTCGGCACGATTGCCATGGCGCGGCGCGCCACGTAACGCAGCATCAGTGATCAGGTTCCTGAACGTGAAGGCCGGGAACGGCGTCCCGTTCCCGGCCCGGCGTGATTACGGTTGGGTAATCGTGGCGTCGGCAATCACGAAGAGGCCGAGCACCGGCGTGTGACCAAGGCCTTGAAGCCATGGCTTGCGGAGCTGAATGTCGGTCGGATAGTACGCCGGAATGGCCGGCAGTTCCTCCTGGAGGATGGCGTCCGCCTGGGTAAAGAGCTCGGCGCGCTTGGTCTCGTCCAGCTCGTAGGCGGCCTGGTCCACCAGCGTCGCGAACTCCTCGTTCTCGAAGTGCATGTTGCGGAAGTCGTCGATGAAGAGTTCCTTGTACCAGTTGTTGGGATCGACGTAATCGGTGTACCAGCCGTTGATGCCGATATCGAACGGCTCATCCTTGCGGGCGTTGACCCAGGCGCGGTAGGCGTTCTCTTCCATGACCTCGACCTTGCCATCGACGCCGAGGTTCTGCTTCCACATCTGCTGGATCAGCTCGGCCAGGTCCTTGCGGCCGCGCGCGGCGGAGGTGGTGATGGTGAACTCGGGGAAGCCCTCGCCGTTCGGGTAGCCAGCCTCGGCCAGCAGCGCCTGCGCGTCCTCCACCGTGCCGGTCAGGGCGTGGGCGGGATCGCTGCCGATGATCCCTTCGGGCACCAGTTGGTAGGCCGGAAGGGAGGTATTGTCGGTCAGCACCGCCACGATGGCGTCGCGGTCGATGGCGAGTGCGAACGCCTTGCGCACGCGGACATCGTTCCACGGCTCCTGCTGGTTATCGAAGACAGGGAAGATGGTGGCGGAGAGGTTCTCCACCGTCAGTTCGTCCGGGTATTGCGTCCGCATGCGGGCGATATCCTGCGCCGGGATGCAGGTGGCGAAGTCCACTTCGTTCGCCTCGTAGGCCTGCACCTGGGCCACACACGGGTCGCCCGTCGCAATGGTCATGAGCACGCGCTCGATGCTGGGCGCTTCGCCGCCGTAGTTCTCGTTGCGGACCAGCGTGATCTGCTGATCATGGTCCCATGCTTCCAGCTTGTAGGGGCCGCTGCTGACCAGATTGCCCGTTTCCGTCCACTGCTCGCCGTTGGCCTCGATGGCGTGCTGGGGAGCTGCGGTGAGGTAGGGCAGGCCGGCCACGGCCTTGAACTGCGGCGAGGGCGAGGCCATCGTCACTTCGAAGGTGAGATCGTCAACCGCGCGCAGGCCCACTTCGGCGGGGTCCGTCACCTCGCCGGCCTGGTACTCTGGCGCGTTCTTGACTGCCGCCAGGAACGAGCCGACGCCGCTGCCGACGGCGGGATCGAGGGTGCGCAGCCAGGAGTAGACCCAGTCATTGGCGGTGATGGGCTGGCCGTCGCTCCACTTCGCATTCGGGTTGAGCTTGAAGGTCCAGGTCAGGCCGTCATCGGAGACCGTGTAGCTCTCCGCGCCGAGCATGGTCAGGCTGCCATCGTCCTCCACGCGGTAGAG